>JAEMQF010000043.1 GCA_022758925.1 Burkholderiales bacterium | reverse complement strand
GGGGCGAGTCCAGCCGGCCGGGTGCCCAGCGCGTGGGTGCGCAGGAAGAACTCGATCGGATTCTGCCGGTTGTAGAAGGCGCATTGCGGCTGGGCTGCCCCGTGTCGTTGGACACCACCAAACCCGAGCTCATGCGGCACGGATTGCGCATGGGCGTGGACATCATCAACGACATCAACGCCCTGCAATCATCGGAAGCGCTTGCGGTGGTGGCTGCAAGTGACTCGTGCGGCATCGTGCTCATGCACATGCTGGGCAAGCCGCAAAGCATGCAAGAACAGGTGCACTATGACGACGTGGTCGCCGATGTTCGATGTTTTCTGCGAAACCGCGCCAACGCGTTGACGGGCCGCCACGTGGCGGCGCGACGCATCGTGCTCGACCCTGGAATCGGTTTCGGCAAGACCGTGGAAAACAACGTCGAACTGCTTGCACGGCAAAGGGAACTTCTGGATGTTGGATTTCCGTTGCTGGTAGGGTGGTCGCGAAAGTCAACTCTGGGCCTGCTCACCGGCAGGCCAGTCCACGAGAGGCAAACCGCGAGCGTGGCCGCGGCCTTGGCGAGTGTGCAAAACGGCGCGGCCGTGATTCGTGTACACGATGTCGCGGCAACCGCAGACGCGTTAAGCATCTGGCGCGCGGCGGGCCTGTGCCACTGACAACAATTCGAACCCAAGAGACTTGAATCCATGAGCAGAAGATTCTTTGGAACCGATGGAATTCGTGGCGCCGTCGGTGCAGCGCCGATCACGCCGGATTTCATGCTGCTCCTGGGGCATGCAGTCGGGCGGGTGCTGAAAGCGAGCGAGTCCAGGCCGCCCGTTCTGATCGGCAAGGACACGCGCATTTCGGGCTACATGATCGAGTCTGCCCTTGAAGCGGGTTTTGCGTCGGCGGGTGTCGACGTCCTGCTCGTCGGCCCGCTGCCCACTCCCGGAGTCGCGTATCTGACGAAAGCATTGCGGCTCAATCTGGGCGTGGTGATCAGCGCCTCGCACAATCCATTCGGCGACAACGGCATCAAGTTTTTCTCAGCCAGAGGCGAGAAACTGCCCGATGCCTGGGAACAGCAGGTCGAAGCGGCTCTGGATCAGGTTCCGCAATGGGCCACCTCATCCGAGTTGGGAAAGGCGCGCAAGCTCGAAGACGCGCGCGGCCGGTATATCGAGTTCTGCAAGGGCACGTTCAGTGCCGAGTTGTCATTGAAGGGCTTGAAGCTCGTTGTCGACGCCGCTCATGGTGCCGCGTACATGGTGGCTCCAAGCGTTTTTCATGAACTGGGTGCCGAAGTCATTGCGATCGGTTGCAGCCCCGACGGGACCAACATCAACGCCGGTTTTGGCGCCACGGCGCCCGCTGCCCTGGTGGCGGCGGTCAGTGAGCACAAGGCGGACTACGGGATCGCTCTCGATGGAGACGCCGACCGTCTGTTGATGGTCGACTCCAAGGGGCGCCTGTTTGATGGCGACGAACTGCTGTACTTGATGGCCGATGACAGGCTGGGCCAGGGTCTGCCGGTTCCCGGTGTGGTCGGCACGCTGATGACGAATATGGCGGTTGAACTTGCGCTGCGTGAGCGCAACATCGAGTTTGTTCGCGCCAAGGTCGGTGACCGTTACGTCCTCGAAGAGTTGTTGGCGCGAGGCTGGCAACTGGGCGGTGAGGGGTCAGGGCACCTGCTTGCGCTGGACAAGCACACGACGGGTGATGGCATCGTCAGCGCGCTTCTGGTCCTGCAAGCCGTGGTGCGCGGTGGGAAATCGATGGCCGAGTTGCTCAAGGGGATTTCGCTGTTTCCACAGTCGCTCATCAACGTTCGGCTCAAGCCCGGAACCGACTGGGAATCGAATGCCCGTCTAGCGCACGAACAAAGCGCCGTGACCCACGAGTTGCAGGGCCAGGGTCGAGTGTTGATAAGGCCCTCTGGAACCGAACCTCTGGTCCGAGTCATGGTCGAAGCGCGCGACGCGGCGGTGGCCCAACGTTGCGCCCAGCGCATGGCCGATACGCTCATTTGAGCTGTGAATTGCGATGGCGCCGGCTTGTGCGCCGTCTCGGTGGCTTTCCCTGGATGAATGGTTGTTGGCGCGGTCAGCCTGCCGCTGCACCCGCGGCGTCAGCCCGGAGTGCGCCGGCGATAGATCGCTGTGACCTCGTCGTCGTTGTTGCGGCGCTGCTCGCGGGCCATGAGCCGCCACCGAGGGCCGGTTTCGGGAACATGCCCGCGCGTCTCGACTTGCAGCAGAAACTCACAGCTCGAGTCCGTGGCTGGCGTGGCCGCGTCGACGCGATATCCACCGTGGTATTCGAGTGCGGCCACTTGGCCGCGCGGCATGCCGGGTGCGGCGATACAGGCGTCGCGCGGCACATGCTGTGCCACGCGTAGCACCAACGAGCGGAAGCTTCGGGCGTAGTTCAGAGGCGGCAACATGAGCGTCATGACCAGCAACCAGCACAGTGCAACGCCGCCAGCTGGAAGCACGAGGCTTTTCCACAGCGGGTGACGGTTTTTTCCGGTTCGCCAACGAACCAGCCAGATCCAGGCAGCAGTCCCGGCAAGCGCCAAGATCAGCGCAAGGGGTGAGAACGATGCGACGAATCCTGGCACCAGGCGCGCCACGTTCGCCGCTGGTTGAGCCGGTATGCCCGTGTGCATCGATGCATAGACGACCCAGATGACCAATGCTGCGACGGAGAAGAAGAACACCGAAAACCAGTCGATTGCCGAGGAGGTTCGTCGCTGCAGCGTCGGCAACGCAAACGCCGCAAGCACAGCCAGTGCGGGCAAGCCCAACATTAAGGCGCGATCGGAGCCACCCATCGCGATGCACGCCAGCAGGCTTTGCAGCAGGCATCCGAGCGGAACTGCCATGTGCCGATGCAACAAGTGGTGACGCCACTGCCACAGAGTCCACATCGCGAGCGCCCATGCGGGCCAGGTGAACCAGGCGAGAAACTGAAGCAGCGCTCCAACATCCGACCATGATGCGTAGTGGCCCAGGCGCCATCCCCAGGCGCCGAGGGCACTTGCCACGCCAACGGCAATTCCGATGCCAAGCAGCACCCAGCCGACGAGACTGCGCGCCTTCTCGTAGGTCGAGCGCCATGAGATCGCCGCACCAATGACTCCGAGCGCCACAGCCATCGCTGGAGCGCCGCTCGCCGCCATCGACGCCAGCGCCACCAGCATTCCCAGGCGTGGCCCGAGAGTGCGAAAGGGGCTTGCAGCGAGCGCGTAAAGATAGAGCGCCACAGCCGCGAGCTGGACGAGTTCAGGCGTGGTCTCGTGGCCGAGTTGCAGCAGGCCCAGCGTCGCGATCAGTGCGAGCAGCGCACCGTCGGCGACGGCCCGTGCATAGTCGACCGGGTGTGCCTCGCCACCGAACGCGAATGCCAGCGGCTGAGCTGCCTCGGTGCGGGCCAAATAGTAGGTCGTGAGCCAGGTCAGGGTCAAGACCAGGGCCAGCAACATGATGAACGGGATGCGCGCTGCCAGCGCAGGCTCCAGCCATGAGGCGAAGAGCTTGATCGACGCTGCACCCAGCCAGTAAGGCAACACTGCGGGATCGGGCGCCAAGCCGCCCACGGTGGGCGCGAACCAGGAGGTACGCCCCTGGGCGATGTTGACCATGTGTCCGAACGCGCTGACATCCGCAGTCTTCCACGGGTCTCTTGCAAACAATCCGGGCAACAGATAAACCGAGCACAACAGCAGCAGCGCGACACGCGGCATGCGTTGCACGGCACGCTGCGTGACGAGAGCGGGGTTGGGCGAATTCAAAGTGATTCCGGAATCGAGTCTCGGATCATGCCGCATTCGCCTTCCGGCACGAAAAAGGCAGCCGAAGCTGCCTGGGTCCCGAGCGACTGGAACCTGAGCTTCTACTTCTTGGTGCCAATGCGGGTGAACTTGTTGCGGAACTTCTCGACCCGCCCGCCCAGGGCGTCGACGCTCTTCTGCGTGCCGGTATAGAACGGGTGCGATTCGCTCGTCGTCTCGACCTTGTACAACGGCAACTCGCGGCCATCGTCCAGCTTGATCGTTTCGCGTGTTTGCGCCGTCGAGCGTGTCACGAACTTGAAGCCGTTCGACAAATCGACGAAGCAGACTTCGCGGTACGCGGGGTGAATTCCTTGTTTCATTTGAATTTCCTTGTGCTGGGTTTGCGGCAGCCACACCTCGTGTCGCGGTGCACTTGCCGGCAGCTGACAGCCGCGCATTGTAGCGTGGCCATTGCAGTGGATCGCCATCAACCGCCGCGGCGCATCATGTCGAAGAAATCAAGGTTGTTCTTCGTAGCCTTCATCTTTTCAAGGATGAATTCCATGGCCTCGATTTCGTCCATGGAATAGAGCAGCTTGCGCAGGATCCAGGTCTTTTGAAGAATCTCGGGCTTGAGCAATAGCTCCTCGCGTCGGGTTCCCGACTTGTTCAGCAGAATCGACGGGTAGACGCGTTTTTCCGACATGCGCCGATCCAGATGGATCTCGCAATTGCCGGTGCCCTTGAACTCTTCATAGATCACCTCGTCCATCCGGCTGCCGGTATCCACCAAGGCCGTGCCGATGATCGTCAGCGAGCCGCCTTCTTCGATGTTGCGAGCCGCGCCGAAAAAGCGCTTCGGGCGCTGCAATGCGTTCGCGTCAACGCCACCGGTCAGCACCTTGCCCGACGACGGCAGCACGTTGTTGTAGGCGCGCGCCAGCCGGGTGATCGAATCGAGAAGGATCACGACGTCCTTCTTCAGTTCAACCAGGCGCTTCGCACGCTCAATCACCATCTCGGCCACTTGCACGTGGCGCGCTGCGGGTTCGTCGAAAGTCGAACTGATGACTTCGCCGCGCACAGTGCGCTGCATTTCGGTCACTTCTTCGGGTCGTTCGTCGACTAGCAGGACGATCAGGTAGACCTCGGGATAGTTGGCGATCAGTGCGTGCGCCAAGTTCTGCATCATCACCGTCTTGCCGCTCTTGGGCGCCGAAACCAGCAACGCGCGCTGGCCCTTGCCGAGAGGGGCGATCAGGTCGATGATGCGGCTCGTGATGTTTTCCTCCGACTTGATGTCGCGTTCCAACTTGAATTGCTCCTTGGGGAACAAGGGTGTCAAGTTTTCGAACATGATCTTGTGCTTGCTCTCTTCGGGGGTGAGAGCGTTGACCCGATCCACCTTGACCAGCGCGAAGTAGCGCTCGCCGTCCTTGGGCACTCGCACTTCGCCCTCGACCGCGTCGCCGGTGTGAAGGTTGAAGCGGCGAATCTGGCTGGGGCTGAGGTAGATGTCGTCGGTCGAGGCCATGTAGCTGGCGTCGGGCGAGCGCAGGAACCCGAAGCCATCGGGAAGCACTTCGAGCACGCCGTCGCCGAACACCTGCTCGCCCCCCTTGGCACGACGTTTCATGATCGCGAACATCAACTCCTGCTTGCGCATGCGAGCGACGTTCTCGATTTCCAGTGCCTCACCCATCTTGATGAGTTCGGAGACGTGGAGCGCTTTGAGTTCGGAGAGGTGCATGGGGTGGGGCGCGATAAGAGGTGTGACTCGACAGCCGCGGCTCGACCGGGGCGGGAATGTCGACGCCGAGTGCCGAACTGGCCCTTACGACCAAGGCGCCGTGCCGCGAAGGATGACTGTGAGGGACATCTCGACTGCCATCTCCCGTGCCCAAGCGAGAATTGCCTGGGTCGGCGCTGGCGTCGGATTCTTTCGGGGGTCGGGCCCGGCTGGCAGCCTCGGACCCGCGATCAACTTCGGTCGATTATAGGTGCCCGTCGATAAACGCTGTCAACTGCGACTTGGACAGCGCGCCGACTTTGGTTGCGGCAAGTTGCCCACCCTTGAACAACATCAGTGTAGGAATGCCGCGAATCCCGAACTTCGCAGGGACATCACGGTTTTCATCGACGTTCATCTTCGTCACCTGGAGTCGCCCGTCATAGTCCTTCGAAACTTCATCCAGAATGGGCGCGATCATCTTGCACGGTCCACACCACTCGGCCCAGTAATCCACCAGGACGGGTTTGTCGGACTTCAAGACGTCGGCGTCAAACGAGGCGTCCGAAACATGCTTGATCAATTCGCTGCTCATGGGATCCTCTCGCTGTTGAAACCCGTGCATGGGCTCCAGGACACAATGATTCTGACACAAGCAATGCGCGTGCGCTTCGAGCCTAACCTTTGGTTTCCACTATGGCCGCAGTAGCCTGGATCGGACTCGACCGGCGCGATTGCCGCGCCGACCCTTGGCCGCAGATCGCTGCGGCGATTGCCGACACTGCGGGCCAGCTTCGCCTGGAGTTGCGCGATTGCATCGTCCTCGTGCCGTTTGCCCAACTCATGCCTTTGGCCAGCCGGGCTTTCGCCGAGCGCGGCGGCTGGATGCCGCGTATCGAAACGACTGGAACGTTGGCGCAAGCCTTGAGCGGGCAAACCTCGACGGAAGCCGAAGGTTTGACGTTCGATGCTGCCATCGATGCCCTGAATGCGCAAGCAATTTTGAGCCGTCAGGCTTGGGCTCGCTCGTGGCAAGAGCGCGACCCACGTGGCTTCGCGACCGCCGCCGTTCATCTGGCGCAAACTTCGCACACCTTCGCGCGCTGCGCACAGGCCATGCGGCCTGAGGCACGTGCTGGCTACTGGACCCGTGCGCGCGAAGCTCTGGCGCTGGTGGACGGCTCGGGGGCCCGGGAACGCGTGATCGCAAGGATTGCACTTGAGTGGGCGGCGCTCAGTGCGGCCCCAGCCACGGACCGCCTCTTTTCAATTCGGCCTGCGGCCTGGTTCGCAGTCAACGCAGGTGGACGCGATGCGTTGACGCTGAATCTGCTCGACGCGGCGCCGGCGCAGACACCTTGCATCGTCGTCGACCTGGACACAGGCAGTCTCGACGGTGTTGACGCCAGCAACCTCGGATCAAGCCCGACCCTGGCGCTGTGCGAGGACTTCGAAGACGAGGCACAGTGCGCAGCGGCGCAGGTGCTGTACCACTTGCAGCTCGGGCAGCGCCCGGTCGCGCTGGTGGCGCAGGATCGTGTTCTGGTCAGACGGGTGCGCGCATTGCTCGAGCGCGACTCGGTCTCGATTCGCGACGAAACCGGCTGGAAACTCGCCACGACGCGCGCGGCAGCGCGAGTCATGGCGTTGTTGCATGCGGCGCGACCCGATGCATCGACTGACAATCTGCTCGACTGGCTGAAGACGGGAGTCTGCTGGCCTGAGGTGCCAGACGCTGAAAGTGCCACCGGATCACTTGAAGCGCAATGCCGCGAGTTGGGCTTGGCCCGAGTCAAGAGCCTGCACGCTGCGGCGCTGGATCCGACCAGCCGGCGCCTGCTGCGGCGTGCCCTCGCGTCTTTGAATCGCATGCCGGCAAGCGGCTCCGGTTCGCTGAAGTCCTGGCTGGGCGCGCTCAGTGCCGCACTCGAAGATTGCGGCGCGATGACGGTCCTGTGTGACGACGCAGCCGGACGCCAGCTCATTTCGACTCTCGGGCTGGTTGGCACCGAGTCGGCGCGGCTGCGAGAGCTTCGCGCCTGGGCTGCCGCCGGACACGTGATGCTGACGCTCAGGCAGTTCACCCGGTGGGTCGATGCCGCACTGGAGACGGGGAGGTTCCTGCCCGAGTCGGTGCGCGTGGAGTTGGCCGACGTGATCATTGCGCCTCTTGCGCAGACGATTCTGCGACCCTTTGCTGCGATCGTCTTTCCCGGAACCGACCACACCCGCCTGGGGGCAGCGGGTCAGTCGCATCCCTTGTTGAGTGACGCCCAAGCAGTCGGCTTGGGCCTGGAAGGTGCGCAACAACGCCGCGAGATCGAACGACTTGGATTCGCGCAACTCGAAGGCTCCGAGCGCCTGACGCTTCTGCGGCGTCGCCAAGACGCCGATCGACTCACCACGAACAGCCCGCTGGTCGAACAACTGGCGGCGTCACTGCGATCCGCAGGGCGGGACTTCGCCAAGTGGGTCGACCCACGAATCGCGAAGGTCCTCGAACGTCAGTGCATCGGGCGACACGGTCCGAGTGTGGCTGAGATGTTGCCTCAGCGCCTTTCGGCAAGCGCATTCGAGGCCCTGCGTGAATGCCCATATCGTTTTTTCGCCAAGGTGGTGCTGCGCCTGCGCGTGGGCGGCGAGCTTGAGCGAGACCTCGAAAAGCGCGACTACGGAAACTGGTTGCACGCCGTGTTGCTGCGCTTCCACCGTGGCCGCGACCAAGCAGCGGCGCATGGCGTGGAGGTGGAGCGCCTGATGGCAACGGCCAAGGCATGCCAGATCGAAGCCGGTCTTGATGATGAAGAGTTCCTGCCCTACGCAGCAGCGTTCAAGGCGTTGGCACCGCGCTACGTGGAGTGGCTGCACGCACGTGATGCGCAAGGCCTGCGCTGGTTGCATGGCGAGTACTCGGTGACGCGCCAGCCTCAGGAGCTTGGAGGCGTCGAGCTCGAAGGTCATATCGATCGCATTGACGTGCTCGGCGACCCGCCTGCGCAAACCGTGCTCATCGACTACAAGACAGGCAATGCTGAGGCCCTGAAAGCGAAGGTGCGCGAGCCGTTCGAAGATACACAGCTCGCCTTCTACGCGGCGCTCCTTGCGCAGGGTCAGGTGCGCCCGCTGCGCGCTTTCTATCTCGCACTGGACAGTCGAAAGGGCATTCAGTCGATCGAACACGTTGGTGTCGCCGCGTCGGCGCAGAAGCTGGTCGAAGGCATGGCCTCAGAGCTTCAGCGCCTTCGTGCCGGTGCACGCCTTCACCCGTTGGGAGAGGGCAGCACCTGCGAATTCTGCGAGGCGCGCGGCCTGTGCCGGCGCGACCACTGGGCGAGCGCGGCGATCGGGTCCCAATGAACCAACCCGCCTACCGCGCCGATGGCCGGCAAGTCAGCCGCGAAGACTTCTACCGGCTTGCCTGCGACCCGCAGCGCAGCGTCGTCGTTGAAGCCTGTGCCGGCGCGGGCAAGACCTGGATCTTGGTCTCGCGCATCATGCGCGCATTGCTCGAGGGTGCGCGGCCCCAAGAAGTGCTGGCCATCACCTTCACGCGCAAGGCGGCGAGCGAAATGCAGCAGCGCCTGGCTGAATGGTTGCTCGAATTCGCAAACCCCAAGGTCACGATGCAGCGGCGCGGGGAGGAACTGATCGCGCGCGGGGTCACGCCACCAGACGCCGCGCGGCTGGCGCCGATCCTTGCCGAGTTGCACGCCAGCGTGTTGCGCGAACTGCGCCCCGTGCAGATCCAGACTTTTCACGCCTGGTTCGCCCAGTTGCTGCGATCCTCGCCAAGCGAACTGCTCGACGAAATTGGCATGCAAGGCGACGTGGAATTGATCGAGACACTCGACGATCACCTCCCCGCGCTTTGGCGGCGCTTTCACGCGGCGGTGCAGAGCGATGCCGCTTGCCTTGCAGATTTCGATGAACTCTGCTCGCGTCGTGGCCGCACGCGCCTGCGCGAATGGCTGGAGGCGGCGCTCGAGCGGCGGGTCGAGATCGAACGCGCCGACCGAGTCGGTCTGCTCATAGCCAGTGTCGCCGCGGCTTCGCAGGTTTGGCCCGAGCTTGTTCCTGGCCAACACCCGGCACTGACCCTTGGCACGCCGACTTGGCGCGTCGTACTCGGTGATTTGGCCAGCGAACTCGCGCGTGGCGGCACCCGTGCAAATGGCGTGGCGCAGCGTCTGGCGGCGGCGCTGCAGGCCACCGACGCGACAGGATTGTTCGAGGCTGCGTGGAGCGTTCTTTTCACGGAGAAGGGGACGCGCCGGCAATTGGGCAGCGCCGTCGGGCTGAGCGAGGTGCAGGCGCGGTTGGAGCGAGTAGCCGCGCAAGTTCGCCAACACGAGTCGCAACTCGAGCACCTGGCGATGGTGCGCCTGTCGCGTGTCCTGCTCACCCAATACGCGGCCTACAAACGCGACCAGGGGCTGGCCGACATGGCGGACCTGGAAGGCTGCGCTCTGGCCCTGCTGCGCGATAGCACGCTCGCCGGGTGGGTGCAGGAGCGGCTCGACGCGCGATACCGGCATGTTCTGATCGACGAGTTTCAGGACACCAGCCCGCTCCAGTGGCACGCATTGCACGCATGGTTGATGGGCTACGCGGGTGCGGGCGGTGGTGGGAGCGGGCAGCGCCCGTTGTCGATCTTCATCGTCGGCGACCCGAAGCAAAGCATCTACCGCTTTCGACGTGCCGAACCCAGGGTCTTCGCAGCCGTGCGCAACTTCGTGCGCGACGCACTCGATGGAATTGTTCTCGAGTGTGACCATACCCGTCGCAACGCGCCAGAAATCGTCGGGCCGCTGAACGCAATATTCACCCAAGCCAGTGAACTCGGCCCTTTCGGTGCCTATCGCCCACACAGCACCGAAGTGGGCTTGTTGCCCGGGGCTGGAATCTGGGCCTTGGCCAGCGTGCCGCGGCAGCGCACCGGCAAAACCGAGGCATCGGACGCAGGGTTGGCACCGGTCTGGCGCGACAGCCTCAGCACCCCACGGCACAGCGTCGAAGAAGTGCGGCGCGAAGAGGAAGCAAGACGTGTCGCGGCTGCGGTCCTCGACATCGTCCAGCGACAGCGCATTCCTGCCGATGAGGTCATGGTGCTGTGCCGAAAGCGACAGTCGCTGCGCCTCGTGGCGCAAGCGTTGCGCGTGCTTCACATTTCTTTCGTCGCGGTCGAAGACCATGCCCTGCTCGACGCTCCCGAAGTACGCGATCTGGTGGCCGTGTTGGACGTGTTGGCCTCGCCGCAGCACGACCTGTCCTTGGCCCAGGCCTTGCGCAGCCCGTTGTTTGGCGCCAGCGACGACGACCTGATGCTCCTGGCTCGGCAATCCGACCGACACGGCTCATGGTGGGCCGCGCTCGTGCTGCCGGTGCACGGCAGCACCGTGCTGGGCCGTGCGAGCGATCTGCTGCAGCGCTGGCGCAATGACGCTGCACGACTTCCACCGCACGACCTGCTGGATCGAATCGTTCACCAGGGGCAGTACCGCGAACGCGTGGCGCAAAGTGTGCCCGCTGACCAATGCCGGGCGGCGTTGGAGGCCATCGACGCCCTCTTGGCGCAAGCCTTGACGCTCGATGGAGCCAGATACTCCACGCCATACAACTTTGTGCGCGCATTGAAGCGCCGCAGTGTGCGCGTCGTGGCTCCGGTTCGTGCCGACGCGGTTCAGTTGCTCACGGTGCACGGCGCCAAGGGCCTGGAGGCGCGAGTCGTGTTTGTCATGGATGCGCAGCCTGAATCCGCCCCATCGCGCCCCCCGAGTCTGCTCGTCGATTGGCCGGTGCAATCGGAGTTCCCGGTCTGTTGCGCTTTCCTGTACTCGGAATCAAAGTGCCCCGAATCGCTGCGCGCAACGCTGCAAGCAGAACATGCGGCGCGTGAACGCGAAGAGCTCAATGGCCTGTATGTCGCGTTGACGCGTGCCAAGGAGCGGCTGTTCGTCAGCGCCACGGAACCGGTTCGCGGCGAGCCGGGCGCCTCGTGGTGGGATCGGGTTCGACCCCATGCAGCGGCCTGGGTGCCGATCTGCGGCGCAGGCGATGTCGCGGCACGCGTTGAATTGCCGGTTCGGCTCAGAGTCCTCCCGACGCTCGATCGTGCTGCCGCAATGCCCGCTCCCGACGCGCCGGCGGTCCGTGAAGACGGAGCTGGCGAGTCGACGCAGCGCCGCCTCGGCCTCGCTGTGCATCGACTTCTCGAGTGGGCCACGCCCGGATTGGGCCACCCCGCCAGCGAATCGTTGTCAAATCTGGCAGTGAAAGCGGCACGCGAATTCGACGCCGACCCCGATGAGGTCGTGTCGATCGGTGCGGCGATCCTGCTCAGCGAAGATTGCGCCCGGTTCTTCGACACGACCGCGTTGCGCTGGTGGGGCAATGAAGTGCCGGTGAGCGATGGCGGCGAGGTGCTGCGAATCGACCGCCTGCTTCAGTTCGACCAGGCGCACGGTGGCGCCTGGTGGGTGCTGGACTACAAGCTCGCGCTCGGTCCTGAGCAACTCCTCGACTACCGCGAACAATTGATTCGTTACCGCGAAGCGGTGGCACGCCTCGCACCCGGCGCGGCAGTGCGCTGTGCGTTTGTCACCGGCCAGGGCAGGTTGATCGAAATCGCCTGATGCGGCGTTTGCAGGCACTTGCGCACGCGGCGCCGCGGTCTGCCGGTCCACATTTGCGCTGGATCTGGACGCTGAATGCGGCGCTGATCGGCGCTTTACCCGCAGCGCCGGCAGCGTCCAATGGGTGAGTTGCCGCTCTGAGCCATGGATCCCGCGACATCCGCAACCCACAAACCGCAGGCGCTGCCCAAGTTCGCCCGTTTCGAACTTCGCCAACTCCTGGGCAAGAGCGCCGCAACGACGGCGTGGCTCGCGTTCGACCCTGCAATGGGTCAGGAACTGATGCTCGTGCTGCCACGCGCACAGCCCAGTGGCGGCGCGGCGCTTCAGAGCTGGCTCGCCAGGGTGAAGAAGGCCGCGCGGCTCAGCCATCCAAATCTTTGTCCTTTGCTGGACGTGGGCGTGGAGGACTCGTGGCCGTTCGTCACCGCAGAGCGCCGCTACGGCGTCACCTTGGGCGAATGGTTGGCTGCGCACCCCGCGAGCACTCCGGCAGAGATGGTGGACATCATGATTCAGGCCTTGCAGGGGCTGGCCTATGTGCACGATGCGGGCATGGGCCATCACGATGTGCAGCTGCATTCGTTGCTGCTCAACGAACAAGGCCAAGCGCGCTGGATGGCCCTCGGTGCGGCCTCGGAAACGGCTTCGAACAAGACATCGATCAAAGGCAATGAGGCTGCTCCTCGCGCCAACACGGCGGATCTGCAGCAGGTGCATCGGCAGCGCCATCAAGCGGAGCGGGACCTGATCGGATGCGGCCTGCTGATGTACCGTTGGCTCGCGGCGCACCCGGCGTTCGACGAGGCTGATTTCGGTGCCGCCATGAACCGGCTCACACCGTGGGGGCACGAAATCCTGCGTCTGCCTTTCAATTCGACGCAAAACGTACCCGAGGTGCTGCGCGCCATCGTCAATCGTTGTATTGCCAACCAGGAACGGCAGCGCTATCGCAGTGCGAGAACCTTGTTGCGCGCGCTGGATGGCTGGCGCCAGGCCCAGGCAACGGAGTCCGGCGGCCCCCTGTCGCTGCTGATGGACCGGATCAACCAGGTCGGGCACCTGCCAGCCCAGCCGGGGCTGGCCGCCAGGGTTGCGGGAATGACCAGCATCGAAGGCCAACACGCTGAAGGAACAGCCTCGCAGGTGCTGCTTGACATTGCCTTGTGCCTGGAGCTGCTTCGCTCGTCAAACTCGGGCCAACTGCGCGAAGCGGCTGCGTCTGGCGACGGACCGATTCTTGCGATTCGACGCAGCATCGCCTTGTTGGGGGTGGACGGCGTGCGCCGCGCCGCCAATTCGCTGCGCCTGTGGCCGGGGCCCTTGCAGCCGGCGCAGGCGGGTTTGATGCAGCGCTTGATCGATCGCGTTCGTCTCGCCGCCTACGCAGGGCAGGCCTTGCGACCCGCGGGTTACGACGCCGAGGTCGTGTTTCTGGTGGTGGTCCTGCAAAACCTCGGACGCCTGCTGGTTCAGTATCACTTCCCCGACGAGGCCGAACAAATCGAACAACTCATGCGCCCGACGCTGGCGTCTGCCGGTTCCGAAGGTGCAGCCGCTGAGTTGCCGGGCCTGTCGGAAGAGGTCGCATCAAACACCGTGCTCGGTGTGGACTTCGATGCGCTGCGCAGCGCTGTTGTGCGGCAATGGGGTCTTGGCGAAGATCTCGTGCAGATGATTCGACCGCTGCCGTTGGACAAGCCCGTTCGCACGCCGGGCAGCGATGCTGAAATCTTGCGCGCAACGGCCAGTGCTGCCAGCGAACTGGTCGCGGCCAGTGACATTCAGCCGCCCCAGCGCTGCACCGAGGCATTGACGCACCTGGCCTCGAGATACTCGCGGGTCCTGAAGGTCAACCTGGCCGATCTGCGAGAAACCTTGCTGAACGCGGGTGCGGCAGTGCGTGACGGAATCGCGGTGGCTCAAACCAATCGAACGGCCGTACCCGCAGAGGTGGTTGACCCTGCGGAGGCGGGTCCGCGTGGTTGAGGTGACGAGCCTGACCCCGGCACTGGTCGCAACGGTTAGGGCTGCTTCGTTCCCGACCTGACCCGGTTCGCCGCGCTTCCATGCGGGCAGGCCCGTCAACTGGAATTGTAGGGCAGAGGCTTCAGCGCAATTGCAGTGTGTCTGCCGCGAACTCGATTCCGAGCGGTTCGATGAACAGGCGCTTCGCGCCGGTGACCACTTCCCCGGCCAACCACGCGGTCACGCCTTGCGCTTGCGCCACTGCCACGGCCCGCTTCGCCGCATCGGCGGCAACGAACAATGCGAACCCAGCCCCCATGTTGAAGGTGCTGTAGGCCGCGCGCGCGTCTTGCCCGGCCTGGTGCTGGATGAACTGAAGCACTTCGGGAACCGGCGGCAGCGTGTGAATCCGATAGCCCTGGGCTGCCGGGTGGCGCAACAGTTTTCTCCAGCCGTGCCCAGTGATGTTGGCGCAATAATGGGGCACGATTCCGGCCGCGAACAATGCTTCGGTGACCTGCGAATAGAGCAGGGTCGGTGTCAGCAGCGCTTCACCGTAGCTCGTCCCGGATGCGAGTGGTGTGAGATATCCGCGCGGCAAGCGTTCGGCGAGCTTGCGCGCCAGGCTCAGGCCATTCGCGTGGATGCCGCTCGAACCGAGCAGCACGATGGCGTCTCCCGGGCCGAGCGCGTCGCCGAGCGACAGCCGCCGCTTCGGGCTGACAATGCCGGTGCACGACGCCGCGAGGTCAATGCGCCCGGCTTCAACAATGCCCGCCAATGCCGGTGTCTCGCCACCGCCCCAGGCCACGCCGCAGATGTCGCAGGCGCGCTTCCAGCCTTCCACCAGCGCAGCGCAGCGGCCCGCGTCGTCGAACCAGGCCGATCCTCCGGCGGCCCAATAGGCCTGCACGATCAGTGGCGTGGCACCGACCGTGATCAAGTCATTGATCGCCATTGCGATCGTGTCCTGTGCAATCCCCGCGTAGTAGTCTTTACCGGTCAGGTCATGCATTTCGTCGGCGACGAGCGCCTTCGATCCAAGGCACTCGACGATGCTGGCGATGCAGAACGGACCGACGTCCACCACATACGCCGATTCGCCGCGTGAGGCGACCACTTCGCTGAATCCGAGTGCCACGAGGTGGTGCGCGGTGCTCGCCGCGGCACGCTGTGCGGCCACTTTGAGCGGGTCAATACTGTCATAGCGCACGCCTGCCTGTTCGTAGCTGAGCCTATCGGCTGGGCTCGAGGAGTGCGGCGAAGAATCGGGCGGTCCGGTCATGAAGTGCGCGATTCGATTTGAATGAGATCGACGATGGGGTCGGCGATTATCGGGCAGCAAGCTGGTGCGCGGGGCCCTCACTCGTAGAATGCCCTCCATGTCCTCACCCGTGCTCGCACGCAAGTACCGACCGCGCGATTTCGAAGCGCTGGTCGGTCAGGAGCATGTCGTGCGCGCCCTGTCGAATGCACTCGAGCGGCGCCGCCTGCACCACGCCTACCTGTTCACGGGCACGCGTGGCGTGGGCAAGACCACGGTGTCGCGCATCCTTGCGAAGTCCCTCAACTGCATCGGTGCCGATGGCCGCGGCGACGTCACTGCACGGCCTTGCGGCGTCTGTGCGGCGTGCACCGACATCGACGCTGGCCGATTCGTCGACTACGTGGAACTCGACGCGGCTTCGAATCGCGGCGTCGATGAAATCGCCCAGTTGCTCGCGCAGGCGGTCTACAAGCCTGTGCTCGGGCGCTTCAAGGTCTACATGATCGACGAAGTGCACATGCTGTCGAACACCGCGTTCAACGCAATGC
>JAEMQF010000262.1 GCA_022758925.1 Burkholderiales bacterium | reverse complement strand
CCTAGAAACCGCAGTTGGACGCGCCCGAGTGGGCCGTGATGCGGTGCGCTGGCAAGGCGCGACGACGCGGCGGGCTCGTGCCCGCGAGGCTGAGCCCGGACACAGACAGTCCTGTGGACTGGCTGTGCCTGGCGAAGGGCCAAGCCCCCGGCTTGGCGCGGCCTGCAAGGTGGAGCAACGCGGCCAGCGTGCCGCAGCGCGGCTCAATCGGGTGCGTAGCGCTCTCACCCAAAAGGTGAGGGTCGTCGTGGGTATGGATGTCAGTGTTCATGCGGTGTAGCCAGCGGGGGAAAGCGGTCAACTGCGGTTTCTCGGATGCCTGGCACGGAGTCTAGCCGCGCGCGCGCCGGGCGCTGATTCAGGCGCGCGCGGGGCAGTGCAGCAGCGCAAGGGCGTACGACCCCGGCGCCTTTGCGCACGGTGGGGGCCCCTACCGCCAACCTGGTCGCGATGCACGGCGTGGCCACCGCAGCCCGAGCGCGGTGCGGATGATGTGGGTTGGCCGGCCCTTCCTGCCGCGGCGCTGGCGGTGGCGCTGGCAACGCTGCCTTGGGCCCGGCGACCTTGAGACGCCGATCTGTCCTCGGGACGACGGTCTTTTTCACCATTGGCGCGCCGCCGCAGGGTGGTGCAATCGGGAGTGATGGACGAGCACACCCGCGCTGCAGGCCGCGTCGCACCGCACCTGCCTGCGCGCCTGGCGCTGTACAGCGCACTCGCGGCGTCGATTGCGGTGCATGCGCTGGTCGTTGTGACTGCATGGAAGCCGGCCGCGCACAAGCCTCTGGCCGCGCCGAACACCAGCCGGTTTCGCGGCGCGATCACGGTGCAGCTGTACACGCCGAGAGTTGACCCCAAGCTTGCACCTGCAGCGGTGGTCGCTGCCGCTACTGCCGTGCGGCGCGTTGCGCCTGTCGCGCGGCGAACGACAGCGGCAGTGCCGCGCGCGCCGCTTTCGGCAACTGCAAACGTGCCGGTTCCGCAACAGCCTGGGCCCGCGCCGGAACCCGCTCCGGTGCCCGCACCACCACCCAGCCCGCCAGCCGCCGCACCCGGCGCGGCGTTTGCCAGCCTTTTTGCCCCCGTCATCATGCGGCCGCTGGGGCGCAGCAGTTGGGGCCGCTTCGCGCCTGACGCAGTGGCGCCACTCGATGCGAACCTGCAGCGTGAACACGCCGCCCTGGAGCTGCGCCAGAAGTTGGCGAGCCGCCTGCACGATCTGGCGCAAAGGCAAGGCGCGAGCGCCAATGCGATGCAGTGCACGATCGCCGTGGACAGCGCGCACAAGTTCGCTGAAGTGCACTGCGCCGATCCTGCCGATCAGGGTGCGCCCTGGAGTGCGTTGCACGGCCTGCTGGTCGCGGGCGCCGTGCCGGCGGCGCAGGCGCACCTGTGTTTCAGGGTGAACGGCGCGACGGTGGCGCCTACGCCGTGCCTCGACAGCCTGGCCTCGCCCCAGCCATGAAAAAAGGAAGCGGCTTGCGCCGCTTCCTTGCTGTGACCAAACTGAACCGAATTGATGAGCAAATGTGGCTTTGCCACTTTGCTCGTCCCCCCGGTGGCGGCCGACGCTTGGCGTCGGCCCCGGGAAGCTGATCAGTCCTGCAAGATGCCGTCGATCACAGCGGGTTTGGGGTTGGCGGGCGTCGGCTCTTCGCCGTTCGTCACCACTGGATCCACCGTGATGCTGCTCGCATCGGGCAGCGTCAATGCACCAGCACTGGCCAGGCTGAGCGAAGCCTTGCAGCTCGTTTCGGGCGAACCGCTGAGCTTGGCAAGGCGCAATTCACGTTCCAGGTACTTCACGTAGTAGGTGCTGGAGCCGCCGGTGACGCCGGCGCCATCGCGGATGTCGAACGCCGGCACCCAGCGCACGTTCTGCCCGCACGCGGCTGTGGCATTCGTGTCCGGGCTTACGCAGTGGCCTGGAACGCCTTGCAGTTCGCCAAAGCCGCTGAACTGAAGCTGCACCGTGGTGCCATCGTATTTGGCGATGTCGGCGGCGCGGACCGTGCCGGCATTGACGGCCAGCGCGAGCTGCTTGGGCGGATCGATGACCACGCCCGCCGCGCCGAAGTACTGGTTCCACTGGTTCGGGCCGGTTTCCCATTGATACGTCACTGCGGCTTGGTCGGCCAACCCGGGGCAGATGCGACTGCCCGCAACGTTCGGCGTGCCGTTGACATCGCAGCGCACGGCCGGCAGGTCATCGGCAACCACCATCGCACCGCTGTTCACGCCACCGCCGAACGGACCCATGCTGCTCTTGTCGAGCGCTGAAGCGTCGACGTCCACGCCGAGCAGGCTCAACATGCCGTTGCTGAACTGGTATTCCGGCGGCGAGACAACCGGTGCCCATGACTGGGACAGGAACGCCTGCGGCGGCTGCGTCGCAAACGCGCCGGCAAGGTCGCCGGCCAGACAGTTGTTCAGGCAGACGAGCGTGCTCGGCGCGTCACTCGCATCAGGTGCCACCACGCTGCGGGTGCGGAACGCCAACACCGAGTCGGCATCGAAGGCCCCTGTCAAGGGCACCCTGATCGCGCCGTTGCCGCCACCCGACGGGAAGAATATCGGCAGCATCCGAACTCCTGCGGCCCTGAAGTTGGCGGCCGTCACTTCAAGCGCTGGCGAAATCGGCTGCTGCGAGCAACCATTCTGGCTGCACGACTGGGTGCCGATCGCGACCAGTCGGGTGCCGTCCCATTGCAGTTCGTAGTTGGAACCTTGCTGCAGCGCGCCGACCGGGTTGCTCACCCAATACATCATCGACACGCTCTTGAACGCGCCCAGCGTCGAGACCTGGCGCTCCTGCTTCCATAGCTTGCCGCCGCGTTTGACGACCGTCAGCGCCTGGTCTTCACCGCCGACCCGGCGCGTCAGCGTGCCCGATGTGCCCACAGTGGCCAGGGCCGAATCAGGCAACCACAGGCCCCAGAAGCCCCAGAAGCCGAAGTAGTTGCTGTTGCCGTTCACATACTTCACCGGAAACCCGGGGTTGCTGGCGTCAAGGCGCGAACCGTCTTCGGTGTAGGTTCCATAGCGCCAGGTGGAGTAGTCGGCAACCGCCTTGTCGCGCGCAAAGCAGCCGTCCATCGTGCCGTCGCTGCGACGGAAGTTGTCGGTGTTGTAGGCGAAGCTGAAATCGAACGCATTTCCGTTCTCGGCGCCTTGCACCCGGCCCTGGCCGCTGTCGGTGCTGGCGGCCTGCAGCGCCAGCTTGGTGGTCTGGGATTGATTGCCTTCGTTCGACAACTCGTAGAAGCTCAAGCCGTCGGCGTCGGACTTGAGCACGCCGTTGAACTTGCAGGGCGCATTCGGAAGGCTGATCGGCTTGCCGCAATAGGTGATCGTGAACAGGCCGTTCGGGTTCGCGTCCGACTTGCCCGCCGTCGCCACGCCGTAGACGTAGATGCGGCTTCGGTCGGATTCGCCTTCACTCGTGATCCACGCCTTCATGATCAAGGGCTCAAGCGCCGAAGCCTGGGTCGACTCGACCACCGCCGACATGAAGTTGGTGGCATTCGCCTCGCCCGCGTTGGTGCTGCCCGACTTGCTGCTGTCGCCGCGACCGCTGCATTTGTTCTCATCGATGAGCGCGCGGTATGCGCCCTGGTTCACGAGCGCGTCGGGCCGCATCGCGCCGATCACGCACATGATCATGTTGACCGTGCTGATGCGGTCGCCGACCCGGTCCTGGACCCAGGTGTTCTGGTTGTCGGTGACGTAGGCGCCCGAGGTGGGCGCGGCTGCGAAGGCCAGCGGCACGACGAGCGTGCCAAGGACCAGGCTCAGGGCTTTCAGTTTGGTGTTCATGGTTGTGACCTTGCTGCTCACTTCGCACTCACCACTTGCACCGACGACGGCAAAGTGATGGTGGACTGCGTGATCGGTGCCGACGCGGCGGCGGGCGAACCACCGCAGCCCGACAGACCGACCGTGCCCGCAAGCAGGGCCAAACACGCGCAGCAATGAACCGCGCCACTACGAAGAATGTGCATGGTGACTCCGACAAAGGGATGAACAAGTCCGGGTCTATCGGGACGAAGCGACACCAGCTTTAGGCCAGACGCGAGACAGCAGCATGCAGCGTGACGACGATCACAGGCCGGCCCATTGAGCACCATCGGCATGCGAACGCAACTCAAGTTCGGTGCCGATTCGCCGAGCCGCGCGCGCGCAAGGGTGGTGGTCAGCGCCCCAGGCCGGCGCCATACGTCGCCAGCTCTTGAGGGGGAAATGCGTGGCACAAGCGCACACGGAGTTTGCCCACGGTCACATGAGGTGCACTCTGCAGTGCGCACAACGTTGCCGCAGTACGTTGAAGTGGCACCGGCCTAGGATGCGTTCTCCAAGCGGCGGCGCTCGCCGGAGGGTTGTATGAAAGTATTCCAAATACTGATCCATCAAGTCATTATTTGCACGTTATCTATACAACGCGCTTGAACAGGAATGAAAAACACGTCATAGTTGATCTATGAGATCAAGCACAGATGGTTTTTCATTCAAGTCTCTACTGGCGGTTCTCCCCCGAGGCGAACCGCTGGACGTAGTCTTCTTGAAGGCGAATGGCCTGACCGCCGCCCATGCCTCCCATCTGGCCAAAGGCGGATGGCTCACCCATCTGGGCCGCGGTGCCTACATGCTGCCCGGTGACACCCTGACGCGGGACGGATGTCTGGCCTATCTCAAGCGTCGGCACGAGGGCTTGCATGTCGGGGCGAAGACGGCTCTCGCCTGGCGGGGCGTGAAGCACAACATGTCGTTCCGGGAAACGATCTCGCTGTGGGGCGAACAACCGATTCGCCTTCCTGAATGGCTGGTGAGCCGGTATCCCTGCACCTATCAGACCACTCGACTCTTCGACGCGGCGCTGCCTCCGAACTTCGGCGTGCGGACCCTTCCTGCCGGCCACGAGGGCGTCCTTGTCTCGGTCCCGGAACGGGCCCTTCTTGAACTCCTCAGCGACGTGGGAAAGACGGAATCGCTTCAGGATGCGCGACAGCTTGTCGAAAGCACGCGCAGCCTGCGCAGCACGACCCTCGAAACCTTGCTGACCCATACGACCCGCATCAAGGTCGTCCGCCTGGCGCGCGCGCTTGCTGAAGAACTCGACCTGCCCTGGGCCGCGCTTGCGAAGAAACACAGCGAAGCCAAAGGCGGAGGATCGCGATGGATCGCCGTATCCAAGAACGGCGAAAGGCTGGACCTCACGCCATGAAGCAGGAGTACATCGACACGGTTCGCCTGCTGATTGACATCGCACCGGATGTGTTCGCGTCACCCCGCTTTGCGATGAAGGGTGGCACGGCCATCAATCTCTTCGTGCAGGACATGCCGCGTCTTTCAGTGGACATCGATGTGGTGTTCACCGACCACACGCTGGCGCGGAACGATGCCCTGCAGGCCATGCAAAGCGACTTGCAAGCGGCGGCAATGACGCTTGAAGGACGTGGCCTTTCCGTCACGCTCCCCAAAAAGCCGGGCGGCGAAGACGTGAAGCTCTTCGTGAGGAGTGATCTGGCCGAAGTGAAGATCGAGGTCAATCACATCTTTCGCGGCACGCTCCTGCCGACGAAAGCCATGCCGCTCACGCCGACGGCGCAAGACACGTTCACGGCGGAGATCGCCGTACCGATGCTGAACACAGCAGAAATCTACGGCAGCAAACTGGTCGCGGCGATGGATCGCCAGCATCCGCGGGACATCTTCGATGTGTTGAAGATGTACGAGAAGTTCGGGCTGGACTCGGCGTTCGTCGATTGCTTCGTCGGCCATCTGGCCGGGCACAACCGGCCGGTGCATGAAGTTCTTTTCAGTACAGACCTGCCGCTGGAGAGCATCTACGAAAACCACTTCAGGGGGATGACCAGCGAAGAGGTCTCACTTGCGACCTTGGAGCAAGTCCGGGCCACCATGAAGAACGATCTTCCGAAAGCGCTGACGGCCAAGCACAAGGACTTCCTGCTGTCGCTGGTGAGGGCCGAACCTGCCTGGGACCTGATGCCCTTTCCTCACCTGAAAGACCTCCCGGCCCTGAGATGGAAGCTCGCCAATCTTGAAAGCCTCCGGGCGAAGAAGCCCGATGTCTTTGCGCAGCAGTACACCGCTCTGAAAGAGCGTTTAGGCACATAGCCGGTTTGCTCACCGCTTCCGCTACGGCCCGATTGCTGCCGGGACGTACCGCACTTCCCGCAAGTGCATGGGCGCAGGCCCCTGTTCCCCCTATCTCCCTGAATGCATGGAGAAACTTCCACTGAAGATTTGAGCTTCAAACGAGAACGATGGCGTGCTACGTTCTTGTCATGTTCTCATCTTTGAAAGACGGCAAAGTTGCGCATTTCGGCCTCTGGGCGGACGAAACCCGCAGCGACGTGATGGCAAAGGAAGCCCTCGGCATCCTCGCGACCGCGATCGAGCGCTGTGTCGATGACGACGTGCGCTCAGCTGAGCTGGACGAAGTGCTGACCTGGGTCGAAGCGAGGGCTGTGCGAAAGCACCCCGTGGCCTGCTTTTGTGCCGCCCTGACGGTCCAGCATCCGGTGGAACGCAAGGCTGCGATGACCGACGCCTATGTGCGGGTGGCGCGTGAGCTGGGGCTCTTTGGCGGTCGGATGTGAATCATCGCCATGCACGGCGGACCACGGACAGCGTGACGGCGAAGCGGTTGTCGCAAGGATCGCCCTTGCGCCGTCCTGCTGGTGTCCCTTCATGACCGTTGCACGGGAAGTCGTACTCGCCGTCCGGATGGAAGTTCACGATCTACTGGGTCTCAAGACCGCCCTGCTGGCACCGCGGGTTGGCGCAGCGAATCTGCGACGGGAGCGTGCTCTTGCTGTAGGTGGCGGACCGCCGCGAAGCATCGCTTGGGTAGTAGCCGTACGGGTCCTGAGCGACTGCAAAGGAGAACTCCGCAATGCCCGGGAACGCAGCGTTGCGGTCGTTCGTGGGCACGCCCAAAAATGGAAAGGATGCTGACTTGCTCATGCCGTACTCTCGACTGCCGGAAGAGGCGCGTCAAGAACAGAGCTTCAGCCGCCCCAGGATGTCGCGGCCTGACCGGGCTTGACCCGACCGCTTTCAGCGGGGGGGGGGGTACAAAGGGGGGTAGGAAGAAAAACGGGCCCGAAGGGCCCGCTTTTCTTGAACATTGGCGGAGTGGACGGGGCTCGAACCCGCGACCCCCGGCGTGACAGGCCGGTATTCTAACCAACTGAACTACCACTCCTCATCTCTGCGCTGCTTCCTGCATCACGGGCCGCATTGCGCCCGCGTTGTTGGCGTCCCCTAGGGGATTCGAACCCCTGTAATCACCGTGAAAGGGTGGTGTCCTAGGCCTCTAGACGAAGGGGACAGGAAAACGTTTCGTCCTTCATTGCGCTGCATCGCGTGAGCTTGTTGGTGGAGGTAAGCGGGATCGAACCGCTGACCTCTTGCATGCCATGCAAGCGCTCTCCCAGCTGAGCTATACCCCCATTGACTCAAATCCAAGCCAGCGCAATTCGGGAAAGAGCGGAATTATAGCCAGCGTTTTCAGCTGCGCCGCAGGCGCGCAAGCACCCTCTCGCGCGCGAACAACTCGAGCACGGCGTCGATCGCAGGCGTCTGGGCACGGCCGCAGACGAGCACGCGCACCGCATGCGCGAGCTGCGGCATCTTCAGCCCATGCGCGGCCAACACCGACTTGATCGCCTCCGAGATCGATGCCTTGTCCCAGGGCACTTCAGCCAGCGAGTCGGCCAGCGCAACCAATGCCGGACCGACTTGCGGCGTCACATGCGCCGCGAGATCTGCGTCGCTCGGCTTGACTTCGGAGAAATACATGGCCAGCCAATCGGCGAGCTCCTCGGTTGTCACGCAGCGATCGCGGAACAGGGTGCACATGCCGGCCAGCGGCGCGTCTGCCTCGACAATCAGTCCGCGGCGCTGCAAGCGGCCGGCGAGCAGCCCGGCCAATACGTTGATGTCGATCTTTTTCAGCGCCTGCGCGTTCACCCAGTTGAGCTTGGTCAGGTCCCACTGCGCTGGGCTTCGCGCCAGGTGTTTGCCGTCGAACCAGCGCACGAGTTGGTCACGGTCGAACAATTCGTCGTCGCCGTGGCTCCAGCCCAGCCGCGCGAGGTAGTTGACCATCGCCTCGCGCAGGTAGCCGGCGTCCTCATACTGCGTCACGCTGACGGCGCCATGGCGCTTCGAGAGCTTGTCGCCGTCCGGGCCAAGAATCATCGGCACATGGCCGTACTCGGGCAGCTCTGCACCGAGTGCACGCAAGATGTTGATCTGGCGCGGCGTGTTGTTCACGTGGTCGTCGCCGCGCAACACGTGGCTGATCTGCATGTCCAGGTCGTCGACCACGACGCAGAAATTGTAGGTCGGCGTGCCCACGGCCCCTGGGTCCTTCGCACCGCCTGGCGCGGGGCGGGCGATGATCAGATCGTCGAGTTCGTCGTTGCTGATGCTGATCGGGCCCTTGACCATGTCGTTCCAGGTCACGACACCGGAGCGCGGATTCTTGAAGCGCACCACGGGCGCGACCGCGCTCGGCGGCATCCCCAGGTTCTTCCCGGCCTCGGGGCGCCAGCGCCCGTCATAACGCGGCTTTTCGCCGCGCGCGCGCTGCGTCTCGCGCATCGCCTCGAGTTCCTGCGGCGAGCAGTAGCAGCGGTAGGCCGTGCCTTCGCCCAGCATTTTCGCAATCACTTCGCGGTAGCGGCCCAGACGCTGCATCTGGAAGTATGGCCCTTCGTCGTAGTCCAGACGCAGCCATCTCATGGCCGCGATGATCTGGTCGACCGCCTCTTGAGTCGAGCGCGCTTCGTCCGTGTCTTCGATGCGCAGGATGAAATCACCGCCGTGATGGCGCGCGAAGGCCCAGGAAAAAAGCGCCGTGCGCGCTGTGCCCAGATGCAAGAAACCGGTCGGCGAAGGCGCGATGCGGGTGCGAACGCGGCGCGTCACGGGCCGTGCTCCGCCGTGTCCTGCAAGACCAGGCGCGAACGCTCCGGGTTGTCTTCGTCTTCGCCTTGGGCGCTGCGCTGCGCTGCCATCGTCGCGAAGTCGTCCGCGGTCACGTCGCCCGTGATGTAGACGCCGTCAAAACAAGACGCCTCGAAGCCGTGAATCGCCGGGTTCAGCGCCGCGACGACCTTCTTCATCGCCGCAACGTCCTGGTAGATCAGCGCATCCGCACCGATGAACTTGCGAATCTCCTCGACAGTGCGGTTGTGCGCAATCAACTCGGAGTGGGTGGGCATGTCGATGCCGTACACATTGGGGTAGCGCACCGGTGGCGCGGCGGAGGCCATGTAGACCTTGCGCGCGCCGGCGTCGCGCGCCATCTGGATGATCTCTTTCGAGGTCGTTCCGCGAACGATCGAATCGTCGACCAGCAGCACGTTGCGCCCCTTGAACTCGACGCCGATCGCGTTCAGCTTTTGCCGCACCGACTTTGCGCGCACCCCTTGCCCCGGCATGATGAAAGTGCGGCCGACATAGCGATTCTTGACGAAGCCTTCGCGGTACGGCTTGCCGATGCGCTGGGCGAGTTGCATCGCCGACGGCCGGCTCGACTCCGGGATCGGCACGACGACGTCGATTTCGTTCGGCGGCAGCGTCGAAATCAAACGCTGCGCCAGAGTTTCCCCCAGGTTCAGGCGCGCCTGATAGACCGACACGCCGTCCATCACCGAGTCGGGCCTGGCCAGGTAGACGAACTCGAACATGCAGGGGTTCAGGCTCGGGTTGTCGGCGCATTGGCGCGCATGCAGCCTGGCCTGCAGGTCGATGAAGATCGCTTCGCCCGGGGCCACGTCGCGGGTCACCTTGTGGCCGGTTCCTTCAATCGCCACCGACTCACTGGCCACCATCAATTCCGGTCCATTTGTGCCCTCGCCTTGCCCAAAACACAGGGGGCGAATTCCGAAAGGATCGCGAAACGCGAGCAGGCCGTGGCCTGCGATCAGTGCGACGACGGCGTAAGACCCTTTGAGGCGCTTGTGCACCGCGCCCACAGCCTGAAACACCGCGTCGGGAGTGAGTGCTATCCCCTGCGCAGCGGTCTGCAGCTCGTGCGCGAGCACGTTGATCAAGACCTCGGTATCGCTTTCGGTGTTGATGTGGCGCCGGTCAACGGCGATCAACTCGCGCTTCAGCGCCGCGGCGTTCGTCAGGTTGCCGTTGTGCACCAGCACGATACCGAACGGCGCATTCACATAGAACGGCTGCGCCTCTTCTTCGCTGTAGGCGCTGCCGGCGGTCGGGTAGCGCACCTGGCCCAGGCCGACTGCTCCGAGCAGGCTGCGCATGTTGCGAGTGCGAAACACGTCGCGCACCATGCCACGCGCCTTGTGCATGAAACATTTGGTGCCCTGCATCGTCACGATGCCGGCTGCATCCTGGCCGCGATGCTGAAGCAACAGCAGCGCGTCGTAGATCAACTGGTTGACCGGGTCTTTGGCGATCACGCCGACGATGCCGCACATGGTGTTGATCCTGGATCGATGCCGGCCTAGTACCGCGACCCAGAGGTTTCGAGACGAAATGAAAGCGATGGATTCGGTCCGAGGGCTAGGCGCAAACCGCAGCGATACCTCGTGGTATCGCGAGGCCGAGCCCGGACGCGCGCAGTCCCTGCGGACTGCGCTCGCCAGGCGAGGGGCTGGGCCTCAGGCCCAGCGCGGCCTGCAAGGCTTGCAACGACGCCATCGGGCCGAAGACGCGGTTTCATGTATCGAAATCTCTGGGTCGCGGTACTAGGACGGGAGGTGGCGCGAGACGTCGCGTGGCAGCACCGGCTTGAGCCCGCGCAGCGCCGATTCCAACCATGCCACTGCGCTGGAATGTCGCCACGGCGCGGCTTCTGCCAAGGGTGTGAGTCGGATTACGGTGACCACCGCCAGCAACAGCACGACGCCACGCGCCATCCCGAACGCCGCGCCCAGCGCGCGGTCGGAGGTGCTCATGTGCGAGCCGCGAATCACGGCACGCAGCGCGCGCGAAATCAAGCCCCAGCCCACCAGGAAGGCGACAAACATGACGCCAAATGCGATCCCGCGCCTGATGCCGGTAGCCGCGACCTCGGCCGGAACGTAAGACACAAGACTCGGCGCCAACCATTGGGCCGCAAAGTAGGCGGCCACCCAGCCGAGCGCCGACAGCATCTCGAACACCAGGCCACGCATGATGCCGACGGTCATCGAGATCAGCACCGTCGCGCCGAGCAAGATGTCGAGCCACACCCCTGAATGGTTCATGCTGCGACCCTCACAACGTCAGCACCACGGCGCTCAGGCCACCCGCCTTGGCCTTGGCGGCGGCCTGGTCGGCAGCCTCGCGGGTGTCGAACGGACCGATGCGAACCCGGGTTCGATCGCCGGCCACGGTTTCGGCGACCTGGGTGTAGGTCTTCAGGCCGAGCCTTTCGGCCCGGCCTCGAATCGCCTGCACTGCCGCCGCGTCGGCGAAGGCGCCGACCTGAACCACAAAACGCCCGACCTCGGACTCGGTGGTGGGCGCAGTTGCCGTGTTTGTCGCTGCCACAGGCTCGGCTGGCGCGGACGCGCCAGCCACCGGGGCCGGACGGACGGCCGATGGTGCGCTGGCCGGTGCCGCAGCCACAACGCTGCGCGCAGCGCTGGCGCTGGCACTGGCACTGGCCACCGAGGCAACAACCGAATTCGCTGCCGGCGTGGCACGGGGGGAAGGGGCCGGCAACGGCGCAGCCGTGTCTTTGCGCGGAATTTCGATCGCTACATCGACCGGAATCGGCCGTGGCTGGGTCTCGAACACCAGCGGGAAACCGATGACGCCCACCAGCAGCAGCACCACGGCGCCGATCAAACGCTGCCGGGCCTTGGTGCGCGCTTGTTGCACGGTGTCGGCCGAAGCCGATTTCGATTGGGGCATCGAGCTGGTGTCGTGACGTTGGGCAAGGCCGGCCGGGTTCGCGGCGTTCGACCGATCAGGCCAGATGCGTTCCGCTCAGGCGAGGCAGGCCGTTCTTCAACACACCGCCCACGGTGTGGAACGATCCGAAGACGACGATTCTATCAGCGGGGTCGCACGCTTGAAGGGCAGCTTGCAGCGCGTGCGCCGGGTCGGCATGGCAGGAGCCCGGCACGGCTGCGCCGGGTGGCCGCACCGAGGGCAGCTGGCGCAGGACCGACTCGAGCTCCACCGCGCGTGCCGCGCGGGGTGTGGCCAGATCGGTGAAATACCAGGCGTCGACCAGCGGCGCGATGCGCTGCAGCATGCCCGCAATGTCTTTGTCGCGCATCGCGCCGAACACGGCATGGGTGCGCGGATGAAAACCCATGCGCTCCAGATTGTGCGTGAGCGCGGCGACGGCATGCGGGTTGTGCGCGACGTCCAGCACCAACGTGGGTCGGCCGGCGACGATCTGGAAACGCCCCGCCAATTGCACCTGGGCCAGCCCGGTTCGCACGGCCTGCGCCGGTACCGGCAACACGCCACGCATCGCCTCGAACGCCGCGAGCGCACCGGCAGCATTCAGAAGTTGATTCGCGCCGCGCAAAGCCGGGTAGGCCAGGCCGCTGAAACGTTGAATCCGGCCGACCCAGTTCCATTGCTGTGCATCGCCGCTGTAGCTGAAGTCGCGGCCGATGCAGCGCAGATCGGCACCAATTGCCGCGGCGTGCTCGAGCACGCTCGCGGGCGGCACGGGATCGCTCAAGATCACGGGCTTGCCCGGGCGCATGACACCGGCCTTTTCGAACCCAATCGCCTCGCGCGTATGGCCCAGGAATTCGCTGTGGTCGATGTCGATGCTGGTGATGATGGTGCAATCGGCATCGACGCTGTTCACCGCGTCGAAGCGCCCGCCCAGGCCGACTTCGAGGATCACCAGATCGAGCGCCGCCTGCGACAGCAGGCGCATGATGGCGAGCGTCGTGAACTCGAACGATGTCAGCGCCCACGCGCCGCGCGCCTGCTCGACCGCCTCAAAATGTTCGAGCAGCGAATTCGCCGCGACGGATTGACCGCCGATCCGGCAACGCTCTTCGAAATGAACCAGGTGCGGCTTGATGTAGGCCCCCACGCGATAGCCAGCGGCCAGGGCAATCGCCTCCAGCATCGCGCAGGTCGAACCCTTGCCATTCGTGCCGGCAACGCTGATCACCGGCACGTTGAAGCGCAGGCCCAGGCGCTGCTTGACCTCGCTCACGCGCTCGAGCGAGAGGTCGATGTCTTTCGCGTGGAGACGCTCGCAACGCGCGAGCCAGGCGTCGAGCGTGGTTGGAAGTGAAGGCGTGGACCGATCCACTCAGAGACTGCGAGCCCGGGGCCGTCAGGCCATCGCGTCGGAGCTGAGGCGCTGCAGCATTGCAATGGCGCGCGCCACCGTGGTGCGCATTTCGCGACGGTCGACGATCATGTCGATGGCGCCCGTCGTGAGCAGGAACTCGGCCCGCTGAAAACCCTCGGGCAGCTTTTCGCGCACCGTGTTTTCGATCACACGCGGCCCGGCAAAGCCGATCAGCGCCTTCGGCTCGGCCATGACAACATCGCCGATAAACGCAAAACTCGCCGACACACCGCCCATCGTGGGATCGGTGAGCACGCTGATGTAGGGCAGCTTCGCCTGCGCCAGTCGCGTCAGCGAGGCGTTCGTCTTGGCCATCTGCATCAGGCTGAGCAGCCCTTCCTGCATGCGCGCGCCGCCGCTGGAGGTGAAGCTGATGAACGGGGTCTTCTGTTCGCAGGCGCTCTCGACGCCACGCACGAAGCGCTCGCCGACCACCGAGCCCATGGATCCGCCCATGAAATCGAATTCGAAACAGGCGGCGACGATGGGAATGCTCAGCACCGAGCCACCCATCACAACCAGCGCGTCGGTTTCTCCGGTCTGCTCGAGCGCGTCGCGCAGACGCTCCGGGTATTTGCGGCTGTCCTTGAACTTCAGCGCGTCCACCGGCAGGACTTCATGGCCAATCTCGTAGCGCCCTTCAGCATCGAGGAAAGCATCGAGCCGCGGGCGTGCCCCGATTCGGTGGTGCTGGCCGCACTTCGGGCAGACATTGACGTTTTGCTCAAGGTCGGTCTTGTACAACACGGTCTCGCAGGCCGGGCACTTGATCCACAGCCCTTCCGGAACCGTGCGCCGCTCACTCGGGTCGGTGGGCTGGATCTTGGACGGCAGCAGTTTTTCGAGCCAGCTCATGACGACACCCCGCTCGCCGCGCAGGGCGATCGACCCTGCGGGAGGATCGGGCCTTGTTTGGCGCGGCCCGGCGCGGCGGCCCCAAGCGCCACTGAAACTCTCATACTTGGCATCCTTTCGATGTCATGAATCAAGGGCGCTTCGAATCGAAGCGATGAACTCGGCCGCCCCGGCCGCGACATTGTCGCGCGTACACGCCTCGAGCCGCTGAACCAGGGCCGAGCCGATCACGACCGCGTCGCACACCGCGGCCACGGCCCGAGCAGACTGTGCGTCGCGAATGCCGAAGCCAACGCCCACTGGAAGTTTGACATGCGCCTTGATGCGCGGCACGGCCTGCGCGACCGCAGCAACATCGAGGTGACCGGCACCCGTGACGCCCTTCAGCGACACATAGTAGACGTAGCCGCTGGCGACGCTGGCGACGCTGGCGATGCGCGCATCGGTCGAGGTTGGAGCCAACATGAAAATCGGGTCCAACCCGGCAAGCTTCAATTTGCCGACAAACGCCTCGCACTCCTGCGGCGGATAGTCCACGACAAGGACGCCGTCCACGCCTGCCGCCTGTGCATCTGCGATGAACTTGTCGATGCCATAGCGCTCGATGGGATTTGCGTAACCCATGAGCACGACCGGGGTGGCCGAGTCGCGGGCGCGAAACCCGCGCACATAACCCAGCACCTGGCGCATGCCGATGCCCTTGGCCAAAGCGCGCTCCGAAGCCTTCTGGACCACCGGGCCGTCGGCCATCGGGTCGGAAAACGGCACGCCCAGCTCGATCAGGTCGGCACCCGCGCCCGCCATCGCGTGCATGATGTCGACGGTCGCATCGGCGTACGGGTCGCCTGCGGTGACATAGGGAATGAGCGCCTTGCGCGCGCGCGTCTGGAGTTTTGCAAATGTCGCGGCGATTCGGCTCATCGCGGACCCCGCAGCGCAGTGTCGCCGCCCTTCACGCTCTGGCCACGGCAGGACGGCCGGCAAAAGAATTCGGCCCCTGACAGATCCGCGACCGTGCCGATGTCCTTGTCGCCGCGCCCCGAGAGGTTGACGAGCAGGTGTTTGTCCCGGCCCAGCGTCGGCGCGAGTTTCATCGCATAGGCCAGCGCATGACTCGACTCGAGCGCCGGGATGATGCCTTCGGTGCGGCACAGGCGGTGAAACGCCGCGAGCGCCTCGTCGTCAGTGCTGCTCAGGTACTCGGCGCGACCGATGTCTTTCAGGTAAGCGTGCTCGGGGCCGACCCCCGGATAGTCCAAACCCGCCGCGACCGAATGGGTCTCGATGATCTGGCCGTTTGCGTCTTGCAGCAAGTAGGTTCGGTTTCCGTGCAGCACGCCGGGCGAGCCGGCGCTGAGCGACGCCGCGTGTTTGCCGCTGCCCAGGCCCTGGCCCGCGGCCTCGACACCGATCAGCCGCGTAGCCTCATGCTCGATGTACGGGTAGAACAAACCCATCGCATTGCTTCCGCCGCCGACGCAGGCAATCACGGCGTCGGGCTGGCGGCCGATCGACTGCTGCATCTGGGTCAGACATTCGTCGCCGATGACCCGCTGAAAATCACGCACCATCGTTGGATACGGGTGCGGGCCGGCGACGGTGCCGATGATGTAGAACGTGTCCTCGACGTTCGTGACCCAATCGCGCAGCGCTTCATTGAGCGCGTCTTTTAGCGTCTTCGAGCCACTTTCCACCGGCACGACGGTGGCGCCGAGCAGTTGCATGCGGTAGACATTCGGCGATTGCCGTTTGATGTCTTCGCTGCCCATGTAGACCACGCACGCGAGGCCGTAGCGAGCGCAGATCGTCGCCGTGGCCACGCCATGCTGGCCAGCGCCAGTCTCTGCAATCACGCGTGGCTTGCCCATGCGCCGCGCCAACATCGCCTGGCCGATCGTGTTGTTGATCTTGTGCGCGCCGGTGTGGTTCAGGTCTTCGCGTTTCAGGTGGATCTGCGCGCCACCGAGTTCTCGGCTCAGCCGCGCCGCGTGGTAAACCGGGCTCGGGCGGCCGACGAAATGCTGCAGCTCGGAACGAAACTCGGCCATGAAGGCCGGGTCGTCGCGTACCTGCGCATAGACGCGCTTCAGTTCATCGAGCGCATGGATCAGGGTTTCGGCGACAAACGTGCCGCCATAGGGGCCGAAATGCCCCGTCGCATCGGGTTGCTGGTAGTTCACTGTGGTCCCGCAAAGGTTCAGGCTGGAGCGGCGGCGTGTCGGGCATCGGCCTCGCGCACCACCTCGCAGAATCGACGAATTGCCGCGGCGTCCTTGATGCCTTTACCGGATGCAGCGGATTCGACGCCGGAGCTTACGTCAACGGCCCAGGGCCGGACCCGCGCGATGCCTTCGGCCACATTTGCGGCATGCAACCCACCAGACAAAACGACCGGAAGGGGAACGTTTGCGGGAACGAGTGACCAATCGAAAACCCTTCCACTGCCGCCAAAACCTTCGAAGTGCGTATCCAGCAACAGCGCCTGGGCATCGGCGTGCGCGACGGCAAAGTCTAACAAATCGAAACCCGGGCGCATGCGCGCGGCACGCAGATAGGGCCGGCCATAAGCTCGGCACTCGTCGGGGGATTCGTCGCCGTGGAACTGCAAGACCAGTTGCGGCATTGCCGCGAGCACTGCGATCACCTCTGGCGCCGGGGCGTTGACGAACAGGCCCACGGGCATCACAAAGGGCGGCAGGCGTTGCGCCAATTCGACGGCCCGCGCAACGGCCACATGCCTGGGGCTGCCTCGATAGAACACGAAGCCCACCGCGTCAGCACCGGCGTTGACGGCGGCGTCGACGTCGACCTCGCGCGTCAGGCCGCAGATCTTGATTCGGGTGCGCTGGTTCACGATGCTGGAAACGATCCGACGAGCCAGTCCAGCGCAGGGGTGCGGCTCGGAATGGCGAAGTCGCGATCGTAGTACGGACCGAGAAAGTACAGGCCATCCGCAGCGGATGTGGGTGCGGCCAATGTCCGGTCGCGCGAGGCGAGAACCTCGGCCAGCCAGTGCACGGGTCGTGCGCCGGTTCCCACCGCGACCAGGCAACCCATGACGTTGCGCACCATGTGATGCAGGAACGCACTCGCATCGAAATCGATTCGCCAGTACGCGCCATGCTGGGTGACGTTGATCGATCGCAGCGTCTTTAGCGGCGAGATGGCCTGGCATTGCGCGGACCGGAATGCACTGAAGTCATGTTCGCCGATCAGTGCCTGCGCCGCGGCCTGCATGGCCGGGCCGTTCAGCGCACGAAAACTCCAGCCCACCGCGCCTGCCTCCAGGGCCGGGCGTACCGGTGACTCGAGCAGCATGTACGCGTAGCGTCGACCGCGCGCACTGGCGCGGGCATGAAACTGCGCAGCGACGGGCTGGCACCACTGGACCGCAATGTCTCTTGGCAAATAGCGATTCGTGCCGCGAACCCAGGAAGCAGGACTGCGATCAACGCCGGTGTCAAAATGCACGACCTGGTTCAGCGCATGCACTCCGGCGTCGGTGCGCCCGGCGCAAATCGTGCGCAGCGGCGCCCCTGCAAACTCCGACAGCGCTGTCTCCAACCGGTCCTGGACCGTGTTGCCGCCGGGCTGGCTTTGCCAACCGAAGTAGCCCTGGCCGCGATAACACACACCCAGAGCAATTCGCACCAGCTTGCTCCCGCTTCGCGCCGCTGCGGCGCTCAGCTCGGTGGCATCAATTCAGGCCGACGAGAATGCCTTGCGCCTTCTCCCGAACTGGGCCTTCGGAGTTGGCGATCACGTCTTGCAGAAGTTCACGCGCGCCTTCGATGTCGCCAATCTGACTGAAGGCCTCGGCAAGCTCGAGTTTGCGGGCCATCGGGTCGTTGTCACTGCCCCCTTCATCGCCATCGAGTCGCAGTTCGAGGTCGGCAAAGCTTGAATCGCGCGGGCTTGCGGCTTCGGCGTTTGCGGTTGACGCGGGTGGCAATGGCGCGTCGAGGTCGAGCGTGATGCTCGACAGATCGAACTCCATCGGCTGCGAATTCGAGCCGCTTGGCGGCGGTGGTGCGTCGGGTGAATCGACCGGCATCAACAGACCGGACGAGAATTCGGGCATGCCGTTGTCTTCAGTGCGGTCGGGGCGGTAGGCGTCGGTACTTGCCAAGCCGGTGCCGGGGACGTCAAAGTCAGGCGCCGATGGCAGTATCGACTGCGGCATGGTGCTCGCCCCAAGCGGCTCGTCCATCGTTCCGGTCGGGCCGTGCCCGTGCTGCGGCTCCCCGCCGGGCAGGTAAAGCCTGTTCTCCGGGTCGATCTCGGCGCCCATCTCTTGCGCCTTGCGCCAATCTTCGCCCTGCCCCTGCGTCAGGGAGTGCAGCTGCGACGCGAGCGACTCGAATCCCTTCGTGTCGCGCCGCTTCGCGTAGACCTCGAGCATCTTGGTTCGGATCGCCAGGCGCTCGGGGTTGCTGCGCATCGCCTCCTTCAGAATCTCCTCGGCCTGCAAGTCGCGGCCAGAGGCTAGGTAGACGTCGGCCTCGGCCACCGGGTCGACGTCGCCGATAGCGTCAAGCTGACTCAACGAGTAGCTCATCGAGCTGGAGGCCGCGCCGGCTGCGCGCGTGTCGACGCGTTGGCCGCCGCTGGCGCCGAAGAACGAATCGGGCTGGAGCCGGCTTTCCAGGAACGACGTTTCGCGGTTGTCCTTGCGGCCGCGCTTGGTCAATCGATAAATGCCGAATCCGGCGAGCAATGCGACCAGCCCCGCACCCCCGGCAAGCGCCCAGGAGTTGTCAGCCATCAGCGATTCCAGCATTCCCCCAGGCTCACCGCCTGTCGCAACCGCGGTTGGTGCACGCGCCTTGGGCGACGGTGCCGCGCCAACCGGCACGGATGCGGGCGCAGCAGCCCGCGCGACGGGCGCGGCCGCTGGCGCTGGCGCGGGCGCTGGCGCTGGCGCTGGCGCGGGCGGCGGCGGCGGTGGTGGTGGTGGTGGTGGTGGTGCTGGCGGCGGGGGCGGCGCAGGCGTAATCACCAGCTTGGGTGACGGAGGCGCTGCAATGCCGACGCCACGTTGCGCAGCGCCGCGCGCCGAGGTGTTGGCTGCTGACTTTGCTGCCGCCGCGCCGGAGAGTTTCTTCAGATCTTCGACATTCTTGGTCAGTTCGGCCACGCGCGTGTCAGCTTCCCTCTTTTCGCTTTGCTTCGAGATCCTGTCTTCGATTGCCGGTGCCTTCGCGGCGACCGCGCCTTTGCTCAGTGTGAGTTTGTCGGGGGTAGGCGCAGACGAAGGACCGCGGTCTTCAATCGCGGTTCGAACTTGCCCGCTGGCCTGGCGCGACGCAGTTTCCGTTTTCGCCACCCCGGCAGCACCGGCCAAGCGCTGCCGATAAGCGGCAAAATCGGCGCTTTGTGCCTGTACCACCTGACGCGCCTGCGCCGCCGGAATGTCTTTCGCCGACTCGGCGCCAGGAAGTGCGAGTACAACCCCTGAGCGCATGCGGCTCATGTTCTGGTTGACGAATGCTTGGGGATTGGCGTTGAACAACGCCACCAACATTTGATCGAGTGAAACACCCCGGTGCTGGTATTGGACCGCGATCTCTGACAACGTGTCGCCGTACTTGACGACATATTCGTCGGCGCTCTGCGCCGCTGGGGCCCGCGGTTGGACCACCTTCTTGGTCGCGATCGCGCGCGCCGGTGCGGAAGCCCGTTCCGGCTTGCTCACCCGCAGCGGCGCCGGCGCCTCAGCGGGCGTCGAGGTGACCGGTGATGGCGTCGCAGCAGTCGTCGCCTCTGGCGCCTCTGACGCCTCTGGCGCCTCTGACGCCTCCGGCGCAGGCGCGGGCATGGCCATGGGCGCAGGCGCTGCAGCCTGGGAAACCGGAGGCGGGCTTGGCGTTTCCGTCACGACCGGCGATGCGGTGGCCATCGCAGGCTGCGCCCCGCCCGCAAGCGGTGGATCGAGCAGCAAGGTGTATTCGCGCACGAGACGGCCGGTCGACCAGGTCATCTCCATGATCACGTCGACGAAAGGCTCCTGAACCGGCGCCTCGCTCGTCAAGCGCAAATAGGGGCGGCCATCGGGCCGGCGCAGCAGTGCCGCGGTCGTTCCCTGCAACACGTTGTTGTAGTCGACCCCGGCCGCCCTGTAGGCCTCGGGTGTGGCGATCCGAACCCGCATATTCGTCGCTTCTTCCGGGCTCAGGCTTGTCACGTCGATCTCGGCGCGCAGCGCTTCACCGAGCGCCGACTGCACCGCGAGTCGCCCCAGGCCCAACGCCCACGCTTGCGGAACCGACACCCACATCGCGGCCGCTGCGACGCCGGTCAAGACGAAGCGCCTGGCAGATTTCGTACTTCGTTTCAAGGCGTCTCCCAATATGGATCAGGCAGGTTCTCGTGCAAACCCGCGAGTGTCAGCAGCCGCTTTGCCGCGGTTTGGGCACTATTCCGGTGTAATACCACAAATCACAATAACATCAAGAAGATACGCTGACAAGCTCAAGCGTTGGCTGATATTCGAACAGTTTCACGTTTGACACAGTTTCGATGCGTTTCGATTGCGAATCACCATCGCATGCGGCCGGTTTCGCGCAGCACCTCACGACTGAACCAACATTCGCAGCATACGGCGCAGCGGTTCGGCCGCGCCCCAAAGCAATTGGTCGCCGATGGTGAATGCGCCGAGATACTGCGGGCCCATCGCCATCTTGCGCAGCCGCCCCACCGCAATCGCCATGGTTCCACTGACTGCCACCGGCGTCAGTTCTCGAATGCTCGCCTCACGATTGTTCGCGACCAATCGGACCCAGGCGTTGTCGTTTCGAATCGCTTCTTCGACATCGCCCAGCGGCACGTCGCGCTTGAGCTTGAACAGCAAAGCCTGGCTGTGGCAGCGCATCGTGCCGACACGCACACAGATGCCGTCCACGGGAACCAGCGGCTTTGAAAAGCCGTCCCCTTGCCCGAGGATCTTGTTGGTCTCGGCCGAGCCCTTCCATTCTTCACGGCTGACGCCACCACCCAGATCCTTGTCGATCCAGGGAATCAGGCTGCCTGCCAATGGCACACCGAAGTTTTCGATGGCATCCGCGCTGAACCCGCGTTGTGTGTCGATGGTGCGACGGTCGATTTCCAGAATGGCGCTTTTCGGGTCGCCGAGCAAGGCTTTCAGCGGCGCATGCAGCGCGCCAAACTGGTTCAGCAACTCACGCATATGCGCCGCGCCGCCGCCCGAGGCCGCCTGGTAGGTCATCGTGTTCATCCACTCGACCCAACCGGCTTTGAACAGCGCCCCCACGCCCATCAACATGCAGCTGACAGTGCAGTTGCCGCCGATCCAGTTGCGCCCACCTTTGGCCAACGCGTCGCGAATCACCGGCATGTTGACCGGGTCGAGGATGATCACTGCGTCTTGATTCATGCGCAGCGTCGATGCGGCGTCGATCCAGTGGCCCTTCCAGCCGGCGGCGCGCAGGCGCGGAAACACGTCAGCGGTGTAGTCGCCGCCCTGCGCGGTGACGACGATCTCGCAACGCTTCAGCGCTTCGATGTCGTAGGCATCGAGCAGCCGGAGCTCATTTTTCGCCATTGACGGCGCTGCCCCACCGGCATTGCTGGTGCTGAAGAAAACTGGTTCGATGAAATCGAAGTCGCCCTCGATCTGCATGCGATCCATCAGCACGGAGCCGACCATTCCGCGCCACCCGATCAAGCCCGTCAGTTTCATGTCGATCGTCCCTTCGGAAACACTTCAGTCCTCCTGCTCCCTGGCTCGGTTCGCCGGTTGCAGAGGGGCGAAACGAAGCCGAGCGGATCAGCGCTCTGTGGTGATGGTCTTGGTGCCTGGGCGTGCCAGGGCAGCGACCACAGCGTCGCCCATGGCGCGCGTCCCCACTTGAGTGCCACCCGCCGACCAGATGTCGGCGGTGCGCAATCCGGACCCGAGCACACTGCGCACGGCCGACTCGATGCGCTCGGCGGCTGAGGTCTGGTTGAGCGTGAATCTGAGCATCATGGCAGCGGACAGGATTGTAGCCAGCGGATTGGCGATGTCTTTGCCCGCAATGTCGGGCGCACTGCCGTGGCTGGGCTCGTACAGGCCTTTGCCGTTTGCATCGAGGGAAGCTGAAGGCAACATGCCGATCGAGCCGGTGAGCATTGCGGCTTCATCCGACAGGATGTCGCCGAACATGTTGCCGGTGACGATCACGTCAAACGCCTTGGGCGCACGCACCAGCTGCATCGCCGCGTTGTCGACATACATGTGTTCGAGCTGCACCTCGGGATATTCGGTGTGCACCTGCGTCACCACGTCTTTCCAGAACTGAAAGGTTTCGAGTACGTTGGCTTTGTCGACACTCGTGAGCTTCTTGCCGCGCTTGCGCGCCGCCTGGAACGCCACATGCGCGATGCGTTCGATTTCGGGGCGCGCATAGCGCATCGTGTCGAACGCTTCGTCAGCACCGGCGAAAGCGCCGTCGGGCGCCTTGCGGCGACCGCGCGGCTGGCCGAAATAGATGTCGCCGGTGAGTTCACGAATGATCAGGATGTCCAGCCCCGCGACAAGCTCCGGCTTCAGACTCGACGCGTGGGTGAGCTGCTCGTAGCAGATCGCGGGCCGGAAGTTGGCGAACAGGCCCAGCTGCTTGCGCAAGCCCAGAATCGCCTGCTCGGGGCGCAGCGCGCGCTCCAGCTTGTCGTACTTCCAATCGCCCACCGCGCCAAACAGCACGGCGTCGGCCGCGGTCGCGAGCGCCAGGGTGGCCGGCGGCAAGGGATGACCCTGCGCTTCATACGCAGCGCCGCCCACCAGGGCCATCTCGGTCTCGAACTTCAAGTCGAGGCACTGCAGCACGCGCAGCGCCTGCGCCACGACTTCGGGGCCGACGCCGTCACCCGGCAGGACTGCGATCTTCACGATGCACTCTCCTGTTTCGATGTGTGTGCGAGACGGTCCACCAGAATCCTTTCGCAGAACTTGAAGACCACGTAACAGGCCACGGCGAGGTAGACCGTCAGCACGATTTCAGCGAGTTGCAGCAGCCCGCCGTCTCGAACTGCATCGATGCCGTGCTCGGCCAGGAAGTTCAGATTCGCGCTGAGCACGTGCAACAGATTCACCGACAACAGGCCGAACAACAGGAAACTCATGGCCAGCAGGGTCCATGCAAGCAGCCAATGGCGCGAAAGGTAGACGAAAAGGCGGCTCGATGCCGTGGTCCCTAGATTCGACGCGTCAGCCATGGCTTTTGCAGCAGCCGCTGCGCCTCATAGCTGCGAATCTTGTCGGCGTGGCGCAGCGTCAGGCCGATATCGTCGTAGCCTCCGAGCAAGCAGAACTTGCGAAACGGCTGAACCTCGAACGGCACACTGGTGGCGTCGGGTTTGATCACGATCTGCTGCTCCAGGTCGATGCTCAACTCATAGCCGACGAACGCGGCGACCTCGTCGAACAGCTTCGCGACTTCATGCTCGGGGAGCTGAATCGGCAACAGCCCGTTCTTGAAGCAGTTGTTGAAAAAGATGTCGGCGAAGCTCGGCGCGATCAGCGCCCGAAAACCGTACTGCTGCAGCGCCCACGGCGCGTGCTCACGCGAAGAGCCGCAGCCGAAGTTGCGCCGGGCGAGCAGCACCGACGCGCCCTTGTAGCGTGACTGGTTCAAGACGAAGTCGGGATTCGCCTTGCGCGTGGCCGGGTCCTGGCCGGGCTCGCCGGCGTCGAGAAAACGCCACGCGTCGAACAGGTTCTGGCCGAAGCCCGTCTTCTTGATCGACTTCAGAAACTGTTTGGGAATGATCGCGTCGGTGTCGACGTTTTCCCGATCCAGCGGCGCGACCCGCCCCCTGTGGATTCGAAACGGTTGCATGCGGTGTCCTCGGCCGGTTTGCACTAGCCAATGCGGCGAACATCGATGAAATGGCCTTCGATGGCTGCCGCTGCTGCCATCGCAGGACTGACCAGGTGGGTGCGGCCACCCGCCCCCTGCCGGCCTTCGAAATTGCGGTTCGACGTCGACGCGCAGCGTTCGCCGGGCTCCAACCGATCCGCGTTCATCGCCAGGCACATCGAACATCCCGGCTCGCGCCACTCGAAGCCCGCGGCGATGAAGAGTTTGTCCAGGCCTTCATGCTCAGCCTGTTGCTTGACCAGGCCCGAACCGGGAACGACCATCGCCAACTTGACGTTCGCCGCCACCTTGCGACGCAGACGCCGCACCACGGCCGCGGCTTCGCGCAGATCTTCGATGCGCGAATTCGTGCACGAGCCGATGAACACCTTGTCGATCCGAATGTCGGTGATCGGCTTGTTCGGCGTAAGCGCCATATAACTCAGTGCGCGTTCGATCGCGCCGCGTTTGCCGGAGTCTTTCTCGCGATCCGGGTCGGGCACGCGGCCGTCGACAGGCACCACCATTTCGGGCGACGTGCCCCACGTCACTTGCGGCGCGACCTGGCCTGCGTCGAGTTCGACGACCGCGTCCCACTTCGCATCGGCATCGGATTGCAGCGTGCGCCAGTAACGCGCCGCGAGGTCCCACTCGACACCGGTCGGGGAGAACGGCCTGCCCTTCACATACGCCAGCGTCGTTTCGTCCACGGCCACCAAACCGGAGCGCGCACCGGCTTCGATCGCCATGTTGCACAGCGTCATGCGGCCTTCCATGGTGAGCTTGCGAATCGCCGCGCCGGCGAATTCGATCGTATAGCCGGTACCCCCGGCAGTACCGGTCTTGCCGATGATCGCCAGCACCAGATCTTTTGCGCTGCACCCTTTGGCCAACGCACCTTCAACCCGCACCAGCATGTTCTTCGCCTTGCGCCCGAGCAGCGTCTGCGTCGCCAGCACATGTTCGACCTCGCTCGTGCCGATGCCGTGCGCGAGCGCACCGAACGCGCCATGCGTCGAGGTGTGCGAGTCGCCGCACACGACCGTCATGCCCGGCAGCGTCGCGCCCTGTTCCGGGCCTATGACATGCACGATGCCCTGGCGCAGGTCGTTCATCTTGAACTGCGTGACCCCATGCCGTTCGCAATTCGCATCGAGTGTGTCGACCTGGAGTCTGGAGATCGGGTCGGAAATTCCGTGCGAACGGTCCGTCGTCGGCACGTTGTGGTCGCTCACCGCCAGGTTCGCCGCGATGCGCCACACCTTGCGCCCGGCCAGGTCGAGGCCTTCGAAGGCCTGCGGGCTCGTCACCTCGTGCACCAAGTGGCGGTCGATGTAGAGCAGCGCCGTGCCGTCATCCTCTACGTGGACGACATGTTCGTCCCAAAGTTTGTCGTAGAGCGTGCGCGGCATGGTCAGACTCAAACCCGCTGCGCGAGCGGCTTGACTTGGCGCCTGACCGCGCCACTGAACAACTGGCGCGGCCGACCGATCTTGTATTCGGGGTCGCCGATCATTTCATTGAGCTGCGCGATCCAGCCCACGGTGCGTGCGAGCGCAAAGACCGCCGTGAACAGGCTCACCGGAATGCCGACTGCGCGCTGCACGATGCCGGAATAGAAGTCGACATTCGGGTAGAGCTTGCGCGACACGAAGTATTCGTCTTCGAGCGCGATCTTCTCGAGCGCCATCGCGAGTTTCAGGATCGGGTCGTTCCCCATCCCCAGGGCGCCGAGCACTTCATGGCAGGTTTCGCGCATCAACTTGGCGCGCGGGTCGTAGTTCTTGTAGACACGATGCCCAAAGCCCATCAGCTTGACGCTCGAGTTCTTGTCTTTCACGCGGCGGATGAACTCGCCGATGCGCTCGATACCGCCCGTGCGGTGCACGTCTTCGAGCATGTTCAGCGCCGCTTCGTTCGCACCGCCATGGGCAGGGCCCCACAGGCACGCCACCCCAGCCGCGATTGCGGCGAACGGGTTCGTTCCGGACGAGCCGCACAGCCGCACCGTCGAGGTCGAGGCGTTCTGCTCGTGATCGGCGTGCAGGATGAAGATGCGGTCCATCGCCCGCACCAGCACGTCGTTGGGAACGTATTCCTCGCACGGCGTGGCAAACATCATGCGCATGAAGTTGCTGGCATAGGAGAGGTCGTTCTTCGGGTAGATGTAGGGCTGGCCGCAAGAGTACTTGTAGGCCATCGCCACCAGCGTCGGCATCTTTGCGATCAGGCGAATCGCGGAAATCTCGCGGTGGTGCGGGTCGTTGATGTCGGTGCTGTCGTGGTAGAACGCCGACATGCCGCCCACCAGCCCGGTGAGAATGGCCATCGGGTGCGCGTCGCGCCGAAAACCGCGCAAGAAGAACTGCATCTGCTCGTTCACCATCGTATGGCTCGTGACACGCTTCGTGAAATCGGCGCGCTGAGCAGCGTTCGGCAGATCGCCATACAGCAGCAGGTGGCAGGTCTCGAGGAAATCGCAGTTCACCGCCAACTCTTCGATCGGGTAGCCGCGATACAGGAGCTCGCCCTTGTCGCCGTCGATGAACGTGATGGCCGAGCTGCACGCCGCCGTCGACATGAAGCCCGGGTCATACGTGAACCTTCCGGTCTGCGCGTAGAGCTTGCGGATGTCGATGACCTGCGGGCCGACGCTGCCCTTGTAGATCGGCAGCTCGACGCTCGGGCTGCCATCGGAAAACGTCAGCGTCGCTTTCACATCGGAGGGAGTCATGTTCGGGTCCTCGTTGAGCAGACCGTGGCCTGCGGTGGGGCGGTGCGGATGCGCTGCAGGACTTCGTGCAGCGCGGGGTCATGCCATGCGGGATCGGGTTCGCTGCGGCGCAAGAAAAGATCGAGCAGCTCGTGATCGGCCAAGTCCATCAACGACTCCAGCGCACGCGCCTGTTGCGGCGTGATGCTGGCCTCGTGGGCAGTGAAGAAGCGCTCGATGAACAAGTCGTTTTCGAGCAGGCCGCGGCGGCATCGCCACTTCAAGCGGCTCAAGGTACGGGCATCGACCGGCGTATCCATGCTCAGACGGCGCGACGCACCATCATCTCCTTGATCTTGCCGATCGCCCGCGTCGGGTTCAATCCCTTGGGGCAGACTTCGACGCAGTTCATGATCGTGTGACACCGGAACAGCCGATACGGATCTTCCAGATTGTCCAGCCGCGCCGATGTGTCGTGGTCTCGGCTGTCGGCGATGAATCGATAGGCCTGCAGCAGGCCTGCCGGGCCGACGAACTTGTCGGGGTTCCACCAAAAACTGGGGCAAGCCGTCGAGCAACTCGCACACAGAATGCACTCGTAGAGTCCATTCAGCTCGTCGCGCTCTTCGGGCGTTTGCAAACGCTCTTTTTCGGGCGGGCGTTCGTCGTTCACCAGGTACGGTTTGATGGAGTGATACTGCTTGAAGAACTGAGTCATGTCGACGATCAGGTCGCGGATCACGGGCAAGCCCGGCAAGGGCTTGAGCACAATCGGGTCTTTCAATGTCAGCATGTTGGTCAGACACGCCAAGCCGTTCTTGCCATTGATGTTCATCGCGTCCGACCCGCACACCCCCTCCCGGCACGAGCGCCGAAAGCTCAAGCTGGGGTCGACCGCCTTGAGCTTGCCCAACGCGTCGAGCAACATGCGTTCGCTGCCGTCGAGTTCGACTTCGAGCCTTTGCATGTGTGGCTTGGCGTCGGAATCGGGGTTGTAGCGGTAGATCTGGAATACGCGCTGGGTCATGAATTTCCTTCGCTCGTCGACGCTTCGGGTGGCATCAGAACGTACGGATTTTGGGCGGGATCGACTCGGTCGTGAGCGGCTGCATTCGAACCGGCTTGTAGTCGAGGCGATCGCCCTGCGAGTACCACAAGGAATGGCGCAGCCAGGCCTTGTCGTTGCGACCGTTCGGAAACTCAGGGCTGTCTGAATACTCGTTCACGCTGTGCGCGCCACGGCTTTCGTGGCGCGCCGCCGCGCTCGCCATCGTGGCACGCGCCGCTTCGATCAGGTTCTCGACTTCCAGCGCCTCGATGCGCGCGGTGTTGAAGACCTTGGACTTGTCCGCCAGATGGATGCCCTTGCAGCGCTCGGCCAGAGCGCCGATCATGCGAACCCCCTCGTCCATTGCGGCCTGGGTCCGAAACACTCCGGCGTGGTGTTGCATCGTCGCGCGGATCTCGTTCGCCACATCTTGTGCGTATTCGCCGCTCGTGCTCGCGTCCAGCCGCGCCAGGCGCTCACGCGTCGGGTCGGCGGCTCCAGGCGGCAGGTCCTTGTGCGCAACAGCGCCCAGGCCGGAGTCCACCAGATGATTGCCCGCGGCACGCCCGAACACGAGCAGGTCGAGCAAGGAATTCGTGCCCAGCCGGTTCGCCCCATGCACGCTGACGCAGGAGCATTCGCCCACGGCGTACAAGCCGTTCACCACGGCATTGGGATCGCTCCCTTTCGGCGCGGCCACCTGGCCGTGGATCGTGGTCGGAATGCCCCCCATCTGATAGTGGATCGTCGGTACCACCGGAATCGGCTCCTTCGTGATGTCGACATTGGCGAAGTTGTGGCCGATCTCGTAGACGCTGGGCAGGCGCTTCAGAATGTCTTCCGAGCCGATGTGCGTCATGTCCAGGTGGATGTAGTCCTTGTTCGGCCCGCACCCGCGCCCTTCCTTGATCTCCTGGTCCATGCAGCGCGACACGAAGTCGCGCGGTGCCAGGTCTTTCAGGGTCGGCGCGTAGCGCTCCATGAATCGCTCGCCGTCGCTGTTGCGCAATATCGCGCCTTCGCCCCGGCAGCCTTCCGTGAGCAGCACGCCCGCGCCGGCCACCCCCGTTGGGTGGAACTGCCAGAACTCCATGTCCTGCAGCGGCACGCCGGCGCGCGCCGCCATGCCCAGGCCATCGCCGGTGTTGATGAAGGCGTTCGTCGACGCCGCGAAAATGCGCCCGGCGCCGCCGGTGGCCAACAACGTCACTTTGGCCTCGAGGATGTACAACTCGCCGGTTTCCATTTCGAGCGCCGTGACGCCGACCACATCGCCCTGCGCATCACGGATCAGATCGAGCGCCATCCACTCGACAAAGAAATTTGCACGCGCCTTGATGTTTTGCTGGTACAGCGTGTGCAGCATCGCGTGGCCGGTGCGGTCTGCCGCAGCGCAGGCGCGCTGCACCGGCTTTTCGCCGTAGTTTGCGGTGTGGCCGCCAAACGGCCGCTGGTAGATCGTGCCGTCCGGATTGCGGTCAAAGGGCATGCCGAAATGTTCGAGTTCGTACACGACCTTCGGCGCTTCGCGGCACATGAATTCGATCGCGTCTTGGTCGCCCAGCCAGTCGGAGCCCTTGACCGTGTCGTAGAAGTGATAGTGCCAGTTGTCCTGGCTCATGTTGCCCAGCGCCGCGCCGATACCGCCCTGCGCCGCCACCGTGTGCGAACGTGTCGGGAACACCTTGGACAGCACGGCAACATTCAACCCCGCGCGCGCGAGCTGGAGTGACGCGCGCATGCCCGAGCCACCGGCACCGACGATGACCACATCGAACCTGCGCCTGGGAACAGTGGCTGCGATCTGCATCAAAGTCTCCACAGCACCTGGACCGCCCAACCGCCACAACCCACCAGCCAGACCAGGGTGGCCACTTGCAGGCACAGGCGCAGCAGCACGCCGTGCACGTAATCCATCAAGATGTCGCGCATCCCGACCCAGGCGTGGATCAGCAGCGCGACGATGGTGCTGAAGGTCAGCAGGCGCATCCACTGCTTCGAAAAGATGCCGGCCCAGCGCTCATAGTTGAGTTCACCGCCGAACAGGATCAGCGCCAGCAAGACAAACGTGAACAGTGCCATCAAGGCTGCGGTGATGCGCTGCGCCAGCCAGTCACGCAGGCCATAGTGCGCGCCGACGACAACGCGTTTCGATCCGAAATTCTTTGCTGCCATGTCTGGGTCCGTGCCTGCCTAGTACTGCGTTCCGCCAAACCGCTTACATGAAATCGCGCCTTCGTCCGCCATGCGTCGTTGCAAGCCTTGCAGGCCGCGCTGGGCCTGAGGCCCAGCCCCTCGCCTGGCGAACGAATGCATCGATTTCATTTGTAAGCTCATTGGCGGAACGCAGTACTAGAAGAACAGCTTTGCCCCCAGCAGCAAGGTCAGCGCGGCACTGAGGGCGAGTGTCACGACGGCCGAGCGGCGGCCGAATTCCAGGTCCACCGAGTGCGTTGCATCCATCCAAAGGTGGCGCAAGCCGGCGATGAAGTGGTGCAGATAGGCCCATATCAGGGCCAGCGCGACCCACTTGAAAACCCAACCCGGAAGGAAACCCACGCCGCCGAGAAACAGGGCGATGAACTGGCTGTGGCTGATCTCCGTACTGAGACTGGTGTCGAGCATCCAGACGATGAAGGGCAACAGCACAAACATCAGTGCGCCACTCGCGCGGTGCAGGATCGAGACCCAACCCGCAAGCGGCAATCGGTATTGAAGCGCGTCGATCAATCGCATCGTTCCCGGTCTTCGCGCCATTTGTTTGATCGTATCCGTCATGCCCAGGCCTGTTGGTTTGGATGCGCACTACGGCTGAGTTTATTGCAATGCGGCGGACAAGCTCAGCTCAGTTGATTGCGGTAGTGGTGTGCCGTCGTGTCGTACAGCCCGCGGCGCAACTCCACCGGCGCGTCGCCATAGGTCATCGACAAGCGCTCGACGCTGAGCAGCGGAGCACCCGGCGCAACACCCAGGTGGAGTGCCGCTTCGGCGCCGGCCGCGACGGCGCGAATGCGTTCTTCGGCGCGAATCATGCGAACCCCGAATTCACTTTCGAACAAGCCGTACAGGGGACCTCGGTAGCTCGCGAGGCGCTCGCCGGTGAGGCCCTTGAACAGCTTGCCGGGCAACCAGATGTCGTCGAACACGACCGGACGGCCACGAAACGACAGAACGCGGCGCACCTGCAGCACCAAGTCGCCGCTCTTCAACCCGAGCCAGCGCGCCACCTCGGCGCTTGCGGCGAAGCGGCGGCAATCGATGAAGCTGCGCTGCATGCGGCCTGCGTCACCGTCGTCGGGGCGCAGACGCAAGAAGCGGAACTGCACGTTTTCTTCGGCGTGCGTGGCGACAAACGTGCCCTTGCCTTGGCGCCGCACGAGCAGGTTGTCGGCCGCCAACTCGTTGACCGCTTTGCGCACCGTGCCCTGGCTCACGTGAAAACGAAGCGCCAGGTCCTTTTCGCTCGGGATTGCTGCTCCGGGGCGCCACACTCCGGCCTGCAGGTCACGCATCATGAGAGCCTTGATCTGGCGGTACAACGGCGCGAATGCCGGGGTCTCGTCGGCAACACTCGAACGCGGCGCAGGCTCACTTCTGTCCATCGGCATGGGGCGCGATTGCAGCACAGGCGACCCGCCGCGTCCATGAGATTCGCCGCACTGGCCTACACTTTGCCCCGCCCGTGCCTCGCGCGCCAAGCGTTGAGCCGGCCGATTCCGAACCTTGTCCGACCCACGCCCTCTTTCCCGGAGATTTCCCCATGAGCAAAAAGCCCGTTCGAATTGCTGTCACCGGGGCCGCCGGTCAGATCGGTTATGCGCTGCTGTTTCGCATTGCCTCGGGCGAAATGCTCGGCAAGGATCAGCCTGTGATCCTGCAACTGCTCGAAATTGCCGACGAGAAGGTGCAAAAGGCGCTGAAGGGCGTGATGATGGAGCTTGAGGACTGCGCATTTCCACTGCTCGCCGGCATGCACGCGTTTGGCGATGCATCCGCCGCCTTCAAGGATACGGACTACGCCTTGCTCGTCGGTGCACGCCCGCGCGGCCCCGGCATGGAGCGCAAGGATCTGCTTGCGGCGAATGCGCAGATCTTCACCGCCCAGGGCAAAGCCTTGAACGCCGCGGCGGCGCGAGCCGTTCGCGTGCTCGTGGTCGGCAACCCGGCGAACACGAATGCCTACATCGCGATGAAGAGCGCGCCTGATTTGGCGCGAAAGAATTTCACGGCGATGCTGCGCCTGGACCACAACCGCGCCGCAAGCCAGATCGCTGCCAAGACGGGACGGCCTGTGGCGGACATCGAAAGACTCTGCGTCTGGGGCAACCATTCACCGACGATGTACGCCGACTATCGTTTCGCAACGATTGCTGGCAAGCCCGTGAAAGACATGATCGCCGACCCGGTGTGGAACAAGGACGTGTTCCTGCCCACCGTGGGCAAACGCGGTGCGGCGATCATCGAGGCACGCGGCCTGTCTTCTGCCGCGTCGGCGGCGAACGCGGCCATCGACCACATGCGCGACTGGGCCATGGGCACGCAGGGCAAATGGGTCACGATGGGCGTGCCGAGCAACGGTGAATACGGCATCCCGAAGGACGTGATGTTCGGCTTTCCGGTCACCACAGCCGGCGGCGAATACCGCATCGTCGAGGGCCTGGCCATCGACACGTTCAGCCAGGAGCGCATCAACCTGACGCTGAAGGAACTGCTGGAAGAACAAGAGGGCGTCAAGCACCTGCTCTGACACCCTGCCGACATCGTGCGTGCGCTCTTTGTGAACTGCATCACAGGCCCGACGCACGTGAATCCCCGCAACTGCGGGGCGTGCGTAATGCTCGCCGTCACTCGTAAGCGTTTGTAGCGCGGTCTGGTCCGAGGTTCAGTTCATGTCGGCGCATGACTTGAGGCCACGCCACTATCGCGTTGCCTTGCGGGCGTGACTTCCCCGACGCAACCCTGCGCCATCTTGCTGCGCGCCGGCGCCGGCATCGCGCAGCCCATCGCTGCCGGCCAGCACGGCCACGCGTCAGCGCGCAAGCCACGCCTGCCAGACGTGTCACCGCTGTTGCAAATTGCAACCACGCTGCCGGTCCCGCACTCGCAGAATCTTCCAGTCCCCCCCATTCAAGGAGAAACATGATGAAAGTATCGCTGTCGCTTCGAATTCTGGTTGCATGTCTGGCGCTCGGCGGTCTGTCCACGGCGGCGCTTGCGGCCACGGATTCAGCCCACAAATCCGCGCCAAAGCACGCCGCCCCGGGTGCTGCGCTCAGCGCGGGCCAACTCTCGGCCGCCGACCGCGTCTTGACCGGCAAGGTCAGCTGCGAGTTCGACCAGTCGATCGACGTCGAAAAGGTGCACGGCAAGAGGGGCTACTTCAACCTCGCCTTCAAGGGCAAGACGTACACGATGGTGCCCGAAGCCACGACCACCGGTGCGGTGCGCCTGGAAGACAAGAAGGCCGGCATGATGTGGCTGCAAATCGCCAACAAGTCGATGCTGATGAACACCAAGGCCGGCCAGCGCATGGTCGACAACTGCCAGCATCCGTCGCAGAAGTCCTGATCGAGTTGCACGCACGGCGCGCCGAGCGCCGTTCAAGATCAGCGCCGCCAGTGCAGACGCGGGCGCCACTTGCTTTGCGGGGTCGCACCGCAAGTGCGGCGAGAATGCGCGTCGGCAACTTTGCGGGTCGCGCTCAATGAAGATCATGCTCGTGGGACAAAAATGGCTGGGCGCACAGGCCTTCAGCAGCCTGCGCAATGCTGCGCATGACATGCTTGCGATTGCCGCGCCAAGCCCGCAGGATCGGCTGTGGAGCGCGGCGCAACAAGCGGCGGTTGCGGCGATCGAAGTCGGCAAACGCCTAGAGGCCGAACACGTACCGTCCGGCACCGATCTGATCGTCTGTGCCCACGCACATTGCTTCATCAGTGAAGCCGCACGCAAGGCAACACGCCTGGGCGCGATCGGCTACCACCCGAGCCTGCTGCCGCTGCACCGAGGGCGTGACGCGATCGAGTGGGCGATCCGTTTTCGCGAGCGGATCACCGGCGGTTCGGTCTACTGGATGGACGACCGTGCCGACGCTGGACCAGTGATCTGCCAGGACTGGTGTTTCATCCGCCCGCAAGACACTGCCGAGGACTTGTGGCGGCGCGACCTGGG
>JAEMQF010000083.1 GCA_022758925.1 Burkholderiales bacterium | reverse complement strand
CCAGGCGCTGGGCGCGTTGCGCAACGCGAAGAACCATCTCGACATCGACCCGAGCGCACAGATCACGGTCGTGACGCACGCCACCGGCGTCGACTTCCTGATGCAAGACGCGAAAGACCGCAACGGCAATCCCTATGAGATATCGGTGCAGGAATTGGTCAAGCGTGGTGTCAAGTTCGAGGTTTGCGAAATCACGCTGAAGAACCGCAGCCTGAAACGCGAGCAGTTCATCCCTGAGGCGACGTTCACGCCATCGGGCGTGGTGCGCCTGACGAAGCTGCAGGCGCAGGGGTTTGCCTACATCAAACCCTAGGAGCCTTTCGGGCTTTGGGTCGTGCCCGCGCTCGGCCTACCTTGGGGCGCTGGCCAGGCGCCTGGGCAGCAGAAGGCCCCGGCTGCAGCGGCTGAGGCCTCGGGCCAGGCGCTACGCGTCGCGCTCCAGCCGCCACACCTGATAGCGCAGCGCCAGCACCGCGCCAGCGACGATCGCGCCCAGCGCCAGAAAACTGCCCAGCGACAACGTCGACACGCCCGACAGCCCCTGACCGACGGTGCAGCCCAGCGCGACGACCCCGCCCACGCCCATCAACAGAGCGCCGCTCAGGTGCTGTGCCAGATCGGCAGTGTTCGCGAACCCTTCCCAGCGGAACTCGCGCGTCGCCAGCGCCGACGCCGCCGAGCCCGCCGCGATGCCCGCCATGCTGACGATGCCGATCGTGAGCAGCTTGGAGTTGTCGCTGAAGAACATCAACCAGTCGAGCATGTAGGCCACGGGGGCCACCGTGCTCAGCGATTCCATGCGTTTCGAGTTTGTCGCGAGGAATACCTCCTCCAGGGTGCCCGGGTCCTCGCTCAGATGGCCCAACTGCCCGGACACCCACCACATCGCGGCGATCACGGCGCCGATGCCCACTCCCCCGAGCCAGACCTCTCTTGTGCGGCCTTCGCCTTTGCGCAGCACCCAGGCCACCAGAGCCAGGGCGACCGCGCTTCCAAGCGCGAGCGCAAGCGTCGGCACCGCGATGCCGGTGGCCGGCGCCAGCAGCGACGGCAGGTCCTGGCCGGTCGGCAGCTCGACCCAAATCCGTTCGACCGTGTTCACGCGCAACACGCCGGTCAGGCCGCGCAGCGTGGCAAACGCCGAGACCCCGAGCACGAGCAATACGACCAGTGATTTCAGGTTGCCTGCGCCGAGGCGAACCAGGCTCTTGCTGCCGCAGCCCGAGGCCAACACCATGCCGAAGCCGAACATCACGCCGCCGACGATGGCCGACAGCCAGAGCAATCGCGGCCCGGCGTAGATCGAGTTCCTGGCGGCGACCCAGCCCAGAGCGACCATCGCATTGAAGCCCAGCGTCGCCGTGGCGATGGCCAATGCCCACATGCGCGCACGCGTCCAGTCACGCATGTTGAACACATCGGAGACGGCGCCCATGGTGCAAAAGTGGGTGCGCTGGGCGAGCGCGCCGAAAACCGCAGCAAGCGCGAAAGCCGCCCACAGCACGCGGCTGGCGAGGGCGGCGACGTCGGATTCGTTCATGGGGGAATTGTGCCGGTGTGCCGATGCCATTGGCACCGGGTCGCCTGACATCGAATTCGGCTCGACCCGGTGTCCGGCAATTTTCGGGCGCGCGAATAGAATTCCTTGGTCCGCAACGGCAAAGTGAACGGCAAGGGCAAGGGCAACGGCAACGGCAACGGCAACGTCAACGGCAACGGTAACGTGAACGGCAAGGGCATTGGCACAGGCATCGGCATCGCACCAAGGTGCAGGCAGGTCCAGGCCTTTGACAGCGACGCGGAATCGATGTGATGAACCAGTCCAACCATCACAGCACCGGCTGCCCGTGATGCACCGCTGCTGCGAGCGCGCTGAACCTACCAAGGCCGATCGAGATGAACCCATCACGCCGTGAGCTGATGATCGGCGCCGCACTCGCGCCGCTGGCATTGCGCGCTGGTGCCCAGGCGCGGCCACGTTCGTCGGGCGGCGCTGGGTTGCCCTTGCCGGCAACGGGGCAGGAATGGCGCGTCCCCGATGAAGTGCTGCTGTTCGACGGCAGCACCCTGCGCCCGGTGCATGACCGCAACAAGATCCTGGTGCTCTACTGGTGGGCGAGCTGGTGCCCGTTTTGCGCGCTGCAAAGCCCGATGCTCGACAAGCTCTGGCGCACCCACCGCAACGCCGGGCTGCAAATGCTGGCGCTGGCGGTCGATCAAAAACGCGAAGACGCGCTCGCCTACTACCAGGCGAAAGGCTATGCCTTCGCTTCGACCTGGGTCACCCCGGAAATTGAACGCGTGATGCCTCGGCCCAAGGGTTTGCCGGTGACGCTGGTGTTGGGCCACGACGGCAAGGTGCTGATGGCGCTGCCGGGACAGTCGTTCCCGGAAGACATCGAAGAAATCGCGCGCTTCCTCTAGGGGCCTGTCGGGCTTTGGGTCGAGCCCGCGCCGCGATTCACACCGGCCCTTCAGGTCGGCCCTGCTTCGGGGCGCCAATCTGCGAGCCGCGGCAAGCGCTTCACCTGCGACAATCGGCGCGCCCGCCACCGGTGCTCCCCGTTGGCGGGCTGATTCTTTCGGAGCCATGTCGAGGACCACCATGCTGAAAAACCTCACCCGCGCCGGCGCGCTCGCGCTGGCCGCGATCCTTGCGGCGCTTGCTGCTGGCGTCACCCAGGCCCAGGCCCAGCCGCCGCTGAAAGTCGGTTTCGTCTACGTCACGCCGGTCGGCGACGCAGGCTGGACCTACCAGCACGACCAGGGCCGGCTCGAGATGGAGCGGGCGCTGGGCAAACGTGTGCAGACGAGCGTCGTCGATTCGGTGGCCGAGGGCCCGGACGCCGAACGAGTCTTGCGCGACCTGGCAGCGCAGGGCCACGGGCTGATCTTCGCCACGAGTTTCGGCTACCTGGAGGCGGCACTGCGCGTCGCCGCCGAGTTCCCGCAGGTTCGTTTCGAACATGCGGGCGGCTACCGCACGACGGCGAATTTGAACACCTACAACGCGCGCTACTACGAAGCGCGGTATCTCGCCGGCCTGCTGGCGGGCAAGAGCAGCAAGAGCGGCATGGCAGGCTACGTCGCGGGGTTTCCGGTGCCCGAGGTGGTGCAGGGCATCAATGCGTTCGCGATCGGCCTGCGTGAGGCGAATCCGAAGGCGCAGTTGCGCGTGCTGTGGCTGAACTCCTGGTTCGACCCGGCGCGCGAGCGCGAAGCGGCGCTGACGCTGGTGAACCAGGGCGCCGATGTCCTGACGAACCACAGCGGCTCGCCGGCCGTGGCGCAGGCCGCGCAGGAAAGGCGCGTGATGCTGATCGCCTACCAGAGCGACATGCGCAAACACGCGCCTGACGCACAACTCGCCGCCGTCACGCAGCATTGGGGCGGCTACTACACGCGCGTGGCGCAGGCCGTGCTCGATGGAACCTGGCGCGCGCAACCGGTGTGGGGCGGCATGAAGGACGGGTTGGTCGAGTTGAGCGCGCTGCACGCGAATGTGCCGCCTGCGGTGCGCAAGCTGATCGATGCACGGCGCAAGGCGATCGAGGCCGGAACCTTCATGCCCTTCAGCGCGCCGCTCCTCGACAACCAGGGCCGCATGCGCCTGAACCAGGGTGCGCTGGACGACGCGCAAATCGCCGCGATGGACTGGTTCGTGCAGGGCGTCGTGGGCTCGGTGCCGAAACCGTAGGAGCGGGTCGGGCTGCTGGCTTCAGTGCTGCGCGAGGCGTGTTCTCAACTGCGGCACCAGACCGCCCGCGTCGACCATGTCGAGCAGGAATTCGGGGATCGGCTGGCACATCAGCTGGTCATGCGGCGCAGAGACGTTGATCCGGGTCACGCGCGCGGCGCGCGCATCGAACTCGATGGCTTCGCCGTCTTCGATCAGGCTCGCCTGCGGGCAGGTCAGCAGCAACAGCCCGACATTGAACGCGTTGCGGTAGTACAGCCCGGCAAACGAAGGCGCAATCACGCCAGCGACGCCCAGGTACACCAGCACCGCGGCGGCCTCTTCACGCGACGAACCGACGCCGAAGTTCTCACCCGCGACGATGACGTCGCCGCGCTCCACCTTGCCGGCACAGCCTGGGCGCACGCTCTCCAGGCAGTGGCGCGCCATGACCTCGATCTCGAACTTCAGGCTCGAGGCCGGCGCGAGCTGATCCGTGTCGACGTCGTCCGGCAGCTTCCAGACTCTCATGCCAGCACGTCCCGCGCATCACAGATCACGCCGCGCAGCGCAGAGGCCGCCACGGTGTAGGGCGAGGCCAGAAAGACGCGTGTGTGGGTCGAGCCCAAGCGCCCCTTGAAATTGCTCGCGGTGGATGAAACCACCGTGCTGCCTTCAGGAATCGCCTGGCCGTGCCCGGCGCACGCGCCGCAGGCGCTGGGCAGGATCGTCGCTCCGGCTTCGATCAGGCGGCGCATGATGCCGTCGCGCTCGGCCAGCCAGCGATCGCATTCGCTTGCGGGGGCGATCAGCAGCTTGACGTGCGAAGCGACCTGAAAGCCTGCAAGCACCTGGGCCGCAGCGCGCAAGTCGCCGATCTTCGCACCCGTGCAAGCGCCGATGTAGGCGACGTCGATGCGCGTCGGTTCGAGGTCGTCGACCGGACGCACATTGGCCGGGCTGCCCGGCAGCGCGACCTGCGGCGCGAGCGTCGAAGCGTCGAAGTGGTGAAACGTGCCCGCGGCGTCTTCGTCGCTGGCCCAACGGTCGACCTCGATTCTTTGCTTGCCGGTGGCAGCGAGCCAGGTGTGCGTGGTCAGGTCGGGTGCGATCAGGCCGGTCTGAGCGCCGAGTTCGCTGCTCATGTTGCACAGCGTCATGCGCTCGGGCATGTTCAGCGCCTGCACCGCTTCGCCGCAGTATTCGATCGCGCCGTATTGCGCGCCGTTCAGGCCGAAGCGGCCCAGCATCGCCAGCGCCATGTCCTTCGCGCTCACGCCCACTGTCAAGCGCCCGCTCCAGCGCATGAAGATCGTGTGCGGCACCTTGAGCCAGATCTTGCCGGTGCTCACCACGCCCAGCATCTCGGTCGCACCGACGCCGAAGACGTAGGCGCCGAACGCGCCGCCGGTGGCTGCATGCGAACCGCTGCCCACACAAAACATGCCGGGGCGGATGTGCCCATGCTGCGGCACGACAACGTGGCTGATGCCGATCGAGTCGTAGACATGCGGCAGTGCGAGCGATTTGGCCCAGTCGCGCGCGTCGCGCACGATGCGCCGCGATTCGTCATCGAGCTCGGGCACATGGTGGTCGATGACGAGCACGACCTTGTTCTTGTCCCACAGCGTCGCGCCAAGGTCCGTCAGCATCGGCCCAAGGCGGCGCGGCCCGCTCGAATCATGGAACATCGCCAGGTCGACCTGGCAGGTCACGATTTCGCCTTGCGCCACATGCTCGCGGCCGGCGGCGCGCGCCACCAGCTTTTGCGCCAGCGTGCTGGGCGCGGTGTCGACCTGGCGCCGGCTGCGGGCGGCGCGCTCCACGGTGGCTTGTGAATTCATCGGGCGAAAGGGCTCCCGGTTGGAAGGGAGCCGCAGTCCGTCGTGGAATGCGGGGATTGGGTCGGTACTGGAGCGCAGGGCATGGGGCGCGAGAGTGCAGGGGTTACAGCGACTTGTCAAGACACCTGAGCCGGTGTGAGCGCCCGGCGTTGCCCCAGCGCCTCAACGCACCCTGGCGTATTGGCCCAGCGCGCGGCCCGGCGCGCGCACCAGCGCAGCCCAACGAGCCATGCTGAAGCATAACTTGGCACTACGATCCGGGTTCGGGCATGCGTTGCCAGCGTGCGGCTTGCGCCGGGTTCATGCCACGTTTGAAGGAACTTCCATGCAACGCCGATTGCTGCTTTGCGCTGTGCCCGCACTCGGCCTCGCGCCGCTTGCGGCCAAAGCCCAGGCCTACCCATCGAAGGCGATCCGCTACATCGTACCGGTCGCCGCAGGCGGCGGCAACGACTTCATCGGCCGCACCGTCACCGAGCGCTGGGCGCGCCAGCTCGGCCAGAATTTCGTCGTCGAGAACATCGGCGGCGGTGGCGGCGCGATTGCGTCGCTGACCACCGCCAAAGCCGCGCCCGACGGCTACACGCTGATGCAGGGCTATGTCGCGACGCACGCCACGAGCCCGGCCACGCGCAAACTGAACTACGACCCGATCAAGGATTTCACGGCCATCGGCATGATCGGCGGCACACCCAATGTGCTCGTGGTCCCGGCCGCGTTTCCGGTGGCGGACTTGAAGCAGTTCATCGAGCATGTGCGCGCCAACCCGGGCAAGCTGAACTACGGCTCGGCCGGCATCGGCTCGCTGACGCACATGACGATGGAGCTGTTCAAGCAGGAGATCGGCGGTTTCATCGTGCATGTGCCGTACCGCGGCATCGCACCGGCGTTCACTGACCTGCTGGGCGGCCAGACCCAGGCCATGTTCCCGGGCCTGGCCGCGGCGATGCCGCACATCCGCTCGGGCCGGGTACGGCCGCTGGCGGTGACCGGCGCCGCGCGCCACCCCTTGTTCAAGGAGCTGCCGACGCTGATCGAATCGGGTTTCAAGGGTTTCGATGCGTTGCAGTGGTACGGCGTGGTCGGCCCGGCAGGAATGGCGCTCGACGCGGTGAAGCTGCTCAACGACACGCTGAACAAGACGCTGGCCGCGCCCGACATGAGCGAAAAGCTCAGCGCCGAAGCGGTGCAGCCGATGCCCATGAGCCCGGCCCAGTTCGCGCAGTACATTCGAGACGACCTGGCGCGCTGGACGCAGCTGGCGCTGGAGCGAAAAATTCAGGCGGAGGGCTGAAACGCTCGCACGCCGTCGCCCGGCAGCCGCCGGCTATTCGACCCGGGCGCCCTTTTCGAGCAGCAGCGAACGCAGTACCGAACGGTGGCAGTGTTCCTCTTGTTCGCAATAGCAGCCGACCGAGAAGGCCGAGGTTCGCGACAGGGCGGCAAGCAGCTCGACGGCATGCGCGTTGTCAGGCGTCGCCATTTCCGCGCGGTATTTCTTCTTGAAGGCGGCCCATTCGCCAGGCGTAGCCGCGGCCTGGCCGAGCTTCATCGTTTCGACGCTCGGCGCCAGATTGGGAAACCACACGTCGTACCAGTCGCGCGCAGCGAATTCGCTCTTGGGCACGCCGCGCGGCGGGCGCCGCACCGTGCCGATCCGGGTTCCTTCATCTGCGGCTCTCGGGCTGCCCAGCCTCACCACGCGCACGGCCATCGTTCGCTCCTGACTTCGGGCGCTCATGGTTTGAGCCACGCGCCGTCCTGACATTGTCTTGCAATCGACGCATCACCCAATCCGGCTTTGCCCTAAAGTCCGAACTCGCCAAGATCTGGATCAGCCATGAATCAGCGCCACCTTCTTCTCCTGGCCGGTGTCTCGACGGCGCTGTTGCTGGCGGGCTGCGGTGGCACGCTCTACGCCACGATGCAGTCGGCCGACGGCGACGCCGTGATGCTGCTCGGCCACGACCCGGTGGCCTACTTCACACTCGGCAAGGCGCTGCGCGGCGACCCGAAGATCAAGGTCACGCTGCCGCACCGGACCTATTACTTCGCGAACGAAGAACATCGCAAGTTGTTCGCCGCCGACCCAGGAAGGTACGAACCACAGTACGGCGGCTTTTGTGCGAACGGCGCACCTTTCAAGATCAAGCTCGGCAGCGACCCCACCGAATGGGAAGTTCGCGACGGGCGCCTGTTCATCTTCGGCGACATCGTCGGCCATTCGTTCTGGAGCATGGACCCGGCGTTCAATGTCAAACATGCCGATGAATCCTGGGGCGAAATCCGGGATGTGCCGTGGCGCACCGCAACGCTGCAGGCCTGGATCAGCAAGGTCCCGTGGTACCGCACGCACAAGAGCCTCGACGCCGAGTGGAACGCGAAGCACCCTGGCAAGCCGATCGGCTACGACCCCGGTGGGATGATGCCCAACCTCATCACCAAGGCTCCGGGCTGGCGCGCGCGCGAGGGCTTCGGCCAGCCCGCGTTGGGCCTGGTCGGCACCGATTCGTGCCCTCCCGCATGTCCCGGCACCGTTTCCCAGGCGTACACGCCGCCTTGGCCGCGCTAGTGTGGTGCGCCGGAGGTAGCGCTACAAGGGAAGGCAACGCGTTTCGGGTCAGGGCCAGGAGCCCGGGCAGCAGAAGGCGCCGGCTGGCGCGAGGCTTTCTTGTATCCTGTGCTTCGGCCCCGGCACCGCGTTGCCGCATGGCATGGGGTCAAACACTTTCAACCATCGCCTGGAGACAAGACATGGATAACTCGAATCACTGGCGCCTGCGCACTCTCGCGGCGGGTCTATCGATCATGCTCGCGGCATGTGCGGACATGCCTGGCGCCGGCAGCGCTGCCGGCATAAGTTTTTTTGTCACCAGCGCCGGACCCGGCAAGGGCGCCGACCTCGGCGGCCTGGCTGGCGCTGATCAGCATTGCCAGACTCTCGCGGCGACCGCGGGTGCCGGCGCCAAGACCTGGCGCGCCTACCTCAGCACGCAGGCCAAGGACGGCGCGGCGACGGTGAATGCGCGCGACCGTATCGGCAAGGGCCCATGGCAGAACGCGAAGGGCGAAGTCATTGCGCGCGACGTCGACGCGTTGCACGCTTCGGGCAACAACCTGACGAAGCAGACCGCGCTCACCGAGAAGGGGCAGGTCGTCTCGGGCCGCGGCGATACCCCGAACCGGCACGACATCCTCACCGGCTCGCGCACCGACGGAACGGCCTTCGGGCCGGGCGACCCCGACATGACCTGCGGCAACTGGACACGCAGTGGCGCCGAGGGCGTCGCCGTGGTCGGCCACCACGACCGCACGGGGCTCACGCCTGACCCCTGGTCCACGTCGTGGAACTCGTCGCACCAATCGCGCGGCGGCTGCAGCCAGCCGGCGCTGCGCGGCACGGGCGGCGACGGGTTGTTGTACTGCTTCGCCGCGAACTGAACGGCGGTCCGTTCGACACATCAGCCAGGCCGCCGGCCTGAATTTGCACCCGCGACGATGGGCCAGAATCTCACCGCGCCGGTGGCCGGGCTGTTCCCTGCGGGCTTGCCGGCGCGCCTCACGGGCGCCGGTGCCTGGGTCGGCCAGGAGATGGGCAAGCGCAGCGACTGGATCGAAACCCTTTCGAGCGCTGAACTCGATGAGCTCTTCGGCGCGAGTGAACCCTGGCTGCGCAGCGATGCCGACCTGACCCTGCTCAGGCGCGAGCGCTTCGCGCTGCCCAGGCT
>JAEMQF010000049.1 GCA_022758925.1 Burkholderiales bacterium | reverse complement strand
GCGAGGCTGAGCCCGGACACAGACAGTCCTGTGGACTGGCTGTGCCTGGCGAAGGGCCAAGCCCCCGGCTTGGCGCGGCCTGCAAGGTGGAGCAACGCCGCCAGCGTGCCGCAGCGCGGCTCAATCGGGTGCGTAGCGCCCTCACCCAAACGGTGCGGGTGGTCGTGGGTAGAGATCTCAGTGTGCATGCGGTGTAGCCAGCGGGGGGAAGCGGTCAACCGCGGTTTCTAGGTTGAATGTGGCCCGGTTCAGGGCGCCACGCACAGGCAATGCGCTGCGGTGGCAAAGGGCTTGTGCTGCTCGCTGATGTCGGCCAGCCAGCCCAGGTCTTGCGCCAGCGTGCGCGCCAGGGGTGGCACGAAGCCAATGCCGACGAGCAGTGACTGCAGGTCTTGAGTGGGCAGCGCCAGGTCGACCTGGCTACCTCCCAGCATTTCGAACCAGCGCTGCCACTTGCCGGGTTCGGCCTCCACGTACAGCAGGCGGGCGTCGGCGGGCAGCTTGCCCAGTTTGGCGGCCGCGGCCGTGGCGTCGCCCAGGCTGCCCAGGCGGTCCACCAGGCCGCGCGCGAGCGCATCCTTGCCGCTCCAGACCCGGCCCTGCGCCAGTTCGTGGATCTTCTCGGGTGTGTTCTTGCGCGCCGTCGCCACCAGGCTCGTGAAGTCGCGGTAGGTTCCGTCGACCACGCTCTGCACCAGTTGCGCAAAGCGCGGGTCCAGCGGACGCCGGGGGTCGGCCTGGCCCACCAGCCAACTGGTCGTTGCGCCCGCGGCGTGCAGCCCGAGTTTGTCCATCGCCACCGCAGCCGAGGGCAGCATGCCCACCACGCCGATGCTGCCGGTGATGCTGGCTTCGTCCGCAATCACTTCGTCGGCGGCCATGCTGATCCAGTAGCCGCCGCTGGCCGCCAGGTTGCCCATGCTCACCACCACCGGTTTGCCGGCCTTGCGCGTGAGTTCAAGCTCGCGCCGCACGAGTTCGGAGCCGAAGGCGCTGCCCCCCGGCGAATCGACACGCAGCACGATGGCTTTGATCTTGTCGTTCTCGCGCGCCTTGCGGATCAGCTCCGAGGTCGAGAGCCCGCCGATGCTGCCCGGGCCGGCACGCCCGTCGCTGATGCTGCCTTGCGCCACCACCACGCCCACCGCGTCGCCGTCGCTGCGGGGTTTGATGCGGCGCAGGTAGTCGCCCAGGTTGACCTGGCGAAAGCTCTTGTTCTCTTCGTCCCTCGCACCCTTTTCGATCAGCAGCGCGCGCATCTCGTCGCGCGTCTTGAGGGCATCGACCCACTTGCGCTGCAGCGCCCAACGCGCCGCGTTGCCTTGCACCGCGACCAGGCTGGCGGGCAGGGAATCGATGGCCCCGGCCACGCTGCCGGCGGGTTGCTTGCGCGCCTTTTCCACGGCCTGGGTGTAGCTGGCCCAGAGCGTGCCCCAAAGCAGCCCTTCGGACTCCATCGATTCGGGCGAGGGACCGTTCGCGCTGAAGGTCTCGGCCGCGTTCTTGAACTTGCCGGCGCGCAACACATTGGCGCTGATGCCGACCTTGTCGAACAGGTCCTTGTAGTAAGTGCGGTGGCGGCCATAACCTTCCACCAACACATGGCCCATGGGGTGCAACCAGACCTCGGTGGCGTGCGCGGCGACGAAGTACTGGCGCTGGCCGTATTCAGAGCCCCAGGCGTAGACGGGTTTGCCGCTGGCCTTGAAGCGTTCGATGGCCATCGCCAGCTCACGCAGGGTGGGCAGGCCGGCGCCCGAAAAATCGTCGAGCATGAGCAGCGCGTGGCTGATCTTGTCGTCCTTGGCGGCAGCGTCCAGCACCGCCAGCACGTCACGCAGGCGGGTCTGCTCGTAATCCTGGCCGCGGGTCCGGCCCAACAACTGCTCGGGCGAATTCACGCCGACACGTTGTTCGACCACGCTGCCGCGGATGTCGAGCACCAGGGCGGTCTTGTCCTTGAGCGTGGGCGGCCCGCGCTGGAACAGGGCCCAGACCAGGCCCAGCAGCAGCGCCAGCAGCAGCAGGTTGAGCAGCGTGCGCCGCGTCGCGTCGAGCACGCGCCAGGCGCCGCGCAGGCCGCGGCCCAAGGTCGAAAGGATAGAACTGGACATGAGGCTCCCGAAGTCAAGTCAGCACAAATTGCGCGAGCTTACGCAGTTCTTCGACTGCAGGCAGAACGGCTGCGACGAAAACCCCACCGTGGGTGATGGGCTGTGCTGCTCGACGCCGCCTCACCGCGCCGAGTCCATGATCCTAGAAACCGCAGTTGGACGCGCCCGAGTGGGCCGCGCTGCGGTGCGCTGGCAAGGGGCTACGACGCGGCGGGCTCATGCCCGCGAGGAGGAGCAACGCCGCCAGCGCGCCGCAGCGCGGCTCAATCGGGCGCGTAGCGCTCTCACCCAAACGGTGAGGGTCGTCGTGGGTAGAAATCTCAGTGTTCATGCGGTGTAGCCAGCGGGGGGAAGCGGTCAACTGCGGTTTCTAGGATGATCTTTCCAGCGGCCTGGCGCCCCGGCAGGCGCGCCTGACCTGCTGCGCAACGCCAGTCAGCGCGCTGGCGCCCATCGCCATCAGCAGCGATGCCGATGCACGCTGGTGCATTCGATGCGATGCCGTCAAACCAGCCCGTCGAACGGCAACACGTCGACCAACTCGCCCGCGGCGACGTCGCCCTGCTGATGGTGCAGCACCACCAGGCCATTCGCCTGGCTCATGCTGCGCAGGATGCCTGAGCCTTGCGCGCCGGTGATTGCCACTTGCCATTGCTCCCGCGAAGTGTGGGCGCCGGCTTGCGCCGGGGTCACGCTGTTGCCGGGCGCGGCCCGACTCACGATGCCACGCTGGTATTCGGTGCGACCGGGTTTCTTTCGGATCGCGAGCGTGCTCGCGGCGCGCAGCATCGGCAACGGTTTCGGCGTCGCGCCGCTCATTGCGAGCAGCGCGTCGCGCACGAAGGCGTAGAAGGTCACCATCACCGCGACCGGGTTGCCGGGCAGGCCGAACAGGATCGCGCCGTCGCCGTTGCCGCCGGTGCCACCGATGCGGCCGATCGCCATCGGACGGCCGGGCCGCATCGCAATGCGCCAGAACAGCACGTCGCCGAGTTTCGCCATCACCTGCTTCGTGTGGTCGGCTTCGCCCACGCTCACGCCGCCGGAAGTGATCACCGCGTCGGCGGCGCGCGCCGCGGCGCGAAATGCCGCCTCCAGTGCGGCGGGCTCATCACGCACCACGCCGAAGTCGAGGCCCTCGACTCCCAGGCGCTGCAGCATGCCCCACAAGGTGTAGCGGTTGCTGTCGTAGACACAACCTGCATCCAGCGGCTCGCCGATCGAGCGCAGCTCATCGCCGGTGGAAAAGAAAGCGACGCGCAAGCGCCGCCGCACCGGCACTTCGGCCTGGCCGAGTGATGCGAGCAGGCCCAGATCGGCCGGGCTCAAGATCCGCCCCATGCCAAGCGCGGCCTCGCCTTGCCCCAAGTCTTCGCCCGCGAGGCGCCGGTTGTCGCCGCGCCGCACCAGGTTCGCCGGGATCATGATGCGCGGCCCGTCGGCATGGATGAATTCCTGCGGCACGACCGTGTCCAGCCCCGTCGGCATGACGGCGCCCGTCATGATTCGAACGCATTCACCGGCCTGCACCGCGCCGTCGAAGCGCTGTCCGGCGAAGCCCGTGCCCACCGCATGCAGCACCGTCTGTGCATCGGGGCGCAGGTCCGAGCCGCGCAGCGCATAACCGTCCATCGCCGAGTTGTCGTGCGCCGGCACATTGATCGCCGAGATCACATCGCGCGCCAGCACCCGGCCCAGTGCCGAGCGCAGTGCGAGCATTTCAACGGCTTCAATCCGCGGCACGAGGCGTGCGATGAACTCCTGCGCCTGCGCCACCGGCAGCGCGTTCGGGTCGTAGCCGCTGACGCAGGACGCAATTTCCTGCAGGGTCGGTGCCGTCATGACGCCGCCCGAGGTTGCTCGAGCTGCTGCAGCTCGGCCAAGGTGTTGGCGTTGGCGAATGACCGCGCATCGTCAAAGGCCACCTCGACGCAGCGGTGCAGTGCAGTCCAGCGATCGATCTTGCGCTGCCCTTCGTGCGTGAAGCGCACCAGAGTCTCCATGACCTCGGCCTTCATCATGCAGAACACGGGCTGGGTGCGCATCGCGCCGTCTTCCAGCGTTGCGGCAATCGCGATCTCGGCAGCATTTGCCTCAAGGGCGTGCGCGAGGCGCTGCACCAGATCGAGCGGGAATTGCGGTGAGTCGCAGGGCACGGTCACGAGGTAGGGTGTTTCGCATTGTTCAAGACCGGCCAGAAAGCCCGCGAGCGGGCCGGCGAAGTCGGGCAGCGCGTCGGGCCAGAGCGGCGCGCCGAACGCCTCATACGCGCCGAGGTTGCGGTTCGCGTTGATCATCACATGGCCGACTTGCGGGCCCAGGCGCAGCAACGCATGCAAGGCCAGCGGCACGCCGTGAAAGTTTTGCAGGCCCTTGTCGACGCCGCCCATGCGGCTGCCGCGCCCGCCGGCAAGGACCAGGCCGGTAATGTCTTCGCGAGCAATCATTTGGTTTCGACTCGTCGTTCGCTGTTCGCCAGCCACCTGCGTGTGCCTACGCACCAACAGATGCGCGCGCTCAGCCCCCGATGTAGTGCATCTCGACGCGCCGCTGGCCGCTGCTTGCGTCCGCCGCAAACGCGCCGCGCAATTCGGAATAGCGGTCGTCGAGCCCCTGCCAGATGAGGCCGATCGCGGCCGCGATCTGTGCGTCGCTGGCGTTGCCGCGCAGCAGTGAGCGCAAGTCGTGGCCGTGGTTCGCGAACAGGCACAGGAACAACTTGCCTTCGGTCGACAGACGGGCCCGGTTGCAGTCGCGGCAAAACGCTTGCGTGACGCTGGAAATCACGCCGATCTCGCCGGCACCGTCGAGGTAGCGCCAGCGCTCGGCGGTTTCCCCGCTGGCGCCGGGCTCGATCGACTCCAGCGGAAATTCACTGTGGATGCGCGCCACGACGTCGGCCGAAGGCATGACTTCGTCCATGCGCCAGCCGTTGCTCGCGCCGACATCCATGTACTCGATGAAACGCAGCACCACCGAAGTGCCGCGAAAGTGGCGCGCCATGGCCAAGATCTCATGCTCGTTCGTGCCGCGCTTGACCACCATGTTGACCTTGATCGGGCCCAGACCCACGGCCTGCGCCTGGGCGATGCCTTCCAGCACTTCGGCCACCGGAAAATCGGCGTCGTTCATGCGCCGAAAGGTTGCATCGTCGAGCGCGTCCAGGCTGACCGTGACGCGCTGCAGGCCGGCGTCTTTCAGCGCGCGCGCCTTCTTCGTCAAGAGCGACGCGTTGGTCGTCAGCGTCAGGTCCAGCGCCTGGCCATCGGCTGTGCGCAAATCGCTCAGCATGCCGATCAACACCTCGAGGTTCTTGCGCAGCAGCGGCTCGCCACCCGTCAGGCGCAGTTTGCGCACACCGTGGGCCACAAAGATCCTGGCAAGCCGCGTGATCTCTTCGAAGCTCAGCAACGAGCTGTGCGGCAAGAAGCTGTACTGTTTGTCGAACACTTCCCTGGGCATGCAGTAGCTGCACCGGAAGTTGCAGCGATCGGTCACCGAAATGCGCAGATCGCGCAGCGCTCGGCCCAGGCGGTCACCGAGCAAGCCACTGGGGGGCAGCAGAAGATTCGGAATGCGAGGCACCGATGCGGCGTAGCGGTGGTCCGCCAGGGGAATGACTTTGTCGGCCATGCACGATTGTGCCTGCGGGCGAGGCGCGGGCGCATGCCCCCACTGCGGCAGGGTCGGTTCGAGGTGGTGTCGGCAGGCGCATCAGAAACAGCGGGTGTCGCCGAGGAAGGCGCAGCCGCCGACCCAAAGCCCGACAGGCTCCTGGTGCGGCGGCGATCGCCGCATTCGCCGGCTGCGCTATCGTGTCGCCCGACGCCGCGTCATGGCAAAAACCAAGGAGAGACGATGTTCAAGGCTTTGTTGCTGGAAAAATCAGAATCCGGATTCCGCGCCGGCATCCAGTCCCTCGACGACTCGCGTTTACCCCCGGGCGACGTGCTGATCAAGGTCGAGCATTCCACGCTCAACTACAAGGACGGCTTGGCGATCACGAATCGCGCGCCGGTGGTGCGGGCCTGGCCGATGGTGGCGGGTATCGATGGTGCCGGCACGGTGCTGGAGAGCACCCATCCGGCGTGGAAGGCAGGCGACCGCGTGGTGCACAACGGCTGGGGTGTCGGTGAAAACCGCTGGGGCTGCCTGGCCGAGCGCGCGCGTCTGCAGGGCGACTGGCTGGTCGGGTTGCCCCAGGCCTTCACGACGCGCCAGGCGATGGCAATCGGCACCGCGGGGTATACCGCGATGCTGTGCGTGCTGGCGCTCGAAGACCATGGCCTGAGGCCGGGCGACGCCGAGGTGCTGGTCACAGGCGCGACCGGTGGCGTCGGCAGCGTTGCCGTGGCCTTGTTGGCGCGGCTGGGTTATGCCGTGACGGCAGCCACCGGCAAGACCTCACAGGCTGAGTACCTGCAATCGCTGGGCGCGAAAAATATCATCGACCGCGCTGAATTCGCTGCTGCCGGCAAGCCGCTGCAAAAAGAGCGCTGGGCGGCGGTGATCGACCCTGTGGGCAGCCAGACCCTGGTGAATGCGCTGGCGCAAACACGCTACGGTGGAGTCGTCGCAGCCTGCGGCCTGGCACAGGGTTCGGACTTGCCGGGAACGGTGCTGCCGTTCATCTTGCGCGGCGTCACGCTGGCCGGGGTCGACTCGGTGCTGGCGCCCTTGGCGCGGCGCAAGCTCGCGTGGCAGCGCCTCGCGCGCGACCTCGACCCGGCCAAGCTCGAGACCATGGTCGAAGATGTGCCGCTGGCCCGCGCTATCGAGCGCGCCGAGGCACTGATGCAGGGGCAGGTGCGCGGGCGAATCGTGATCAACTTGTAGCGCGCCCCTGCGGGTCTTCCCTACCCCCCTTTTGTGGGGCCCCTCGAGGGGGTCGTTTGCGAGCACCGATTCCACCTTCAGCGGGGTGGGCGGCAGGCCGCAATTTCGCAAGACTCTCTTCCATCGAAACATCGATCGAGGAGATCCAGATGATCCGCATGACCCAGTCGCCTTCGCCGCTGCAGCAACCCCTGTGCCCCCGTGGCAGTGAGGCGCAGCCCCGTTTCGTGATGATGAACCTGGCCGATCTCGAACCCTTGCCGACTGGCCCGGGCTGGTTCGATTCGAGTTGGGAGTTGGAGACGGGTCTCGAAGTCTGCGAGGGCGGCGCCTTGGAGCCGACGCTGCAGTCCTGGTTCGAAGCCGCGCTGCGCGAAGCTGCAGCGACGCGCGGACCCGGTATCGCGCCGCCCCCTGGAAATCAGGTTGCACCTGGAAACCGTAGTTGGACGCGCCCGAGTGGGCCGTGATGCGGTGCCCTGGCAAGGCGCGACGCCGCTTCGGCCTCCTGCCCGCGAGGAGGAGCTTCGCGTCCAGCGTGCCGCTGCGCGGCTCAATCGGGTGCGTAGCGCTCTCACTCAAATGCTGAAAGTGGTCGTGGGTCGAGATCTCGTGCGAACTCGCACTCAATTGAACAGGACTTGGTGGGTGCAAACGACCCACGGTCGTCTGTCCGCGCCCGGTCAGCATGCCGATGTCGTGGCGGCAGGGCGGCGGCGGCGCCCCCGTTCTCCGGCCCACGCTCGCGGGCGGCCGTCGCAGACTGCAAT
>JAEMQF010000279.1 GCA_022758925.1 Burkholderiales bacterium | reverse complement strand
GGCGGCGATCCTACACTGGAGCGCATGACGGCGCAGTCGCGGGGACACTGGTTCGTCGGCATGGCGCTGGCCTGGCTCTGCGGCGTCGCGCTGCAATTGCAGGAGCGGGCCTTGCTCGGTGCTGTGACTTACGGCGCTGCGGTTTGCGTCGGCGGGCTCGGTCTGGCACTGCGCGGCGCAAGCCGCCGCACCCTCGCGACTGGACTGATCGGAGTACTCGGCATGACCATGCTCGGCTTCGGCGCATCCGGAGTGCGCGCCGTCTCACGCGCCGCGGAATCACTGCCGGCGTCGCTCGAGGGCAAGGACATCGTCGTCGACGGCGTGGTGGCGAGCCTGCCGCAGCGGGGCGCTGCCGGAACGCGTTTTCGGTTCGAGGTCGAAACTGCCTTGCTGCAGGGCAAATCGATCGAGCTGCCGTCGATGTTGGCCCTGGGTTGGTATCGGGGCCAGCATGAAGACGCGGCGGACATACAACCACGCGGCGAATTGCGAGCCGGGCAGCGCTGGCGTCTCACGCTGCGCTTGCGCCAGCCGCACGGCAGCGTGAATCCGCACGGCTTCGACTACGAACTCTATCTGTTCGAGCTCGGCGTCGGTGGCACCGGCTACGTGCGCGACGCGCCGGCGATTCTGCTGCACAACGCAGCGGGTTTCCCAGTGGAGCGTTTGCGTCAGGCAGTGCGCGATGGGATCGAGGCGAAGATTGCGGATCGCCGCATCGCAGGCGTGCTTGCCGCGTTGGCGATCGGCGACCAGGCGGCGATCGATCGCGAAGATTGGGATCTGTTTCGCAACACGGGCGTGGCGCACCTGATGTCGATCAGCGGCCTGCACATCACGATGTTTGCGTGGCTCGCCGGCGCGCTGGTCGGCGCGCTGTGGCGGCGCTCGCCACGCGCGCTGCTGCTCATCCCGGTGCCGGCCGCGGCTCGTTGGGGCGGCCTGGCTGCGGCGCTGGCGTACTCGCTGCTCTCAGGCTGGGGCGTGCCGGCGCAACGCACGGTGTGGATGCTCGCCACGGTGACCCTGCTGCAGTCGCAGGCCGCGGTCTGGCCTTGGCCGCTGGTGTTGCTCGCTGCGGCTGGCGTGGTCTCGTTCATCGACCCCTGGGCCCTGCTCCAGCCCGGGTTCTGGCTCTCGTTCGGCGCAGTCGGTCTGTTGATGGCGTCGCAGCCTGCGCTCACGGTGGCTGTGTCGGCACCGGCTGCTTCAGGCTTGAAGACAGGCTTGAAGGCAGGCATGAAGCGATTCGCTTCGGTGCTGAGTGGCGGTGTTCGCACCCAGGTGATCGCGACCCTGGGCCTGACGCCATTGACCCTGGTCTTCTTTCAGCAGGTTTCGCTGGTCGGGCTGATTGCCAACCTGTTCGCGATCCCGGTCGTGACATTGCTCATCACGCCGCTCGCCTTGCTCGGTGTGCTGGCGGCGCCCATCTGGGTGCTGGGGGCCTGGGTGAGTACGAAGTTCATCGTTGCGCTGGGCTGGCTCGCGGCGCTTCCAGGCGCGGTGTGGGGCATACCGGCTGCGCCACACTGGGCGCAAGCGGCAGCGCTGCTCGGCTCAGCCTTGCTCATCATGCCGCTGCCGTGGCGTGCGCGCCTGCTCGCCTTGCCGTTGATCTTGCCGCTGCTGATGCCGCCGCCGCCGTCCGTCGAGCCAGGGCGTTTCGAGATCGTGGCGCTGGACGTCGGCCAGGGCACCGCGGTCCTGGCGCGTACCCGGAATCACTTGTTGTTGTATGACGCCGGCCCGCAGTATTCGCGCGACAGCGACGCCGGTCAGCGCATTCTGTTGCCGCTGCTGCGCGGCCGTGGCGAAAAGCGCATCGATACCCTCGTGCTCAGCCATCGCGACAACGACCATGTGGGTGGGGCGCGGGCGCTGCTCGCGGCGCTGCCGATCGGAGAACTGCTCACCTCGCTCGAACAAGCCCACCCATTGCGCGCCGGCGCAAACCAGCACAGCCGCTGCGCAGCCGGCCAGTCCTGGGTTTGGGACGAAGTGCGCTTCGAAGTCCTTGGGCCGGAGCTCGCCCAATACCCGAACCTACCAGGCGCCGATGGCGACCGGCGCGTCAAGACCAATGCCCTCTCGTGCGTGCTGCGCATTGCTTCTGCTCAAGGCAGCGTATTGCTCACCGGCGACATCGAACGCGAGCAGGAAGCGGCCCTCGTGGCCAGGTTCGGCGCTGCATTGCGCAGCGAAGTCCTGATCGTTCCGCACCACGGCAGCAAGACCTCGTCGAGCGCGCCGTTTCTCGATGCGGTGAGGCCGCGGCTCGGCATCATTCAGGCCGGCTACCGCAATCGATTCGGGCACCCCGCGCCGGAGGTGCTACAGCGCTATGTCGAGCGCGGCATCGTCACCTTCGAGAGTTCGATCTGTGGCGCATGGTCGTGGCCGGCACGCTCCGGCACGGGAGGCAATTGCTTGCGCGACGACATTCGCCGTTACTGGCACCACCCGGGGCCGCAACACGCCACGCAGTAAGCGCGCCGTGCCGCCAGCGGCTGCGGGTGCGTCCGACCCAGGGACGATGATTGAGGGGGCACCCGGAAATCTGGTGCGCATTGACGCTGCGTTGCTGCCCGAGGCCGCAGACTGTGCGCACCTGGTCCTCGACCCTTTACCCACTGCCCAATTCCCGCTCGACCCGGCGTTGCACGCACTGGGCGAAGTTATGGCACTGTGGGAACAGGTTCACGTTGTTCGCGACCCGCGCGGCAATCGTTGCATCTTGCGTCGCTTTGCCGCTACCCCCTACAGACGTAGCCCCTCACCTATGGGGTGGGAAAGCGAGAGCTTGCGCGCGGCTCCGTACCGCCCTAACAATCGCCGCACGCCGCAGGTAGAAAACACATGCGGCCGAAGGGGAGGCCACAGTGGCGCACGACCTGTTCCGTCGCGAAGCTTTGGAAGCCAAAGGCAACGCCTTCTTGGGCAGCGCCGTCTTGCGCCCGCCGCTGTCTTTCGCAGCCTGGAGCCTGATCGCCGCCCTCCTCGCCGCAGCCGTCGTCGCCTTCTTGTTTGCCGGCGAATACACCAAGCGCACCCGCGTCGTCGGCCTCACCGCACCGGACAGTGGCCTCATCAAGCTGCTCGCGCCGTACCCGGGACTGGTCGTCGAACGCCGTGTCGTCGAAGGGCAAATAGTCAAAGCCGGCGAGGTGTTGTTCGTGCTCTCTGCGGAGCGCCTCACGGGCAGCAGCGGCGCGGTGTTGGCCTCGCAAGCGCTCGTGCTCGACCAACTGCACCGCCGCCACGCCAGCCTGGGCGACGAGCAAGCGCGCCAACGCCGGTTGCTCGCCGAACAAAGCACCGCGCTGCGCCGCAAGCTGGCCGACCTGACCGAGCAAGGCGCCCAACTCGAACACGAGATCGCCACCCAGCAAGAGCGCGTCGCTTCCAGCCGCGCCCAACTGCAACGCTTCGACGACCTGGCGCGCCAGCAGTTCATGAGCGAGATCGCGGTTCAACAAAAGCGCGAGGAAGCGCTCGACCAGCAGAGCCGATTGCAGGCACTGCAACGCAACAGCACCGTCATTCGCTCCGACGCCGCCACGGCAGCGGCCGAGCTGAAGCAACTGCCGCTCAGGGCCGAGCAGCAACGCGGCGAAATCGAGCGCAGCATCGCCGCGCTGGAGCAAGACCTTGCCTCCACCGAAGCCAGCCGGCAGATCGTGATCACCGCGCCGCAAGACGGCATGGTCACCGCCATCCTCACCGACAAAGGCCAGATGGCCGGCGCGCAGCCGCTGGCCACGCTGCTGCCGGCCGACGGCAAGCTCGAAGCGCACTTGTTCGCCCCCAGCCGCGCGGTCGGCTTTGTCGAGCCGGGGCAGCCGGTGCGCCTGCGCTATGCGGCTTACCCATACCAGAAGTTCGGGCAATACGAAGGCAAGGTCGTGCAGGTCTCGCGCACCGCGCTGGCCGCCAACGAAGTGCCGCCGCAACTGACCGCGCTGGCGCAGCAGGCGGGGGCCGAAGGCGTGTACCGCATCACCGTGCAAATCGCCTCGCCGACCGTGCTGGCCTACGGCAAACCGCAACCGTTGACGGCGGGGATGCAGTTGGAAGCAGACATCTTGCAGGACACCAGAACGCTGATCGAGTGGGTGTTTGAGCCGCTGGTCAGCTTGCGGGGGAAGGTGTGAGAATTCGGCCATCTCG
>JAEMQF010000379.1 GCA_022758925.1 Burkholderiales bacterium | reverse complement strand
GGGCCGATGCCGCCCACCATATTCCCAGCAGCACCACGTTGTTGCCGAACATATGCCAGTACTCTGTGCCGCTCTTCCAGTAGGGCGTGGTGAAGTCGCAGGCGATCGCCCGCACCGGCGTGCGCGGATGCCGCAGCTTGGCCTTGATCAGGTGCAGCATGAATTTCACGCTGCCCAGCGCCCAGTTCAGGCGCGGGTTGAGAATGAAGTACATGAACGCCCCGGGCAGGGTGAAGAAGATGTTGCGCAGGAGTTGATACCGCTTCTGACCCCCGGGCGAGAGCTTGGCGAAAGCCTCCACCGAGATCGTTCCCAGCGGGCCGGTGTACTTGCTCCAGTTGCCGTTGGTGGCATGGTGATGGTTGTGGTGCTGCGACCAGACATATTGCGGCATGCCGCACAAGACGCCGGTGACGAAACCGAAGAGCTGGTTCAGGGCCTGAGTCCGGAACAGGCTGCGGTGGCCGCAGTCGTGCATCATCATGAAGATGCGAACGATGAACAGCGCGGCCAGGACGATGCAGGCCGCCGCGAGGACGGCGGAAACCGCGAGGCACTGCAGCGCGAGATAGAACAGGACCAGGAAGGGGAGGCAGGTATTGAGGATCTGAATCGCTGCGCGTGTGTCGCTGCGCCGCGCGTACCTGGCGACGATCTTGGGAACCTCGGCCTTGATGCTTTCTCTGGGTGTCATGGACAAGGGGGGCAAAGGCAAGGTTCCGCGCTCTTGCGCTGTGCTGCGTTGCTGGGCCGCGTATCCGCGACGCGGTCTGGCGCGCGGATGGCGCGGCGGGTCGTGCGGTCACCCGGCGCGCCGCGTCAAGCACGGCGCGCCGGGTGTCGATTGTGGTGCAGCAGCGTGCCGCGGCCCAGACTTGCGGCCACGCCATCGATGCGAAAGTTTCTGACTTTCTTCACGCTGCTGTGCGCCGCGCCGTGTTCGGCGGCGGCGCCAGGCGCAGTGGTTCATACCGAGCAGGTTCGGGCCGAACTCCTGGCCTACGGGCCGCGCGGGCTGGCTGCGGGTGAGCCGGCGTGGCTCGGTCTGGCGATCAAGCACCAACCGCATTGGCACAGCTACTGGAAGAACCCGGGCGACTCCGGCATGGCGACGACGCTGCGCTGGGCGTTACCCGCCGGCGTGACGGTGGGTGAGATCGAGTGGCCGACGCCGCAGCGCCTGGCGCTCGGTCCGCTCGTGAATCATGGGTATGAGGGCGAGCTGCTGCTGCCGGTGGCGCTGACGCTGGCGCCCGGATTTCGCGAAACGACGCTGCAAGTGCAACTGCACGCCGAGTGGCTGGTTTGCAAAGACGTCTGCATTGCGCAATCGGGTGACTTTGCGCTCAGCATTCCGGTCGGGGCCTTGCGGCCGGTGCATCTCAAACACGCACCGGTGTTTGCGCGGGCGCGCGCGGCAATGCCGCAGGCAATTGCCGGGGCGAGCGCAGTGGCACGCGTTGACGCTTCTGCGCTCGCGATCAGCGTGACGGGCCTGCCGCAAGGGTGGCGAGGCCGGGCCGTCGAATTCTTTGCGGAAGATGCCGGCGTGTTCGATCACGCCGCCGCGATCGAACAGCGCTGGGCAGGCTCGCAGCTGGCTTTGCGCGTACCCCTATCGGCGCAGCGCAGCGAAAGTCCGCCGACCCTGGGTGCCGTGCTGGTCGCGGCCGCTGCGCAGCGCGACCGGGCTGGCGTTGCGTTGAGCATCAGGCTGCAAGGCGGCTGGCCCATGCCCGGCCTGGCGCAAGCGCCGGAGTCGGTGCAGCCGAGCGCAGCGCCACGGCCGGTCCAGCCGTGGCCGGGGTCTATGGGAGCCAGCGCCACAGGGCTGGTGTTGCTCGGGGGGGCGGCGCTGGCGCTGGGCCTGGGCTTGGCGCTGCTGTGGGCGCACCACGCTAGGAGCCTGGGCGGCTTCTGCCGCGCAGGCTCCGAGGAACCTGTGGCGCTCGCCACCGGGAAGCCCTTGCCCAACCCGGCGCGTTGCGAGTACCCTTGGCGCGTACCGCAGGCGGCAGGGTTCGGTGCGCAGACCTGGCCCGCGCGAACGACGAAGGACTGGTCCATGAAAACCTGGCTCAAACTCACGCTGCTGACTGGCGCATTGCTGACCGCCACGAGCGCCGCGGCGCAGGCCGGCGTGGGGCAGCTGGCGCCGGCATTTGTGGTCGGCGACACGCAGGGCCGACCCGTCGCACTCGGCGACTTCAAGGGCAGACATGTCGTGCTTGAGTGGGTCAACCCAGGTTGCCCCTATGTGCAGAAGCACTACAACAGCGGCAACATGCCGGCGACGCAAAAGGCCGCGCGCGCCAAGGATGTGGTGTGGCTGACGATCAACTCCACCGCGCCGGACCACCACGACTATCGCAAACCGAATGATCTTGATGCGTGGCTCAAGGGCAAGGGTTCAGCCATGAATGCAACATTGATGGACGTCGACGGCAAGGTCGGCCGGGCCTACGGCGCCCGCACCACGCCGCACATGGTTGTGATCGACCCGCTGGGCAGGCTCGTTTACGCCGGCGCGATCGACAGCATTCCCAGCGCGAACACGGCAGACATCGCAAGCGCGACCAACTATGTGAACCAGGCGCTCGGCGAGTTGCTCGCCGGCAAGGCGGTGAGCAAGCCGACTTCGAATGCCTATGGCTGTTCGATCAAGTATCCGAATGCGGGCTGAATCGGTGAAGCGTTGCGCCCGTGACTGCGGCGCATGGCGCGAGCCACCGCGCGCAAGGCGCTGCGGATCCAGGCCCCGTGACAAGCACGCGGCGGCGTTTCGCCGGGATCACAGGTAGCCGGCGATGAACCGCGAACAAAACGAACTCCTCACACGCATCGGCCCGGGCACTGCCTGCGGCGCGCTGCTGCGCCAGTACTGGCAACCCGCGGCACTGGTCGACGAATTCAATGGCGCCATCGTGCCGGCAATGGCGCAGCGCCCGGTCAAGGCGGTGCGGCTGCTCGGCCAGGACTTCGTGCTGTTTCGCGACGGTGCAGGGCGCTGGGGAATGCTCGACCGCGACTGTCCGCACCGTGGCGCCGACTTGTCGTTCGCGCGGCATGAAGCCGATGGCCTGCGCTGCCCGTTCCATGGCTGGAAGTTTGCGGTCGACGGCCGCTGCCTGGAGACGCCGGCCGAAGGCGCGGGCTCGACGCTTTGCGAGCGCGTGCGTCAGCGCAGCTACCCGGTGCTCGAGCAATCGGGTGTGTTGTTCGCCTGGCTTGGCGAAGAGGCAAGCTCACCCCCGGCGTTGCCGCGCTTCGATTGTTTCACGGCGCCTGCCAGCCACAGCTTCGCGTTCAAGGGGCTGTGGAACTGCAACTGGCTGCAGGCGTTCGAGGTCGGCATCGACCCGGCGCACCCGTCGTTCCTGCACCGCTACCTGCAGGATGAATCGCTCGAAGGCGCCTATGGCCGGCAGTTCCGCGCCGCGAGCGTGGGCGAGGTCGCGGGCGAGCGCTGGCCGATGACGCGCGTGATGCGCGAGTTCTGTTCGCCGCAGATTCGCCACGAGCAGGTCGCCGAAGGGCTGACCCGTTTGACGACGCTGCGCGTGATGTCGGATTCGCTGACGCATGTGCGGGTCACGCACGCCGCGTTCCCGGCGACGTTCGTGATTCCGCTGTCGGAGTCGATCACGATCACCCAACTCCATGTTGCCGTGGATGACACCCACACCTATTGGTATTCGTTCTTCACGGGTTTCGACGCGCCGCTGGACAAGGAAGAAATGCGCCGCCAACGCCTGCAAGGCGTGAGCCTGCCCGACTATCTGCCGCTGAAGGGCCGGCACAATGACTGGGGCTTCGACCCCGAAGAACAGCGCACCCGCACCTTCCTCGGCATGGGCGAGAACGACATCAACCTGCACGACCAATGGGCGGTGGAGAGCATGGGCGCGATCCAGGATCGCACGCGCGAGCATCTGGGCTCGAGCGACAAGGTCATCATGAGCCATCGCCGCGCGCTGCTGCAGGCGATCGAAACCGTGCGCGCCGGTGGCCGCCCGCCGCTGGCGCTGACCAGCGACGCCGCGGCGCGATGCACCGGGCCCGACACGATCGACTGCATTGCTCCGGCGCAGGGCTGGGAAGCGCATTGGACGCAAGCTGCGGCGGCCAAGCGCGCCGGCGCCGGCTGGTTGCGCGGCGCGAACCCACCGAAGGTGGCGGGCACGCCAGCCGCTTCATCGGCCGAGGCCGACGCGTGAGCCACTTCGCCCACGCCTGCGGCGTGCACGATGCGCCGCGTACGGCAGCGTGCGAGGCGGTGCACCGCAAGATCGGCGAACTCGGCCTGGAGCGGGTGCGCATCGCCTGGTGCGACATGCACGGTGCGCTGCGGGGCAAGACGCTGATGCCGGCTGCCACCATGCAGGCCTTGACGCACGGAGTCAGCATGGTCAGCTCGATCTTGTTGAAAGACACTTCGGACCGCACCGCCTACAACGTATTCGAGCCCGGCGCGTTGAGCGCACTGCCGGGTTTTGGCGCGGCGAACAACCTGATGCTGCTGCCCGATCCCACCAGCCTGTGCCTCCTGCCCTGGGCCAGCGGCACCGGCTGGATGCGGGCCCAGGCCTGGTTTGCCGACGCGACGCCGGTGACGGTTGAGCCGCGCTTCGTGCTGCAGGCGGCCCTGGCCAGGCTTGCCGATGCCGGTTACCGCCTGCGCTGTGGCCTGGAAGTCGAGTTCCACATCTACCGCATCGTGCGCGAAAACCTCGACCCGCAACTCGCCGACTGGCCGGGCGAGCCGCCCGAAGTCGAAATGATCCACCCCGGCTACAACCTGCTGAGCGAGGCAAATGCCGACATGGCCGAGCCGGCGCTGCGCATCGTGCAAAGCACGGCGCGCGCGCTGGGCCTGCCACTGCGTTCGCTGGAGATCGAGCTCGGCCCGAGCCAGGTGGAAGCCGTGTTCGACCCTGGCGACGCACTCACTGTCGCCGACCAGATGGTGTTGTTCCGCAATGGCGTGCGCCAGGCATTGCGACGCGCGGGGTTCTACGCGAGTTTCGTCTGCCGGCCGCCGTTTCCGAACGTCATGGCCAGTGGCTGGCACCTGCATCAATCAGTCATCGCACTGGCCGATGGCGGCAACGCGTTCATGCGCGCTGCGCCCGCGCCCGGCACGACGCCGGCCGATGCGCAACACACGCTGTCGAGCACGGGCGCGCACTGGCTCGGTGGTTTGCTGGCGCATGCAGGCGGCGCCGCCATCTTCGGCACGCCCACAGTCAACGGCTTCACCCGCTTCAAGCCCCACTCGATGGCGCCGCTGTCGATTCTGTGGGGCCGCGACAACCGCGGTGCAATGCTGCGCGTGCTCGGTGGCAGCGGCGACGCCGCGACGCGCATCGAAAACCGCGTCGGCGAGCCCATGGCCAATCCTTACCTCTACATCGCCTCGCAAATCCATAGCGGCTTGAGCGGCCTGCGCCGGCAGTCCGATCCGGGCCCGGCGAGCGACGCGCCCTACGCCCAGGGCGCGGCCCTGCCCAGGAATCTGGAGCAGGCGCTTGCGGCGTTGGAGGCCGATGCCACCCTGTGCGAAGCATTCGGCGCACAGCTGGTTGACCTGTACAACCGCATCAAGCGCAGCGAACTGGAGCGCCATCGCGCTGCCACCGACGCCGACGTATGGATGCGGCGCGAGTACTTCAGCCGTTATTGAGCGCCCCCAGGCCGACGACATACGTCGTCCGCCATCGGGCTTGCAGGCCCGATGGCCTTCGCCAGCCACTCGTGAGCGCGCAGGCGCTCACTCGGTGCAGGCTCAGCCCCCCAAGGGGGTCAAGGAAACTTGGGGCGGCCCGGCGTTTCCTTGTGAGCGCGCCAATGGCGCCGCGCCAGTCCAGCGACAATCACCGCACAAGAACAGCGCAAGGAGACATGGTGAGACTGCTGCAGTGGCTGGCGAGGTTTTGCGCCGTGCTCGCCGGAGTGCTGATGACCGTGATCACGCTGATGACCTGCGTCAGCCTGATCGGGCGCAACACGACCGGCTGGACCATCGTCGGTGACATCGAGCTCACGGCTTCGGCGGCAGGTGCGGCGATCGCACTCTTCCTGCCCTGGTGCCAGCTGCGTCGCGCCAACATCATGGTCGATTTCTTCACCGTGCGCGCCGCCGAGTCGACCCAGCGCCTGCTCGATCGCTTCGGCGCATTCCTGATGGCCGTGGTGATGGCGCTGATGTGCTGGCGCAGCGCCATCGGCGGCGCGAGTGCGTGGGTCAGCCATTCGGGTTCGATGATGCTGGGCTTCCCGGAGTGGATCGTCTACAGCCTGATCGTGCCGCCGCTGGCGCTGTGTGCCGCGATCGCGCTGGTCCAGGCGCTGCGCGGTTTTGACGTGGAGGTCGCGCCGTGACGCCCGTCACCCTGGCGTTGCTGATCTTCGGCGTGATGCTGCTGCTGATGGCGATGCGCACGCCGATTGCGGTGGCGATGTTCGTCGCCGGCTCGGTCGGTTACCTGCTGCAAGGGGGCTGGCATCCCTACTCGAGTTTTCTCAACACCCAGGCCTTCGCGCGTTTTGCGAGTTACGACCTGAGCGTGATCCCACTCTTCATCCTGATGGGAAATTTTGCGTCCCAGGGCGGTATCTCGAAGGCGCTTTTCGGCTTCGCCGCGGCGGTGATGGGGCGCTTTCGCGGCGGGCTGGCGATGGCCGCGGTGCTGGCTTGCGCGGCGTTCGGCGCGATTTGCGGTTCATCCGTCGCCACCGCGGCGACGATCACGTCGGTGGCGCTGCCGGAGATGCGCAAACACGGCTACTCGGGTCGCCTGGCCACGGGCACATTGGCGGCGGGCGGAACGCTCGGGATCCTGATTCCGCCGTCGGTGCCGCTCGTGATCTACGCCATCCTGGCCGAACAGAACATCGCCAAGCTGTTTGCCGCAGCCATGGTGCCAGGCGTGATTGCGATGCTCGGCTACATGATCGCGATTGCGATCTATGTGCGTCTCGTTCCCGGCCACGCGCCCGAACATGAAGAATCACCGCGCGTCACGTTGCAGGCCTTGGCCGGCATCCTCCCGATCGCGATCATTTTTCTGGTCGTCTTCGTCGGCATCTACAGCGGCAAGTTCACGCCCACGGAAGGTGCCGCGGTCGGTGCCGCGGCGACCTTCGTCGCAGCCCTGCTGCGCCGCGAAATCACGTGGAAGGGATTCAAGACCTGCTTCTATGCCACGGCGGAGGCGTCGGCCATGATCTTCATGATCTTCCTCGGCGCCGACATCATGAACGCGGCACTGGCGCAGACGCAGGTGCCCTCGCAGCTCGCCGCGCAGGTGCTGTCGTGGGGGTTTTCGCCGGTGGCGATCGTCGCCGCGATCATGTTGCTGTACGTCATTCTCGGCTCGGTGATGGACGAGTTGTCGATGATCCTGCTCACGATCCCGATCTTCTTCCCGATGGTGATCGGCCTGGACTTCGGCATGCCCAAGGAGAGTGTGGCGATCTGGTTCGGCATCATGGTCCTGATGACGGTGGGCTTTGGCATGCTTGCGCCACCCGTGGGGCTGAACGTCTATGTCGTCAACTCGATGGCGCGAGACGTTCCGATTGCCGAGAGCTACCGCGGCGTGATGCCGTTTCTGATCAGCGATACGCTGCGAACGCTGTTGCTCCTGTTCTTCCCGCCGATTTCGCTGTGGCTCGTCAAGTATGTAGGGTAAACCTGAGGCGTCATGCGCTCGTCTTGCCGTTAAGTTCATGCATGTCTTTGTCCCCAAGGAGAGTCTCGATGAAACGCCGTTCCCTACTGCAAGGCGCCGCTGCGTCCGCGCTCGGTGTGCCGCACCTGATCGGCCTGGCGCAGCAAAGCGTCACGCTCAAGTTCCACACCTTCATGGCGCCGATGTCGAACGTCTGGCTGTCGATGCACAAGCCGTGGATGGAAAAGGTGGAAAAAGACTCCGGCGGGCGCATCAAGTTCGAGGCCTACCCGGCGATGCAACTCGGCGGCACACCGGTTCAGCTGTACGACCAGGCACGCGACGGCGTCGTCGATGTCGTGTGGACGCTGCCGGCCAACACCGCAGGGCGCTTCCCGCGCATCGAGGTCTTCGAGTTGCCCTTCGTCATGAACAACGCCGAGGCGACGTCCAAGGCGTACTGGGAGTATTTCCAGACGCAATGCCCTGACGAGTTCAAGGAAACCCAGGTGCTCGCGCTGCATGTGCACGGCCCGGGAATGTTCCACAGCGTGAACAAGCAGATCAAGAGCGCTGCCGACCTGAAGGGAATGAAGGTGCGCGGCCCGACGCGCCAGGTGACGAAGCTGCTCAGCTCGATCGGCGCCACCCCGGTGGGCATGCCGCTGCCGCAGATTCCCGATGCGTTGTCCAAGGGCACGGTCGAAGCCTGTGTCATCCCCTGGGAAGTCGTGCCTTCGGTGAAGGTACACGAACTCACCAAGTTCCACAGCGAGTTCCCGGCAGACAGCCCGGCCTTCTACACGACGACGTTCGTGATGGCGATGAACCGGGCGAAGTACGACTCGCTCGCGCCCGATCTGAAGAAGGTGATCGACGCCAATTCGGGTTTGGCCACCTCGGCCTGGCTGGGCAAGACGCAACAGGGCAATGACGCGAATGGCCGCAAGTCGGCGAGCGACCGCGGCAATACGATCTACACCTTCTCCGCTGCCGAAACTGCCGAGTTCGTGAAATTGTCGAGCCATGTCGACGACGAATGGGTCGCCGACATGGACAAGCGCGGCTTCAAGGGGGCGGCGCTGCTCGCGTCGGCAAAGGCGCTGATCGCGAAGCACGGGCGCGGGTGAATCCGCGCGCCTTCGGCGCAATCTCCAGAAAAGGGCCGCAATCGCGGCCCTTTTCACGTCTTGAGCGCTGACCCGACGCCGCCCCAGCGGCGTCCGCCTCAAGTGCGCAGGCGTTTGCGCCGCTATCCATGGTGTCGCTTCGTCAGGGCCAGGTTGCCCTGCTCGCCGGAGGTGCGCCATGAATCTTTGCCTGAGGCTCGTTACAGCGATCGGACTGAGTCTTGGCGCATGCGCTGCGCAGTCCCAGGCCAGCGCCGAAGAGTTCTGCGCGCAGGGCCCGGTTCTTTACGGCGCGGGCGAGCCGAAGCTGGCGTTTCGCATCTTCATGGCGTGCGCGATCGACGGCGATTCATCGTCGCAGTACAGCGCGGCGATGATGATGCGCTCGGGCGAGTCCACCGAAGACGGAACGCCGAATCTGTTTGGTGCGCGCGTATTCCTCGAACAATCGGCGTCGCAGGGCTACGCGCAGGCGATCTACGCGTTGGGCAAGGAATACGACGTCGGCAGCCCGGCATTCCCGCACGACCTTGTGCGTGCCACCGAAATGTTCCGCAAGGCGGCCCTGCTCGGTCACGTCGATGCCCAAGTCGACCTCGCAACCCAATACCTGCTCGGCCGCGGCGGCGTGCCGCAAGATGACGAGGCGGCCGCGCATTGGTATGAACGCGCGGCGCGTGCCGGACATTGGGGCGCGCAGTACTTGATCGCTTCGATGTACGAAAACGGCAATGGTGTCGGGCGCGATGAACAGGTGGCCCTGCAGTGGTACGAGCGCGCCGGTCAGGGCGGCGACGAAGTCGCGCCGCTGAAGGTGGAGCAACTCCGATTGCGGCTCGCCGCCAGGGCGCGGCAGGCGTGGGCCGACTGAAAGGCTGCGAAGCTATCGGTTGCAGCCGATTGCCTCTCGGCCGCTGAGCTGCTGAGCGCTATCCTTGCAGCGGCGATGCCGCGCCGACGCTCGCGCAGGCTCCTGGGGCGCTGCCATCGCCGAGAATGCGCGCGAAACGCGGCGCGCTCAGGCCCATGCATGAGAAACGCTCCTGGTGATAACCTGTCCGCAGCGCGCCGCGAATCAGGTCTGCGTCGGGGCAGCCTGGCCTTGCTTGAGCGCCAGGTTCCGGCAGAAGCGCTCGAACACGAATTGAGAGCTTTCGAAATCCGCGGCGCGCCGCGAGCATGGGAGATCGAGCGTGAGTGAATCCGAGGTGCAGGCCGGTGCCATCGTCATCGTCGGCGGTGGCCACAGCGCAGCGGCACTGTGCTCAGGCCTGGTTGCGGCCGGGCGCGGCGCTCAGGTGCACCTGGTGTGTGAAGAGGCCGAACTGCCGTATCAGCGACCGCCCCTGTCCAAGTCGTTCTTGAAGGGCCCGCTGGAGGCCTTGCAGCCGCTGCGCAGCGAGGCCTGGTACGCCGAAGCCGGCATCACGTTGCACCGTGCCGACCCTGGCGTTGCCATCGATCGCCAGCGCCGCGTGCTGCGCTTGCGCTCGAAGCGCGAACTGGGTTACGCGGGGCTCGTGCTGGCCACCGGCGCCCGGGCGCGCAGCTTGCCGCAATTCGCTGCGACGATTGCAGGGCTGAGCAACGTGGCAATGTTGCGCGGTGCGGCAGATGCGGCGCGCCTGCGAGGCCAGTTGCATGCAGCGCAGCACCTCACGGTTCTGGGCGGTGGCTTCATCGGTCTGGAAATCGCGGCGACCGCGCGCGCCCTGGGCAAGCGCGTCACCGTGCTCGAATCCGCGCCGCGGCTGTTGCAACGTTCGGTGTCGGGCGAACTCGCGATGCATGTGCTGCAAACGCACCGCGCGAGTGGCATCGACCTGCGACTGGGCGTTGCCGCAGGCGAATTCGTGATCGAAGGTGGGCGCCTCGCATCGCTCACGGTCGAGGGCAAGGGCGAGGCGGTCGAGTTGCTGGTGCTGGCCATCGGCGCCGCACCCGAGCAGGCTCTGGCGCTTGCTGCCGGTCTGGAATGCGACAACGGCGTGATCGTCGATGCCTGCCAGCGCAGTTCGGACCCGAGCATCCTCGCGATCGGCGACTGTGCCAGTTTTCCGTTGCACGGCAGCGGCCGGCGCACGCGGCTCGAATCGGTGCAAAACGCGAACGACCAGGCGCGCACCGCGCTCGCCACGTTGCTCGGCCGCGACGAGCCTTACCGTGCGCTGCCATGGTTCTGGTCGGAGCAGGGCGGCATGCGGCTGCAGATGGCGGGCCTGATGCCGTTGGATGGCGTGCGCCATCGGCGCGCGGGGCCGAGCCCGGGCAGCTTTTCGATCCTGCACTACGTGGGCGAGCAGCTGCTGTGCGTGGAAAGCGTCAACGCGCCGCTCGATCACATGGCGGCGCGCAAGCTGCTCGAGGCCGCAGCCAGCCCGGCGCCGGCGCTCGCCTGCGACCCGGCAGTCCCGCTCAAAGCCCATCTTTGACGAGCAGCGTATGCTGGAGCGGGCCTGGTGGCACCCGGTGGCGGACGCGGCGGCGTTGGGCGATGCGCCGCAGGCCGTCACGTTGCTCGGCGAAGAACTTGTGCTGTGGCGCGACCACGCGGGACAGCCGCGCGCCTTTGCCGACCGCTGCCCGCATCGCGGCACGCGCTTGTCGCTCGGGCGCGTCTGCGAAGGTCGGTTGGAATGCGCGTACCACGGCTGGCAGTTCGGGCCCGACGGCGGATGTGCGCATGTTCCCGCGAGCCCGGGTTTCGTGCCGCCTGCTTCGCACCGCGCGACGCCATCTGCGGCTTGCATTGCATACGGTTTGATCTGGGTCCGGCTCGACGCCGCGGGGCGCAATGCGCCGCCGCCGTTTCACGCCGAGACCGACCCGCGGCTGCGCAAGCTGCTGGTCGGCCCCTACGACGTGGCGACGAGCGCGCCACGCATCGTCGAGAATTTTCTGGACATGGCGCATTTCGGCTTCGTGCATGAGGGCGTGCTCGGCGACCGGGCGCACACTGCGGTGCCGGCGTATGAGGTGCAGCTCGATGCGAACGGCCTGCGTGCCACAGGCTGCATGGCGTGGCAACCGCGCAGCCACAGCCAGGCGACGCAAGGTTCATGGGTCGCCTACGACTACGCCGTGCCCGCGCCGTACACGGCGCTGCTGAGCAAGGCCGCGACCGATGCAGGCCGGCGCGACACGATCGCCCTGTTCGTGTGCCCGATCGAACCCGAGCGCAGCCGCGTCTGGTTTCGCCTGGCGCTGTGCGATTTCGAATCGAGCGATGAAGCGCTGCGTGCGTTCCAGGACCAGATCTTCCTGCAAGACCGGCCCGTGCTCGAATCGCAGACGCCGAAGCGTTTGCCGCTCACGGCGGGCGAAATGCATAGCGCCGCCGACCGCGCTTGCGCAGCCTATCGGCGCTGGTTGCTCGACCTGAAGATCGGCTTCGGGACGGTTTGATCCGCGTGCGCGGACAGGCTCAACGCACGCTCTGCAGCCGCAGACGCCGCGCTGCGTCTTCGGCGCGTGCGGCGTCGATCTCGCGCATCACGGCGTTCACATCGGCCGGCGCCGCATCGCGCCGGAAGCGGCCGCTGAGCGTCACGGCCGGGTGCAGCACGCCGCGCCGGAACAGGTCCCAGATTTCGTCGCCATGCTCGCTGCGCAGCAGCTCGGGGGCAAAGCGGCCGAAGAAGTGGTTCAGGTTCTGCACGTCGCGCAGCAGCATGCGCTGCGCGTGGTTGTTGCCGGCAGCGTCCACCGCCTGCGGCAGGTCGATGATCACCGGGCCGTCCGCTGCCAGCAGCACGTTGAATTCGGACAGGTCGCCATGCACGACGCCGGCGCACAACATGCGCACCACCTCCGCCAGCAGCGTCGCGTGGTGCGCGCGCGCCTGCTCGGGCGTGAACTGCACGTCGTTCAGGCGCGGCGCGGCGTCGCCGTTCGCATCGACCACCAACTCCATCAGCAACACGCCGTCGTGAAAGTTGTAGGGCCTGGGTACGCGCACCCCGGCGCTGGCCACGCGGTACAGCGCATCGACTTCGGCGCTTTGCCAGGCGGCCTCTTGCGATTCACGCCCGAACTTCGTTCCCTTGGCCATGGCGCGCGCCTGGCGCGTGTTCTTCACCTTGCGGTTTTCGGTGTAGTCCACGGCCTGGCGAAAGCTGCGCTGCGTCGCCTCCTTGTAGACCTTGGCGCAGCGCGTCTCGCCAGCGCAGCGCACCACGTAGACCTGCGCCTCCTTGCCGCTCATGAGCTGGCGCACGACGCCGTCGATCAGGCCTTCTTCAAGCAGCGACCGAAGGCGCGCGGGTGCTTTCAAGCGCGTGCTTTCGAGCGTTGCCGGTGCATCTGCGCGAGCGGCCGCTTGCCCTTGAGCTGGCGTTCGATGCCATCGTTGAGCTGGCCGCGCAACGCGTGCACCGCTTCCACATGACCGTAGGCGCCGGGAAAGCGCAGGTCCAGCCACAGCCACAGCGTGCAAGCGCGCAGCGCCTGCTCCATGCGTTCGAGCCGGCTGTGGCCGTCGACCTGGTCCAGGAACCATGGCGTACCGGCCTTGCCGGCGAGCGCGTGGCGGCTGCTCCAGTCGAGAAACTCCTGCAGCTGCGATTCGGTGCGCGTGTCCACCGGCGCCTGGGCGTAGATGAAGCGCTCTTTCAACGTCAGTTTCGCCGCGCTGCGGTCCAGCGCTTCGGCGAGTTCGAGCATCTGCTCCAGCTCGGCGACGGCAAAGTGCGCGTTGTCGAGTTTGAGTTGCTGCATGAAGACGTCGAGCACGTCGCGCAAACTCGACTTGTGCAGGCGCGACGAGATCGTGTCGATGTGCCAGCCGTTCGGCGCGACCGGCGCCTTGAACGGATTCGGCGCGCGCGGCGTCTTCGCCAGCAGCTCCTTCAAGACGCGCAGCGCCGATGTTTCGGCTTCCTGGAGGACGCCGACGAAGCCCTCTTCATGGATGCCGAAGCGCCCGGCGCGGCCCGCGATCTGGTGCACTTCCGCCTCGTTCAGTTGGCGGTCATCCAGGCCGTCGAACTTGGTCATGGTGCTGAACAGCACACGGCGGATCGGCAGGTTCAGGCCCATGCCGATGGCATCGGTCGCCACCAGGATATGCGACTCGCCGCTCGCAAAGCGCTCCGCCTCGCGCTTGCGCACCTCGGGCGGCAATGCACCGTAGATCACCGACACCGGATGCCCGCTGGCGGCGATTCTGTCGCGCAACATCAACACGTCGCGCCGGCTGAACGCGACGACGGCGTCGCCGAGCTTCAGCGCCGACACCGGCACCGGTGCGCCAAGCAACTCGACATGCTGCTTGCGCTCGAAGTGGCGCACCTCGCAGCGCTCGCCGCACAGGCCGAGCAGGTTTTCGATCGCCGGCACGGCGTAGGTCGAGCAGATGATGATCACTTCATTCGCCGGCACGGCGACGATCGCCTGGGTCCAGGCCCAGCCGCGCGATGCGTCGAAGATCATCTGCGCTTCGTCGATCACGGCGACGTCGATGGCTTTGTTCGTGCCCACCATCTCGATCGTGCTCGAAATCACGCGCGCCTCGGGCGCCGGGACGTTCTCTTCACCGGTGAGCAGCGAACACGCAACGCCACGCGCCGCGAGGCGGTCGCGCCCTTCCAATGCCAACAGCCGCAGCGGCGCGAGGTAAGCGCCGTCGAACGCTTGCGCCAGGCGCTCGAACGCGGCGTGCGTCTTGCCGCTGTTGGGCGGGCCGACGTAGAGCGTAACGCTGCGTTGCAGGCGACGCGCCTTCTCGAACGTATCGGGGTAGCCCTGGAACGCGAGTTCGCTGTTCAGGCCTTCCAGCGTTTCGAGCTCGGCGACGCGGTGTTCCCAGCGATCCTGTGCGCGCGAGCACGCGGCCTTCAGTTCGGCCAGCGTCTGCGGCGCTGCGCATTCGGTTTGCAGGCGCGGCAGCAGCGAATCGAGCTGGCGCGGCTTGTAGTCGCGGCTGCGCGCGATCAGGGCTTCGAGCTGCGCTGTCAGTTCTGCGGCATGCACATAGGCCGGCGGCGGGCCCAGCGCGCCGAGCAGGGCGGCTTTGTCGCCATCGCGGAAGTAGGCCCAGACCGGCGCCTGCGGCACGTCGACGCGAAACGCCACCGGCACGCGCCATCCGGGCTCCGACAACACCAGCTCTTGACTGACAAGGCGCGACCATTGGCCCAGCTGGCGCGTCACGTCCAGCGATTCGAGCACAATGTTTCGCTCGCGCATCAGCGGCAGAGCCGTCGGCCCGCTGCCCAGGGCGTCGAGGTGGGCGATGGCGCTGTCCATCAACTCGGGCGCGATCCAGCGGCTCGGCCGCGCCCCGGCGACCGGCTTTTGCAGCAGCACAAGGCCCAGCTTGTCGAGATACTGTTCGAAGCCCTTGCTGTGTTCGGTGATGAAGTCCGCCGGCTTGACGATCTGCGGCAAGGTGTACGCTGCCTCGCAGATGCGCGCGAGTTGCGCTTCGTCGATGTGAAGGGGGACGCGTTTCGAGTGGCGAGGGTTCGGCAGAGTCAGTGGCACGGGCTGGATTATCGGTCGGACGGGGTTCAAACCCCACAGGTGGGCGCGGATTGCAGGGAATCAAGCCGCGTTGCGACTCGCCCCACGATAATCGCGCATGAACGTGATTGAGCTTTCCGAAGCCGCAGCGGCCGAGGCCGACGCGCCGAACCGCACGCCGCAGCGCCCGCCTTTCAGCAACCTGGCGCTGCCGCCCGCCACGCTCGAAAACCTGCAACGCCTGGGTTACCTGCGCATGACGCCGGTTCAGGCGGCTTGCTTGCCGCTCGCGCTTTCCGGCCGCGACCTGATCGCCCAGGCCAAGACCGGCAGCGGCAAGACCGCTGCATTCGCGCTCGTGTTGCTGGCGAACCTGAACCAGCGCCGCTTCGCGCTTCAAGCCCTGGTCCTGTGCCCAACGCGTGAGCTCGCCGAACAGGTGACGCAGGAAGTGCGGCGGCTGGCGCGCGCCGAAGACCACATCAAGGTGCTCACGCTGTGCGGCGGCGTGCCCGTGCGCGCGCAACTCGCGAGCCTGGAGCATGGGGCGCACATCGTCGTCGGAACGCCGGGGCGCATTATCGACCACCTGGAGCGGGGCACATTGAAGTTGGACGCGCTGAACACGCTGGTGCTGGACGAAGCCGACCGCATGCTCGACATGGGTTTCTTCGACGACATCGCGACGGTGGTGAAGCAATGCCCGGCGCAGCGCCAGACCTTGTTGTTCTCGGCCACCTACCCGGTGGGCATCGCGAAACTTGCCGCGTCGTTCATGCGCGAACCGAGCGAGGTGAAGCTGCTTGAAACGCATGCCACCGGCCAGATCCGCCAGCTCTTCATCGAAGTGCGTGAAGAGCAGCGCCTGCATGCGGTGGCGCAGCTGCTGAACCACTACCGGCCGCTGAGCACGCTCGCGTTTTGCAACACCAAGCAGCAATGCCGCGACCTGGCGCAGGTGCTGCGCGGCTCGGGCTTCGCCGCGCTCGAGCTGCACGGCGACCTGGAGCAGCGCGAACGCGACCAGGTGCTGGTTCGTTTCGCGAACCGAAGCGCGAGCGTGCTCGTCGCGACCGACATTGCGGCGCGCGGGCTCGACATCGCGCAGCTCGAGGCGGTGATCAACGTCGACATGACACCCGACCCCGCCACGCACACGCATCGCATCGGCCGCACCGGGCGCGTCGACGAAGCCGGCTGGGCCTTCAGCCTGGTCAGCCTGGAGGAGATGGGGTACGTCGGGCAGATCGAACAGGCGCTGGGTTTCACCACCCAATGGCGCTCACTTGGCGAACTGCACGCCACGCAAGCCGAGGCACTGCGCCCGCCGATGGCGACGCTGCAGATACTGGGCGGGCGCAAGGAAAAGATCCGACCCGGCGATGTGCTGGGCGCGCTGACCAAGGACATGGGCTTTGACGGCGCGCAGATCGGCAAGATCAACGTCAACGAGTTTTCAACCTACGTCGCGGTGCAGCGCGAGATTGCGCAACAGGTGCTGAAGCGCCTGAACGCAGGCAAGGTCAAGGGACGCAGCGTGAAGGTTCGCCTGTTGCAGGAGTGAGACCCGGCCCGGTACGGCAAAGATTCGCGATCTGCGAGGCCGCAGCAGCGCTGCGATCAGCGGCCGCAGCAGAAGATGCTCGCGGGCGCGGGGCACCGGCGCCACGGGGCGACGCGGGGCAGGGCGTGATCGCCCTGCGCTGACTACTTCTTTGCTTGCGATGCCGCCCGCGAAGGAGCCTTTGCCTTCGTTGCAGCCGGCCGTGCCGCGCTGCCGGCAGCTTTTGCTCGACGTTGCGCTTCGCTTGCCTTGGCCTTGGCCTCGCGGTCAGCGCGGTCGGCAGCCTGCCTTGCATCGGGTTCGTTGGCCTTCGTCGTACGATGGAGGAGCCCGGTGGCCGACTCCGAGCCACGGACGACCGCCCTCTGCATTCGTTGCACGACTCCCGGCTCCTCGGTCGTGGACGTGCGGGATGAGCCGGCTGTCTGGGCAGCGACGCTGCTGCCCAGCACGAGCAGAAGCGATAGCAATGATGCGATGTGAGACTTGGACATGGTCGGTGTGAATAGCGTTGAAACAGCATAAGCGTTAGCGCTCGATCCTGCCCGTTCAGTTACAGGAAATTACGACCCGGCGCCGTGTCTGATTTCTCGCTGTGAGCGTCCTCAGTGTGCGAGCGTGAAGGCTGGCACAGGGCGAACCCGGCCCCGGCGAACAAGATCGCTCGCATCGCTACGGTCGAGGCGGCGATCAACATCGACGTGACCCCCAACCCCGCCACGCATACGCATCGCATCGGCCGCACCGGGCGCGTCGACGCAGCCGGCTGGGCCTTCAGCCTGCTCAGCCTGGAGGAGATGGGGTAGGTCGGGCAGATCGAACAGGCGCTGGGTTGCACCACCCAATGGCGCCCACTTCACAGCAAGTGCTGAAGCGCCTGAACACAGGCAAAGTCAAGGGACGCAGCGTGAAGGTTCGCCCTTTGCTGGAGTGACGCCCAGCCAGGGACTGCACGGTTCGCAATCGCCGAGGCGGCGGCGATTCTGTTCAGCAGCCGCAGCAGAAAGTGACCGCTGGCCCGGGGCACCGCGAGGATGGGCGTCATTGCCTTGCCCGGACTACCTGTTTGGTTGCGATGCCGCCGACGAAGGAGCCCCTGCCTTTGCTGCGAGCGACTTCGCCGCGTTGCCGGCAGCTTGTGCTCCATGCTGCACTGCGATTGCCGCGGCCTTGGCGCCGCGCGCAATAGCGTTGGCAGCAGCCTTTGCACCGTGTTCGGTGGCCTTCACCCCACGCTTGAAGCCGGCTGCGGCCGCCTCCGAGCCGCGGGCGACGGCCTTTTGCAGTTGTTCCAAGACTCCTGGCTCCGCGGCCGCGGATGTGCGCGACGAGCCGGCTGTTTGGGCGGCCACGCTGCTGCCCACCACGAGCAGGAGCGATAGCAATGATGCGATGTGGTGCTTGGACATTGGCGGTGTGAATAGGGGTGAATCAGCATAAGTGATAGCGCTCGATCCTGCCCGTTCAGTTACCGGAAATTACCACGCGGCGCAGTGTCTGATTTGTCCTTTTGAGCGTCCGACCTGTGCGACCGTGATGGTTGACACAAGGCGAGCGCGGCCCCGGCGAACAAGATCGCTCGTATCGCTACGAGTCCCAGTGGAACTTGTGAAGGACGCGGTGAACGATGGGCGTGAAGATGAGAGCTGCAGTCACGATGAAGACCAGGCCCGCATACAGTGCGTACCAGCCCGCGAACAGCTTGCCTGAAGTCGTGATCGGCGCGTTCACGGGCCCCATGCCTCCAAGAAGCATGGCCGCGTTCAGGAAAGCGTCCACGACCGACAGGTTCTCCAGCTCCATGTAACCCAGCATCCCGAATCCAAGAGACGCGCCGAGCAAGCCGAGCGCTGCCGCCAGGTGCATGGCCAAGCGCGAGGCAAATGCACGCGACGAGAGCGGCTTGTGCTTGCGGGACTCGTACATGGATTGAGAGTTGGGTCAGGCCGTTTTCCGCGCTCGCGCACGACGTCGATGAAGCAGGGCATGCAGCATCAGCCAGACGACCGCGCCGTTGACTGCAAAGACGACGACGCGAAACCACGAGGGTTGCTTGAACCACTCGTAGGCTTCGATGGGCATGTAGATTGCGCCGCTCGCTGCCGCCAGAACCTCGGCCCAGGCTCTCTCGCGGTACAAGCCGTACGCCTCCAACAGACGTATGAGCGAATAGGCTATTGCTCCCAATGCCAGCATGACCAGCCTTGTGTCTTGCAGCCGTGAGGCGGCATCCACCAGGATCAGCGGGTACTTCGAGGCCGGATTCAGATGGGAGTGTTCGATGAGCCGGGCAGCCAATGCCTCGAGATCCTTGTGCACGAGGCTGAGCAGGCCCGCAGCCGCCGCAAGGACAAGCACGCCCTTGAACGCTTCGAGATAGGCAACGAGCCGAATCGCTCGGTGTTCGTTCACGACCATGGAGTGCGCTGCGCCTTCATTGGGTCGTGGTGCTGCAAGGTCCATCCGGCCTGCGTCTGAGCTGAGCCGCGGCCGGAGCCTGCAGGCCGGAAGTTGTCAGCTCGACCGAATGGTTAGAGCGCCTTCGCGTAGATGCCGAGTGACTTGCCTTCATGCACGGTGCTCTCAGTCAGGCTCCATTGTGAGCGAAGTAGAAGTGTGCCGGCAGTTGCCGAGGCACAGAAGATGTGCTGGAATCCTTGTGTCTTCGCTTCTGCTTCAAGGGCGTACAGAAGACGCTGGCCGATGCCTTGACCACGATGTGAGGGGACGACAAAGCCCGCCGCCGCCCAGGGACTGAGGTGTTCATGTCCAGGTATCGAGCGCTCTTTCAAAGCCGCCACACCACAGGGTGAACCGTTGAGCAAAGCGATCACCCCGGTGGGCAGGCCGCGCTCAGCTGAGAATTCCTGCAGGTCGCGCTCCGCGCTGCCGCGGCCTCCTGGTCCGTACCAGGCCGGCCATTCGGCCTTGAACCATTGGGCGAGCAGGGGCAATGCATCGAGATGCCGAGAAAGACGCTCGACGGTCACTCCGCCCGGCATGTTTTGTGCGCTCTAGACAAGTTGGCTTCGTGACCCAGGCTGGCCCGACCCCGTGCCACACTAGGTTGCGCGCCAGGGGCTTGGCGAGCTACACCCATGCACCGGACCGATGGGCGCTCGGGTGATTGAGAATTCAGCAGGGGTCGGACCATGCAGGAATCTAGCACCGCGTACGTTGCGCCGACCCTGGCACCCCTGGTGCGAGCCGGCGTGCGCCGCAGCAGCAGCCGCGCCGCTTGTCGACGATCAAGCCCGATAGCGCCTGGCACCCCACACTTGGTGCCTGCACCGAACCATTGCCTGCAATGACTCCTGCCGCCGCACCAGCCACTGACGTCGCCGAGGTCGTGTTCCGCGCGCGCGGGCTGGCCAAGACCTACCGCACCGGCGAAGTCGATGTGCTGGCGTTGCGCGAGGTCGATCTCGATATCGCGCGTGGCGAGTTCGTCGTGCTGCTCGGTGCTTCAGGCAGCGGCAAGTCGACGCTGCTCAACATCCTCGGCGGCCTGGACGTGCCGACGCACGGCGAGGTGCGCTTCGGCGACCACATGTTGAGCGGCGCGAGCGAGGCCGAGCTCACCACCTACCGGCGCGAGCACGTCGGCTTCGTCTTCCAGTTCTACAACCTGATCCCGAGCCTGACGGTGCGCGAGAACCTCGCGCT
>JAEMQF010000236.1 GCA_022758925.1 Burkholderiales bacterium | reverse complement strand
GCCGCGGCGACCACGATCGCCGGAAACGGCGCATCGAAGGCGAAGATCGCGATGAACGCCGCCGCGGCGATGGCCCACATCCAGCGGTTCTTCAGCGCGCGCGAACCGATGCGGTGTGCGGCGTGCAGCACGAGCGCCGTGACTGCCGGTTTGATGCCATAGAAGATTCCGGCGACGACCGGCACATCGCCGAAGCGCAGGTAAATCCACGCCAGCGCGATCAGGATAAACAGCGACGGCAAGACGAACAACGCGCCGGCGACGATGCCACCCCAGGTGCGGTGCATGAGCCAGCCGATGTAGGTGGCGAGCTGCTGCGCTTCGGGGCCGGGCAGCAGCATGCAGTAGTTCAGCGCGTGCAGGAAACGCTTCTCGCTGATCCAGCGGCGGCGCTCGACGAGTTCGCTGTGCATGATGGAAATCTGCCCCGCAGGGCCGCCGAAGCTGATGAAGCCGAGCTTGAGCCAGAAGCGCAGCGCTTCGCCAAAGCTCACCGCTGCGGGCGCTGCGCCGGAGCCTGCCTGCACGCGTGCACTTGCGGCGTCGGGGGGCTGCACAGCGTCAGTCATGACGTCGACCCCACGGCTGCGCTGGGCGCTGCATACAGTGCGTCGAATACCTTCGCGGCGGCGCCAAACAATGGGTCGTCTTGCGCGTGCAGCTCACGCAACCCCGCGAGCACCGCTTCCAGGCCTGCGGCTTCGGACACCGGAATACCGCCGGCATCAAGGTAGCGCACGGCGCCGCCGATGCGCTGCAGTTGGGGATCGCGCTCCAACCCGAAACTTGCTGCCAGCACTTCGAACGTGACGCGCATGCCGACATGCGTGAAGCGCGCGCCGTCGTAGTCGAAGCCGATCACGCCGCGTGGCGTGCGCAGCGCTTGCTCGGAGTCGGGCAACCAGACGAAGCTCGCCTGCGTGTCGATGAAACGCCGGATGAGCCAGGCGCTGGCCAGGCGGTCGACCCAGGGCCGCGCGCGCGTCGCCCAGCGTTTGCCCTGGAACTTGGCGCGATTCAGCGGCGCGATTCCGGTGTCGGCGCGGGTCTGGGGCTCGCCGCGCGAAAAGCGCTGGTCAAGCGCGAGCCGCAGCGCCGCGAGGTCGGCCTGCGCCTGCGGCGCGGCGGGCCCGGGGTAGTAGTCGATGCGGCCGAGCGCCGACAGTTCGTCGGCAACGCCGCGCAGGCGGCGCCGTGCTTCGGTCTCGGTGAGTGGCTCGAGTTGCTGTTGCAGCGCCTGAGCACCTGCCCGCCACGCCGCATAAGCTTCTCCGCGGTCGAAAAGCGCCAGCACCTCCTGGCGCTGCGCCTCGTCGCGCGGCGCGAGTGCCAGCACCGATCCGCTGCCGCCATGTTCGCGCACTTCGGCAGCAAGACTGTCGAGCACGGCAGCGTGTGCGCTCGGCAGCAGGTAGGCACCGTCGCGCAGCGCGGCGCAGCCCAGTGTCTTCAGCGAACGCCAGATGCGCAGCCGCACTGCGTTCGGCTGGCTCGGCAGGGTCACGATCAACAGGGCCCACATGTGAAGTAGCATATGCTACAACTTCTGAAATAGCAACTACAGCCGCGCAGTGCCCCGATTTGAGCGAGACGCGGGCACCGGCGTCACGCACCGGGCGCGCGGCGCGACGCTTTCAACTCTGGCCCTGTTCGGCGCTCGCGCCGGGTCGATCGGGTGTGGCTTCGACGGCGCGCAACAGATCGGCCAAGGTCTTGCCCGGCTCGTCGCGAAAGCGCTCGTCGAGCACACGAAGCTGCCCGATGCGGTCGATGCGAAAACTGCGAAACCCGACGCGCCATTCGCACCACGCGGCGAGGGTCCAGACCGCGCCCCAATAGAAGCAGCCGAGCGGCCGCACCCGGCGCTCGCTGCGCTGCTCGCGCAAATCGACGTAGGTGAATTCGACCTTGTGCCGCTGCTCAGCGGCAACGCGCAACAGCTCAAGACGTTCGCGCATCGGCGCATCGAAGGCGACCGGCGGCGCGTAAAGCGCCAGGCTTTCCGCTGCGGCGCGCGCCGCGGCGGGCAGCACGGAGAGGATCTTGCTCAACGCCGCTTCGGCGCCGGCGGCGAGGGTTGGGTCCAGGCGCGGCTGGGCGATGCGCACGGCGGCGAGCAGCGCCTGCGCTTCCGTTTTCGTGAACATCAGCGGCGGCAGGTCATAGCCGCTGCGCATGCGGTAACCCACGCCCGCCTCGCCCTCGATCGGAACGCCTTGCGCTTGCAGGTCGGCGACGTCGCGGTAGACGCTTCGCGTCGATACTTCCAGCCGCTCGGCGAGGAAGACAGCGGTCGACAAACGCCGGCCACGAATGAGCTGGACGAGTTGGAACAGGCGTTCGGCGCGGCGCATTCGGATGTGCGCGATCGTAGAGCCAGAATCCGCTGGCAGGTCCTGCGCCGCGCCGAGCGCGACCGCGACGCAGTCAGCCTGCATCGCGGCGGCGCTGCGATCACTCCAGCGCCGCAGCGCTGCGATTCAGGCGGCGGCGTGCAGGCCGACGCGGTTGCCTTCGGTGTCGGCGATATGGGCGAAACAGCCCATGCCGTCGGGCAGCTGCACCTTCGGCGTCGTCACGCGGCCGCCCGCGCTCGCGACGCGCATCAGCGCCGAGTCGAGTGAAGCGCCGACGTTCAGGTAGACCAGCGCGCCGCTCGTCGACGGTGCGGCGACACCGGCGCCGGCCATCAGGCAGCCGCCGACTGCCGCGTCGTCGTAAGGAAAGACGGCGAGCAATTTGTCGCCCATCGGCTCGCGGCGCAACGGCGCGTCGAGCAATTTTTCGTAGAAGGTCTGGGCTCGGTTCAGGTCGAGCACCGGGAGTTCGAACCAGTTGATGGCGTTGTGCGAGGTCTTGGGCATGAGGCTCTCCAGGGTTGGGGTGAGGCGCCATGCTGCCGGGGTGCTGCTGACAACGTGGTGTCAGCAGGGAATCGCTCGCGGCGCGCGCTGCGGCGTGCCGGTTCGCGCCACGCTCAGGCGCGCAGCACGATCTTTGCCGCCGCGCTGGTGCCGCGGTCCAGGTCGACGAATGCCATCGCGCCTGCGTCGAGGCGGCGTTCTTCGACCCACGCCAGGTCACCGAAGCGACCGCGGTACAGCGCATCGACTGTCGCCCGCAGGTCGGCCGTGGTGTAGGTGTAGGTGCCGAGCAGCGTGATTTCGGCGAGCGTGAGCTTGCGCATGTCGATCTCGCTCGCCCAGTCTTGCAAGCCGACGTGCATGATCACGCCGCCGGGCTTGACGGCGCTGAACGCCAGGCTGCGCGTCGCCGCGCTGCCGACGGCGTCGATGACGTACTCGAAGTGGGCGTCGGCCGGCGCGTGCTGGCGCGGGTCGAGCGCTTCGCAAGCCACTGCTCTCGCCAAGCTGGCGCGGCGCAGCGGATTGAGTTCGGTGACGGTCAGGCGCCGCACGCCCAGGCGTTCGAGCAAGAGCGCGGCGAGCATGCCGATGGCGCCGCCACCGATGATCAGCACCTCGCATTCATGCAGCGGCCGCACGAGCGCGCGCATCGACAAATTGACGGCGTGCCAGGCGGTCGCCGCCGGCTCGGTGAGCGCCGCGGCGCGCGCCGGCATGTCCTGCGGCATCGCGATCAGCGACGCAGCGGGAATGCTCATGTACTCGGCGAAAGCGCCGGCGCGCGTCATGCCGACCATGCTGCGGTTCGCACACAGGTTGTTGCGCCCCTGCACGCAGTAGTCGCAGCTGCCGCAGACGATCAGCGGGTTGCCGGTCCAGCGCGTTCCGGGCGCGAACCCGGGTGCCGCCGATTGTTCGATACGGCCGACAAACTCGTGGCCAAGCACGAGCCCCGGTTGGCGCCGCGGGTCGTGGCCATGCCAGGCGTGCATGTCCGAGCCGCAGATGCCGACCGCCTCGATCTTCAGCACGACTTCGCCGTCGACCAGCACGGGCATCGGCCGCTCGAGCAGTTGCATCTGATTCGGTTCGGTGTAGACGAGTGCTTTCATGGACTCTCACTTCGCGGTAAATCCACCGTCGACCATCAGCGTCTGGCCGGTGATGTAGGCCGACGCGTCGCTTGCAAGAAAAACAGTCGCACCAAACAGGTCTTCGAGCTCGCCGTTGCGGCCGATGCAGGTCTGCGCCGCGTTGCGCTGCGCGAGCTCGGCGTTTTCGAACACGGCGGCGGTCAATGCGGTCGGGAAGAAGCCGGGGCCGATCGCGTTGCACGTGACTCCGCGCGCCGACCATTCCTGCGCGATCGCTCGCGTGAGTTGCACGATGCCGCCCTTCGCCGCACCATACGGCGCGCCGTTCGCAAACGCGCGCCAGCTTTGCAGCGAGGCAATGTTGATGATTCGGCCCCAGCCGCGCTGCGCCATGCCGGGTGCGAGCGCCTGGGTCAAGAAGAACGGCGCGCTCAGGTGCAGCGCGAGCTGCGCCTGCCACGCCTGCGGCGTGACGTCGGCGAACGGCTGGCGCAGGTTCACTCCGGCGGCGTTGATCAGGATGTCAACACCGCCGAGACGCTGCTCGGCGGTCTGCGCAGCGCTTCGGATTGCGTCGATGTCCGTCAGGTCGGCGCCGAGCCAGTTTGTTTCGATCGCGTCGGCGTTCAGGCGCCGCGCTGCGCTGGCGAGTTCGGCCTCACGCCGCGCGACGAGCATGACGCGCGCACCGGCCAGGCCGAGCGCGCGTGCCATCGCTTCGCCGATGCCGGAGTTGCCCCCGGTCACGAGCGCACGCCGGCCGCGCAGATCGAACAGCGCCGTCAGTCTCATACGTCCACAGGTGCCCCGCGGTCGAAGGTCTGGCCGGGAAAATACTTCGCCAGGCGCTCGTCGGCGGTGCGCGCGTGCCCTTCCATGCCTTCCAGGCGCGAGATGCGCGCGGTGACCTCGCCGATGTCGCGCGCCGCGTCGCGTGTCATGCGCTGCCAGGTGAGCGTCTTCATGAACTTGTGCACCGATAAACCACCCGAGTAACGCGCCGCGCCCTTCGTCGGCAACACGTGGTTCGGCCCACTCGCCTTGTCGCCGTAGGCGACGGTCGTTTCTTCGCCGAGGAAGAGCGAGCCATAACACGTCAACTTCGCAAGCCACCAGTCGAGATCGCGCGCGTGCACTTCGAGGTGTTCACTCGCGTAGCGATCGGAAAGCTCGGCCATTTCTTCGCGTGTGTCGCACAGCATCACTTCGCCGTAGTCGCGCCAGGCGCAACCGGCGGCGTCGCGAGCGGTCGGGGGCAGGCGCGCGACCAGCTCCGGCACCCGTTGCATCACGCGCTCGGCGAGCGCGCGGCTCGTCGTGAACAGCCAGGCCGGTGATTCGTGGCCGTGCTCGGCCTGACCGACGATATCGCTCGCGACAATTTCCGGGTCGGCGCTGTCATCGGCGATGACCGCCACTTCGGACGGGCCGGCAAAGACGTCGATGCCGACCTTGCCGAACAGCGCGCGTTTCGCCTCGGCGACGAACTTGTTGCCAGGCCCGACGATCACGTCCGCGGGTTGGTTCGTGAACAGGCCGAACGCCATGGCTGCGATCGCCTGCACGCCGCCGAGCGTCATGACCACGTCGGCACCCGCCTGGTTGAATGCATAGAGCAGGTAGGGGTGCATCGGTCCGCCGCGAAACGGCCCCGAGCAGGCAATGATCGTCTTCACGCCCGCGGCTTTCGCCGTGGCCACACCCATGTAAGCCGACGCGATGTGCGCGTAGCGGCCCGCCGGCGCGTAGCATCCGGCCACGTTCACCGGCAGCACGCGCTGCCCCGCCGTCACGCCCGGGTGCAGGCCCAGCGCAAACTCGTGCATCGATGCGCGCTGCGCGCTGGCGAAAGCGCTCACCTGGCGGATCGCGAAATCGATGTCGCGCCGCACGGCGGCGGGCACTTCGGCGGCCCGACGCGCAATCTCGGCGCGCGTGAGCACGATCTCACCGTCCCACTCGTCAAGCTTCTTGGCGTAGCCGCGCACCGCGGCTTCACCATGCGCGTCGATCTCGGCGAGCATTTCGGTCACGACCGCCTGCGCTGCGGCGGTTTCGGATTGAGGCGTCTTGCTCGCCTTCTTCAGATAGGTGATCGGCATCGTGCGGCCTCACTGCGCGCGGTTCGCGAATGCGCGCAACGTCGGATCGGCGTTGACCAACTTCATGAAACTGTCGGTGATGAAGTCGGTTGAGAGCGGAACGCTTTGGATGGCGCCGGTGCCGCGCATGAAGATCGAGATCTGGCTGAACCAGCTGTCCATGTCGGAATTGCCGCGCGTGCGGTCCATGCGGGCGAGCTGCTGCGCCAGATCGAATGTCGGGCGCGAGTCGAACTCCTTCTTCATCGAGGCCTCGCTGATCGCGACACCCCCCTGCTCGTAAAACTTCTTCATCATTTCGATCGCTTGCGGCTTGTTCGCACTCATCCATTTCCAGGCGCGCAGGTACACGGCCAGGAACTTGGCGACGTTCTGCGGGTTCTGCTCGGCATATTCGCCGCGCGCGATGAGCGCGCCGGGAACGACAACACCGCCGTCCTTGCCCGAGCACAAGACCTTGGCGCCGGCCTTTTCTTCGAGCGTGTAGATATTGGGCGCCCACAGGCCGGCGAGGTCGGCGTTGTTCGACGACAGCGCCGAGATGATCTCGGCCTGGCCCATGTTCTTGATGATCACGTCGGCCTTGGCCAGCCCGTATTTCTTCAGGCATGACTGCACGGCGTAGTCGCCGGTCGAATTGGCGGTGAGAAGGATGGTCTGGCCCTTGATCGATTGCGGGTCTTTCGCGATCCGGTCGGCGACGTCTTTGCGCACGAGCAACGCGTTGCCGGCCGATTCGTCGTTCGTGATGCCGATCGTCTTGATGCCAAAGCGCACGTGGCCGAGCACCGCCGGCACCGAACCCGTGCCGCCCACGTCCCACGATTTGGACGCGACCGCGGCGATTTGCGGCACGCCCGCCGGAAAGGTGCTGAACACCGGCTTCAGACCGACCTCGGCCCACCAGTTCTTCTCGGTTGCGACGAAGAACGGCAGCGCCCAGTACAGCGCCGGTTGGTAGCTGACCTTGATCTCGCTGAGCACCGGCTGCGCCTGCGCGCTGCCGGTGGCGATCAAGGTGGCGGCGATGGCCGCGGCAAAGGTGTTGCGGTGGAAGGAAGATTTCATGCTCGGTCTCCTGGGTGGTGTGGGGGTCAATGCAGTTCGCCGGTCTGTTGGTCACGCAACAGCTTCCAGATTTGAGTGCGCAGGTGCACGAATGAGGGCAGGTCCATCACATCCTCGATGCGCTTGTGCTGGTCCCAGTTCTCGGCCTCGCGGATCGACTTCACGTCGATGATTTCGCGGATGGTTCCGGGCCGGCGCGACATGACAACAATGCGGTCGGCCAGGTACACCGCCTCTTCGACTGCATGGGTGATGAAAAGCACGGTGCGCGGATGCTGGCGCGCCAACCGAACCAGCTCTTCCTGCATGACGACGCGGGTCTGTGCATCGAGCGCGCCGAACGGCTCGTCCATCAGCAGCACCTTCGGGTCCAAGACGTAGGCACGCGCGATCGCCACGCGCTGCTGCATGCCGCCCGAGAGCTGGTGCGGGAACGCCTGTTCGTAGCCGCCCAAGCCCATCAGGCCGATGTAGTGTTCGATGCGGCGCTTGCGTTCAGCCGCAGCGATACCGAGCGAGATCAAGCCGAACTCGACGTTGTCCCAGACGCTCTTCCAAGGGAACAGCGCGAACGCCTGGAACACCACTGCGCGGTCAGGCCCGGGTTGGCGCACCACCTCGCGATCAACGCTGACACTGCCGCCGGTGGGGTGCTCCAGGCCCGCCGCCATGCGCATGCAGGTCGTCTTGCCGCAGCCCGAGGGGCCGACGATGGCGACGAACTCGCGGTCCTGCACCTGCAGATTGACGTCCTTGAGCGCGACGAATTCCTTGCCGTTCTGGTGGAACACACGTTGCACGTGATTGAATTCGATGATCGCCACTGCGCTCTCCTCGTGCTTGCCGTCAAACGCCGCGCCGGGTTTCGATCACCTGCTGCACGCGGCGCAGGCCGACGTCGATCAGGATGCCGACGATGCCGATGGCGATCATCCCGCTCATCACCGTCGCGGTGGACACCGCCGCTTGCCCCTTGACCATCAAATAGCCGACCCCGCTGGACGCCACGATCAGCTCGGCACCGACCAGCGACTGCCAACCCAGCCCCGCCGAAATGCGCAGACCGGCGACGATCGACGGCACGGCGGCAGGCAGCAGTACCTGGGTCATCGAGCGCAGGCTGCTCGCGCCCAGCATCTGCGATGCCTCGATGTACTTGCGGTCGACCTGCTTGGCACCGCGGTAGGTGTTGATCAGCACCGGCGGGAATGCGCCCATGAAAATGATCAACACCGGCCCGCCGATGCCGGTGCCAAACCACAACGCGGCGAACGGCACCCAGGCGATCGGCGCGATGAAGCGCACCGCCTCGAAGCAGGGCGAAACAAGGCGGTCGACCCAGGCAAACCAGGCCATCAGCAGCCCGAGCGGGATACCCACCAGCACCGCCAGAACGAAACCCAGACCGAAGCGCTGGAAGCTCGACAACAGATGCTCGAACAGCGTGTAGCCGGCGAACGGTTCGACGACCAGCCGGGCAAAGCGTGCCACGACATCCCAGGGTGCCGGCAGGAACTCGCGCGACGTCAAGCCGGCCATCGCCGCTGCGCTCCACAACGCCAGGAAGCTCACGCCTCCCAGCGCAGTGAGTGCGAGGAAGCGGCCAGAATCCAGCCTGGGCTGCAACATCATGCGGCCTTCCACGGCATGACGCGCGCCTCGACCCAGCCCAACCCGAGCGTCATGAGCCAGCCGCACAGCGCCACGCTTGCCATGCCGACAACGATCATCGCGGGATAAATGTCCTGCGCCGCCTGGTTCAGAATCTGGCCCAGGCCAGCGATGGCACCCACCAGTTCGGCCGCCACCAGCGTCGTCCACGAAGCCTGCAGCGACAGGCGCAGCCCGGTGAAGATGCTCGGCAACGCGCCGGGAATCAATACTTCGCGCCAGTGGCGCCAACCCGCCACGCCCAGCATGGCGCTGGCTTCGAAAATGGGTTTGTCGATCTGGCGCACACCGGTGAAGCTGTTGATCACCGAGGGCACGAACGCAGCAAAGAAGATCACCATGATCTTGGCCGCATCTCCCAGCCCGAGCCAAACGATGGCCAGAGGAATCCAGGCCAGCGGGGGGATCGGCCGCAACAACAGGAAGATCGGGTTCACCAGGGCTTCGATGGTGCGGCTGGCGCCCATTGCCAGCCCGAGCGCGACCCCGATCGCTGACGCCACGACGAAACCCATCGTCACCAACAACACACTGCGCAGCACATGCTCATGCCAGCGCCCGTTGCTGTAGCCCTCGATGCCGACTTGCTGCATCGCCACGCTGACCTCCAGCGGCGTCGGGAACGTGGTGGCGGCGATCAGCCCGGTCCATGTGGTCAACGCTTGCCACACCAGCAGCACCACGGCCAGCGCGGCAAGCGTGTAGCCAAACTTTGCGAAGGGGCGCGACGTGGCTGCGGGGGTGTTCATGGACGCTCCAGCGCGCTCAGAGGCTGAGGGAGGCATTCATCGGTGCTCGGCGCTCATTCATGTAAGCGCTTACAGTATGGTTCGATATCGGTGCCGGGTCAAGAACGCAGTAGCGGTCATCCGATACGTGTTTTCCCTTGGGGAGAAACAGGCGACCGGACTGCGACTTCATGTTGTAAGCGCGTACAGTCCGAGCATGGTGAAGCGCCCCCATGACGTGCCGACGGTGGCGGCAGTGGCCGCCGCCGCGGGCGTGTCCACAGCCACCGTGTCGCGTGTCCTGAACACGCCGCAGGCCGTGCGCGAAACGCTTCGCAGACAAGTCGAGACCGCGGTGGCGCAATTGGGCTATGTGCCGCACGCCGGCGCCCGGGCAATGATGCTGCGCCGCAGCGGCACGATCGGTGCAGTGTTTCCGACCGTGGACAACGCGATTTTCGCCAAAGCCATCGACGCGCT
>JAEMQF010000108.1 GCA_022758925.1 Burkholderiales bacterium | reverse complement strand
GGTGCGATGGCGTCGAAGATTCCCAGCAGTGCATCGCTGTGGCGCTGCTTCGGGGCCTCGCCGACCGCGTCACCCGCGATCAGCTCGGCGTAGTCGAAATCATCTCCGGTGTACATGCGCACCCCGGCCGGCAAGCGCCGACGCATCGCGACTTCCTTGCCCTTGTCGAGCAGCGAGATCTTGATGCCGTCGACCTTGTTGCTGTGCGCCGCGATGATTCCGAGCGCGGTATGCATCGCCTGCGCCGTATCGTCACTGCCCCAGTAGCCGCGCAGCGCCGGGTCGAACATGTCGCCGAGCCAATGCAGGATCACCGGCTCGCGCGCCTGGCTCAGCACCCGGCTGTAAACGCGTTCGTAGTCGGCGGGTCTGCGCGCGGCGCGCGCCAGCGCGCGGCTCGCCATGACGATGAGTCTGCCGCCGAGCTTTTCGATCGCTGCCATCTGTTCTTCGTAGGCACGGATTACGTCGTCGATGCTGTGCTCGGCATCGGCCGAAAGCTGATCCGTGCCGCAACCGCTGGCCAGCAGCGCGCCCGGCGCATCGCGCGCGGCGTCGATCGAGCGCCGGATCAGCTCCAGCGACGTCGGCCAGTCCAGCCCCATGCCGCGCTGCGCCGTGTCCATCGCCTCCGCCACGCCCAGGCCGAAACGCCACAGGCGCTGCCGCACCGCGAGCGTCGCGTCCCAATCGATCGCGGCCTGCAGCCAGGGGTCGACCGCCGCGCGCGCATCGGCCACGACATGGGCGGCGGCGTAGGCCACGCGGTTCAAGCGTGCGCCCGGCGCCGCCGGCGCGATGCGGCCCGCTTCGAGCAGCGTGTAGGCGCCAAGCGCGCCGTGCGCGTCGGGCAACGTGATCTTCATCGCGGCCTCACAACTCCAATCGCGGCACGTCGACCCAGCGCCGTTCGCGCCAACTCTGCAACGCGGCTTCGACGAGCTGCACACCCTTCGCGCCTTCGGGCAGCGTCCAGCGGTACGGCGCGTCTTCAACCACGTGGCGAATGAACGCCTCCCACTGCAGCTTGAAGCCGTTGTCGTACACCTGGGCATCGGGCACGTCTTGCCATTGCTCGAAGAAATTCATGCTCTGCTTCACGTCCGGGTTCCACACCGGCCGCGGGGTCGTGACTCGCGACTGGACGCCGCATTCCTGCAATCCGGCGACCGCCGAGCCATGCGTGCCGTCGACGTGAAACGTCACCAGGTCGTCGCGCCGCACGCGCGTCACCCACGAGCTGTTGACTTGCGCCACCACCGCCTGACCCTCGTGCCCGCGCAGCTGAAACGTCGCGTAGCAGGCATCGTCGGCGGTTGCGGCGTAGGCGCGGCCCGCTTCGTCCCAGCGCTGCGCGATGTGCGTCGCGCCGAGGCAGCTCACCGATTGCACCTCGCCGAACAGGTGATCGAGCACGTAGCGCCAGTGGCACACCATGTCGAGGATGATGCCGCCGCCGTCTTCGGCCCGGTAGTTCCAGCTCGGGCGCTGGATCGGCTGCAGATCGCCTTCGAAGACCCAGTAGCCAAACTCGATGCGCACGCTCAACACCCGGCCGAAGAAACCGGCGCGGTTCAGCAGTTCCAGCTTGCGCAGCCCGGGCAGGAACAGCTTGTCCTGCACCGCACCGTGCTTCAGGCCCGACGCTTGCGCGAGCCGGCAGACCTCGATCGCATCGTTCAGGTTGGTCGCGATCGGCTTTTCGCAGTAGACATGTTTGCCCGCGCGCAGTGCCTGGGCCAGAAGCGCGGGGCGCATCTGCGTCGTGCCGGCGTCGAAGAAGACGCTGTCGCTCTTGTTCGCCAGCGCCGCGTCGAGGTTGGTGCCGAAGCGCGTGATGCCATGCGCCTTGGCCAGCGCCTCGATGCGCCCGGCGTCGCGCCCGATCAGCACCGGGTCGGGCAGCACGCGGTCGCCGTTGGCAAGGGTCACGCCGCCCTGATTGCGGATGGCGACGATCGAGCGCACCAGATGCTGGTTCATGCCCATGCGGCCGGTCACGCCGTGCATCACGATTCCGAGGCGTTGTGTGCCCATGCCCAGTGTCTTGTGGTTGGTGGAAGCTCGCGCCTCAGGTGATGCGAAGCCGCAGCGTCTCGTCGTAAGGCAGCGCCGGATGCTCGAACCGGGTCTGCGCGTTGACGTAGTGCAGCGCGCACGCACGGCGCCAGCGCTGCGACAGGTTCGGCCCCGACTGGTGGAACGTATTGCCGTGATGGAACGACACGCCACCGCGCGGCACCGGGGCCGGCGTCATCGGCTGGCGCGCCAGAATCGCGGCCGGCAATTGCAGGTTGTAGGGCGCATCGGCCGGCGCTTCATGGGCGTAGACCGGGCCGCGGTTCGTGCCTTCGCCGAAGTACAGGCAGCCGTTTTCGAGCGTTGCGTCGTCAAGCGCGATCCAGGCCGTGACGATTCCGTCCGGATCGCTCGGCCCGAAGTAGTAGTTGTCCTGGTGCGCCGGCTTCGGGCCGCCGCCTTCGGGTGGTTTGAAGAAGATCTGGCTGAACATGACCGAGACACCCGGCCCGATCAGCGATTCGACGCTCGCCACCAGCGCCGGCGTGAACGCGAGGCGCCGCACCGCATCGCGATGGTGGTGGGGGTTGTCGAGTTTGCGCAGCACGTCGCGCGCCTTCACGCCGGCATCGACATACCAGGCGCGTTGCGCGGCGGGCAGCTCGGCGAGAAAGCCTTCGCCCCAGGCCTGGATGTCGGCGACCAGCGCGTCGACCTCGCGCTCGTCGAACACGCCCGGCACGGTGAGATGGCCGACGTGCCGATATTGCGCACGATCCGCTTCAGTCAATGTCGTCGTCATGCGCGCATTGGGTGGGTGGTGGACGCAAGCCCGGCTCGCGCTGATCGCCATCTGGTGATTCACTGTACTACGCTGGGGGTGGGGTGGCGTCAAGCTGTGTGGTGAGCAGCATCGATCCGGGGGACAGGTTCCGGGCTGCGGGGCTGGTGGCTCCGCTGACAGGCCTCGACGCGGCGTCTTGTGTCAGCGCACGATCAGCCTGCCGACGTCGGGGCGGCAGGGCGGCGGCGGTGCCCCCGTTCTCCGGCCCACGCTCGCGGGCGGCCGTGAAGTCGTGTGTCCGCGCACGGGCAGCCTGCCGACGTCGTGGCGGCAGGGCGGCGGCGGTGCCCCCGTTCTCCGGCCCACGCTCGCGGGCGGCCGTCGCGGCCTGCACCGCACAGCCGCATCAACACCGCTGAGCCCTGCAAGCATGGGGGGCAACCGCGAATGGTGCCTGCGCCCGGGGGCACCACCACCGCCCTGATGCATCCGGGGTGGCATGCCACGCCTTTGCATGCCACCCCGGTGCCCGGGCAGGTGGCTTGGGGCACGGGCGCAGGCACCATTCGCGGTGACCGCGACCAGCGCACGAACAGACGCTGTTGATGGCGCGACGCCTGCGAACCGAAAACGGTGCCCCGCGAGCGTGGGCCGGAGAACGTGCCCCGGGCCACCTGCCCCCGCTGTACGCTGGCACGCAACCTGCTGCGAATTTCCGTATCTGGGCGGGCGCTGCGTGTCGTGACGGGCAGCTCGCCGGATGCTCAATTTGGGGTCGACTCTCTGGGGCGAACCCTGTGCAGCGAGCAGCGCCCGTCGACGCAAAGCTGTTTGCCCGCGCACGATCAGCCTGCCGACGTCGTGGCAGCAGGGCGGCGGCGGTGCCCCGCCACCGCGCCTGCGATATGCTTCAGCAGGCTGTCGGCGAAGCGGCTGGTGAAACCGAGCGCCGAGCGCCGGCCTCACCCCAACCGCCCTGCCACACCATGCGCCGACGCGACTTCGTGACTGTGGCCGCGGCGACGACGTCGGCGGTGGTGAGTAGGCCAACGAGCGCAGCGGCCGGTTCGTCGATCGGCTTCGCGCTCGGCAGCGGTGCACTGCACGGCTGGGCGCACATCGGCATCGTGCGCGGCTGCGTCCGCATCGGGCTGCAGCCTTTCGCGGTTGCCGGCTGCAATGTCGGCGCAGTGGTCGGGGCGCTGTGGGCCGCCGGGCTGAGCGTCGACGAGATCGTGCGCATCGCGCACCGGCTCGATTGGCAACCCTCGGGTGGCACTCTGGCGTTGCTCATGGGCGGCCGCCGCCGCAACGACGCGCTGCGCGAAGAGATCGACCGCGCTGTACGCGGGCGCCGCATCGCTGACTTGCCGCTGCGGTTTGCCGCCGTGGCCAGCGACGCGCGCACTGGCCAGAGCGTGATTCTCGACTCTGGCCCGGTCGGCCTGGCGGTCGAGGCGTCATGTGCTGCTGCGGTGTGGAACGAGCCGGTGCGGGTCGGCAACCATGAGCTCCTCGACGGCAGCCTGACCGCGCCGGTCCCGGTGGAGGCGGTGCGAAGGCTCGGCGCGCAGCGAATCGTCGCGGTCGACGTGGCCTACCGGCCCTACGAGGAGGCGCCGTCGTCCGCGTCGGACTACGCCTTCCAGGCCATGCACATTCTGACGAATGCGCTCGCGCGCGAGCAGACCCGGCAGGTCGAGCACTTGATCAAGCTCGATGTGCATCACCTGATGCGCGAGCGCCTCGATGTCGCCAAGTTGATCGACGCCGGCGAGGCGGCGCTGATGCAGCTTGCGCCGGTGCTGATGCAGAACTGAATGTCGCGCGCCGACGCGTGGCTCAGCCGCCTCGACAACGGCAGGCTCCTGGATTGGCGCCGCAATTCGCCTCGGCGCGGGTACGACCCAAAGCCCGACAGGCTCCTGGCGAAAGTCAGGCCCGAGTGAATTCCCTGATGCCGCCGAGGCTGCGACGGTGGTAGCTTGCCTGCTTGCCGAACCACCGATGGAGATTGCATGAAACGCTCAATCTGGATCGTCGCCTTGGGCGCTTTCGGCGCCGCACTGGCGTTTTCCGTGTCGGCCCAGACCGTGAAGGTGACGCCGCTGGGCGGCATCGACGGCGAATTCTGCGTGCAGGATCGCGCACTGGTGTTCGAGGACCCGAACGGCACGCGCATCCTCTACGACCCGGGCCGCACCGTCGCCGGCGCGAGTGATCCGCGGCTGGGCAAGGTCGACATCATCCTGGTCAGCCATATGCACGGCGACCACGTGGGCAACGCGCACAACAAGGCGCCCAACTCGGGCAGCTGCGACAAGCCGGACGCGTCGGTTTCGGCCATGCCCAACTCCAACGCCGTGAACATCGCAATCGCGAAGAAGTCGAAGATCGTCACCGGCAGCGAGATGCCGCCGTTCTTTGCAGCCAAGCTCAAGGCGAACGGCGGCGACCCCGCGAACTCGATCCTCACCCGCTTCGGCGGCAGCGTGATCATCGGCGGCGTGCGCATCGCCACGGTGACGGCGATGCACAGCAACGGGCTGGACCCCGACTACATCGGGGGCGAGCTCGGCAAGGCCATGAAGGAGGCGGGCATTGCCGGTGACGTGGGGCTGGCCACTGGCTACGTGCTGCGCTTCAGCAACGGCCTGGTGGCCTACCTCTCCGGCGACACCGGCATCACCGCCGACCAGGAGCTGGTGGTGCGCAACCACTACAACGCGAAGCTCGCGGTCATGAACATCGGCGACGGCTTCACCACCGGGCCGGTCGAGGCCGCCTACGTCATCAACGAACTCGTCAAGCCCGCGTCGGTGATCGCCTCGCACGCGAACGAGGTCGGCAGCGTGGACGGCAAGGTGCGCCCGGGCAGCAAGACCGAAGCCTTCATGAAGGCGGTCAAGGTGCCGGTTCAGATTCCGCTCTCGGGCAAGACGATGGAGTTCGACGCCGCGGGCAAATGCGCGGCGGGGTGCTGAGTTCGCCTGTCCATGGCCCGAATCAAGACCACCGTCGTCGGCTCCTACCCGATCCCCGACTGGCTCGCGGCAAATCCTTCCGAGCAGGCCCTGGTTGACGCGACGCGGGTCGTGCTCGATACCCAGGAGCAGGCCGGCGTCGACGTCGTGTGCGACGGCGAGCTCTACCGCTTCGACATCAATCACCCCGAGACGAACGGGATGATCGAATACTTCGTGCGGCCGATGGACGGCATCACGCAGCGCTTTTCTTTCGACGACCTGATCGCCTACCGCGCGAAGAGCGGCATGAAGTTCCGCAGCCGGCCGCCCGGCACGGTGATCGGGCCTGTCGGCCACGGCAGCCTTGACCTGCCGTTCGCCTGCGCGCGCGCGAAGGCGCTCGCGAGCCACAGCTTCAAGTTCACCGTCACCGGGCCGCACATGCTGGCCAAGACGCTGATCGACAAGCACTATCGCGACCCCGCCGAACTGGCGCACGCGATCGCCGACGTGCTGGCCGCGCAGGTGCGCCATCTCGACGCCGACATCGTGCAACTCGACGAAGCGAATCTGCCGGGCCACCCGCACGAGTGGGAATGGGCCGCGTCCGCCATCAACCGCGTGCTCGACGCAGTGCCCGGCACACCGGCGGTGCACTTGTGCTTCGGCAACTACGGCGGGCAGACGGTGCAGAAGGGGACATGGGGCGCGCTGCTGAACTACCTGAACACCCTGCACGCCGACCATGTGGTGCTCGAATGCGCGCACCGGCCTGCCGATGAATTGAGCGTCTTCAAAGACCTCAGGCCCGAGATCGGGTTCGGCCTGGGCGTGGTCGACATCAAGGCCACCGACGTCGAAAGCGCCGACCAGGTGGCGCGCGCGATCGAACGCGCCGAATCGATACTCGGTGCAGGGCGCGTGCGCTACATCCACCCCGACTGCGGTTTCTGGATGCTGAAGCGCGGCATCGCCGACGCGAAGATTCGCGCGCTGCGCCTCGGGCGCGACCTGTTCGAAGGCATCGGCGCCTGACGGCGCAAGCGATCATGACAACGTTGCCCAAAGCCTTCGCCGACGTCGAAGCCCTCGAGACTTTCATGAGCGAGCCGACGCCGGGGCTGATCGCCGACCTCGAGCGCGTCGACGGCGACATCATGGTGCTGGGCGTCGGCGGCAAGATGGGCCCGACGTTGGCGCGCATGGCGCGCCGCGCGGCGCCGCGCAAGCGCGTGATCGGCGTCGCGCGCTTCAGCGCGCCCGCACTCAAAGGCACGCTCGAGCGCCATGGCGTCGAGTGCATCGAATGCGACCTGTTGCAACGGCGCGCGACCGAGCGCCTGCCGAACGTCGCCGACGGCGTGCGCAACCTGGTGTTCATGGCCGGGCACAAGTTCGGCGCTGCCGGCAACGCGTCGCTGACCTGGATGATGAACGTCGGCGTGCCGATGATGGTGGCCGACACCTTCCGCGAGATGCGCACGATCGTCTTCTCCACCGCCTGCGTCTACCCGTTCGTTGCAGTGGATGGGCCCGGCGCGAACGAGGCGACGCCGACCACGCCGCCGGCCGGCGACTACGCCAACTCCTGCGTCGGCCGCGAGCGCATGTTCGAGTACGCGTCGCGCGCCTACGGCACGCCGGGCCGAATGCTGCGACTGTCGTATGCGATCGACATGCGCTACGGCGTGCTTTACGACGTCGCGAGCAGTGTCTTCGCCGGGACGCCGGTGGACCTGACGATGGGTTACGCCGACGTCATCTGGCAAGGCGACGCGAACGAACAGGCGCTGCGCCTGCTCGCGCATTGCACCGTTCCTTCCTCGCCGATCAACGTCACCGGCGCGCACCACACCAGCGTGCGCTGGCTGGCAGGCGAGTTTGGGCGCCGCTTCGGCCGCGCGCCTGTGCTCACCGGACACGAAGCGCCGACCGCGTGGCTCGAAGACACGACGCAGGCGCAGGCGCTGTTCGGGCCACCTCGCATTCCGATCGAGGCGATGCTCGACTGGGTCGCCGACTGGGTGCAGCGCGGCGGGCCGAGCCTGGGCAAGCCCACGCACTTCTCGACCCGGGATGGAAAGTACTGAGCCCGGACCGAGCCAGTGCCTGCGCACTGGCGAGTGCCTGGCGAAGGCCACGGCGCCTGCCAGCGCCGAGGCTGAGCCCGGACCGAGCGCAGTGCCTGCGCGCCGGCGAGTGCCTGGCGAAGGCCACGGCGTCTGCATGCGCCGTGGCTGAGCGCGGCGCGCAAGCGCCCATCCTCCCGCTCGGCGAGGCCGATCTGCGCGGCGCGCTTGCACTCTCGGCGTCGGCGCAGTGGAACCAGAACGAAGCCGACTGGCGCATGCTGCTCGCGCTGGGCCAAGGCTGGGGCATTCGCGCTGCCGGGTCCGACGGCCGCGAACAACTTGCCGCGTCGACCGTTGTTCTGCCCTACGGCGGCGCATTCGCGTGGGTCAGCATGGTGCTGGTGCTGCCCGAGTTCCAGCGCCGCGGTTATGCCCGGCAGTTGCTGCGCCACGCACTCGGCGTGCTTGCGGCGCACGGCATGCCGGCGCTGCTCGACGCCACGCCTGCCGGCAAAGCCGTCTACCTGCAAGAGGGATTTTGCGAGACCTGGGGCTTCGCGCGCTACCGACGCGAGCGCAGCGAAGCGCGGCCGGCCCAGAGGCGGGCGCCGAGCACGCGCGCGTTGCGCGACAGCGATTGGCCGGCGATCGACGCGATCGACACCCCCGCCTTTGGCGCGAGCCGCCTGCCGCTGCTGCGCACGCTGGCGCGGCGCCTGCCGCAGGCGGCGCGTGTGCTCGAGCAGGGCGGTCGATTGCGCGGTTTCGTGCTCGGGCGCGACGGGCGCGAGGCGAGCCAGATCGGGCCCCTCGTGGCCGACGATGACGCCGCCGCCATGGGTTTGATCGGCGACGTGCTGCGCGATCTGCCGGGCAGCGTCTACCTCGATTTGCTCGACCGCCGCCTGGCTTTGCTGCCTTGGCTGCAGCAGCAGGGGTTTGCCTTTCAGCGCCCGTTCACGCGCATGGTGCACGCCGGGCCGGGCGCGCCCGGAGACAACGAGGCGCTGATTCTCGTCGCCGGCCCGGAGCTGGGCTGATCGGTTCGAGGCCGGCGCAGCAGGTCAATCGCGCAGCGCCAGAGCGCGCTACTTGCCGGTCCAGCGCGGCGTTCGCTTCTCGAGAAACGCGCGCACGCCCTCGCGGAAATCGTCGCTGCCGTAAGTGGCGGCGACCAGATCGTCGCCGTCGGGCAAGGCGCGCGCTTCCTGGATGCGGCGCACCGATTCTTTCGTCACCCGCATCGTGATCGGCGCGTGCGTCGCGATTCTCTGCGCAAGCTCGCGCACATGGGCCTCGATCTTGTCGGCGGCAACGATCTGATGAATGAATCCCGCCGCGAGCGCTTCGTCGGCGGCGAGCAGGCGCGCGCTGAGCATCATCTCCTTCAGGCGCGACGCGCCGAGAAGGTCGATGAAACGCGCATACACCGGCATCGACAGGCAGTTGCCGAGCGTGCGCGCGATGGGCACGCCAAAGCGCGCGTCGGGTGTCGCGATGCGCACGTCGGCGCCGGCAGCGATGCCAAGGCCCCCGCCCACCGCGAAGCCCTGAATCTGCGCGATGACGGGCTTGCTGACACGCGCGATGCGGCTCAGGTAGCGCTCGGCCTCGCGCTCGTAGCGCAGGCCGTCTTCGCCGCTCTTGAACTCGATGAACTGGGCGATGTCGGTGCCGGCGACGAACGCCTTGCCGCCTGCACCCTTGAGCACGAGCACGCGAATCGTGTCGTCGGCGTCGACTTCTTCGCAGGCGTCGAAGAGCCGCTGGTACATGTCCCAGGTCATCGCGTTGCGCGCTTCGGGGCGGTTGAACGTGAGCGTGACCACCGCTGCGTCGCGCGCGATCAGCACATGGTGATCGGTGGCGGCGGCGTTTTCCATGGGGCGTCTTGTTTTGTGGATCAGGTCTGACGGCGATCGTAGCAGCCGGGTCGGCGCACGTTTTCGCTAGGGCCAACACCAACCCGCGATCGATGCGACGCCTGCTAGAGTGGCATCGGGCATTCGCTGCGCCGTTGAAGAGGAGGTTTCCAGATGAACCCACGACGTTTATTCGCGGCGCCGGTGCTGTGCCTGTCGCTGTTGCTGGCTGCTGCCGAGCCGGCCCTGGCGCAGGCGCCCTACCCATCGAAGAACATCGAAGTCGTGGTTCCGTTCGCCCCGGGCGGCGGCACCGACAACCTGATGCGCATGATCACCGGCATCATGGACGAGAACAAATGGTCGCCGGTGGCGCTCAACGTGAACAACCGCGCCGGCGGCAGCGGCACTGTGGGCTACACCTATCTCATCAACAAACGCGGCGATTCGCACGTGGTCGCGGGCGCGACGCCGATGATCGTCTCGGGCAAGCTGCAGGGGCGCCTCACGGGCAACCACCGCGACGCGATCACGGTGTTGATGATCGTCGCGATCGACGAACTGATGCTCTCGGTGCGCACCGAGTCGCCGTTCAAGACGATCGAGGACTTCGTGGGCGCCGCGCGCGCCAAGCCCGGAGTGCTCACCGTCGGCGGCACCGGCACGCACAACGAAGACCACATCTTTGCGCACCTGTTCGAACAGGCGGCGAACATCAAGCTGAAGTACGTGCCGTTCAATTCTGGCGGCGAGGTGACGGCCGCGCTGATGGGTGGCCACATCGACGCCGGCGTGATGAACCCGAACGAAATCACGGCCCAGGTCGAAGCCGGCAAGGCCAGGAACCTGGCGGTCGCTTCGCGCAAGCGCATCGCCGACGCCCCCGACGTTCCGACGTTCGCCGAGAAAGGCCACGTCTTCTATTGGGAGCAGATGCGCGGCGTCGTCGGGCCGGCGAACATGGCGCCCGAGGCCGTGGTGTGGTGGCAGGTGGCCCTGAAGAACGTGACGCAGACGAAGAAGTGGCAGGACGAGTACATCAAGCGCAATCTGCTCACGCCCACGGCCTGGGTCGGCGAGGAAGCGAACAGGTACCTCGACAGCATCACCGGCGCCTACGAGAGTGCGCTGGCTGCCCTCGGCGGCCTGAAGAAGTAGGCCTGGCAGGCATTTGCCGTGCGCCGCGCTGACGCGATCGCCGGCGCAGCGTTGTTCGCGCTGGCCGTGGCCTTCAGCGCGGGCGCGCTGAAACACTATTCGTATTGGGGCGAGAACGGTCCGGGGCCGGCGGTCCTGCCGTTCTGGCTGGGGCTGGTGATGGCCCTGCTCGCGGCGCTGCTGCTGGCTGGCGCATGGCGCTCGCGTGGCCCCGAGGAAGCGTGGCTGCCGCGCGGTGAGGGGCTGAAGCGCCTCGCCGGGGTGCTGGGCGCGACGATCGCCCTCGTCGCCCTGCTCAACGTGATCGGCATGGTACTGGGCACCGCCCTGTTCCTGATCGTGCTCATGCGCTTTCTCGACCGCACCCCATGGCCGCTGACGCTGACGCTCGCGGTGGCGGTGGCCGGCATCAACTTTCTCGTCTTCACGCGCTGGCTGGGTGTGCCGATGCCGCTGAGCGTGTTCGGGTTCTGAACCAGCCTTGCACTGACGGGCAGCGATGGACTTCCTCTCCAACCTCGGGCTCGGCTTCTCGGTTGCGCTCACGCCGTTCAATTTGCTGATGGCGTTCGCCGGCGTGGTCATCGGCATCCTGATCGGCGCGCTGCCGGGCGTGGGGCCGCCGTCGGGCGTGGCGCTGCTGCTGCCGCTCACGTTCGGCATGAACCCCACCTCCGGCATCATCATGCTCGCCGCGCTTTACGCAGGCACGATGTACGGTGGCACCATCACCTCGGTGCTGATCAACACGCCGGGAGAATCGGCCTCCGTCGTCACCTGCCTCGACGGCTACCAGATGGCGCTGCAGGGGCGCGCCGGTCCGGCGCTGGGAATCGCGGCGATCGGCTCGTTCATCGCCGGCACGTTCGGTGTCGTGTTGCTGATGCTGGTGTCGCCGGCACTCGCGCGCTGGTCACTGGCGTTCGGCCCGCCCGAGACCTTTGCGCTGATGCTGCTCGGCCTGACGACGGTGACCCTGCTCACCGGCGACGCGCCGGTCAAGGGCTACATCAGCATGCTGTTCGGGCTCATGCTCGCGATGGTCGGCTTCGACATCATCTCCGGCGACGCGCGCTACGCGTTCGGCATCCCCGAGATGATGGACGGCATCGACTTCCTGCCGGTGGCGATCGGCCTGTTCGGCCTGGGCGAAGTGCTGGCCGGCGCGGAAGCGCCCAAGGGCCAGGCGATCCCCGATGTGCGCTACGGGTTGCGCCAACTGCTGCCCGACGCCAAGGACTGGGTGCGCAGCCGCTGGGCCATCGCGCGCGGCACGCTGCTCGGCTTCTTCGTCGGCGTGTTGCCGGGTGCGGGCCCGACGATCGCGACCTTCCTGTCGTACGCGCTGGAGAAAAAGGTCTCCAGGCACCCGCACGAGTTCGGCCACGGCGCGATCGAGGGCGTGGCTGGGCCCGAGTCGGCGAACAACGCCGCCGCCACCGGCGCCATGGTGCCGATGCTGACACTTGGCATCCCGGGCTCGGCGACGACCGCGATCATGCTCGGCGGCCTGATGATGTGGGGGCTGCGCCCGGGGCCGCTGCTGTTCGAAAAGAACCCCGATTTCGTGTGGGGCCTGATCGCCTCGCAGTACATCGCGAACGTGATGCTGCTCGTCCTGAGCACCGCCGCCATCCCGCTGTTCGTGCGCGCGCTGCGCGTGCCCTACGCGTGCCTGATGCCGATCATCATCATCTTCTGCATCACCGGCGCCTATTCGCTGAAGAACAGCGTCTGGGACGTCGGGCAGATGCTGGTCTTCGGCGTGCTCGGCTATGCGATGAAGAAGCTCGGCTATTCGCCCGCCGCGCTCACGCTGGCGCTCGTGCTCGGGCCGCTGGCGGAACGCGCGCTGCGCCAGTCGCTGATCATCTCGGACATTGGGTTGGGGATCTTCTTCATGCGGCCGATTGCGGCGGTGTTGACGGTTGCTGCGCTGGCGGCGGTGGGGGTGCCCATGGTGCGGGCGATGCAGGCCGCTGCAAGGCGGCGTGGCGCGGCAAGCTGATTCCTCTTCGAAGTCAAGGAGTATTGCTTCTTCATTGCCTATGGCGGTCTGTGGGCGGCATCGATGCCCCACGCACCGCGTCACCAGAGAAGCCTTCCCGAATCAGATCATCCAGTTCTCGACTTCGAGCCCTTTCACGCGGCGAAAGTCCTTCACGTTGTTGGTCACGACGACCGCGCCAATGCTGCGCGCATGAGCCGCGATGAGAAGGTCATTCGAGCCGATGAGTTGGCCCTTCTTCTTCAGGTCGGCGCGGATTTCTGCATAGTGCTCCGCAGCGTCTTTGGGCCAGTCCAGCACCGCCAGGTGACGCACGAAGAGATCTACCGCGGCTCGATTCGCCTTCTTCTTGCTCGACATCTGTACGCCATACAGCAGTTCCGCAAATGTGATCGTCGACATCGACTGCTGCAGTAGCGGAACCGCCTGGATACGTTCCAGCAGCGTGGGCGCGGATCGCCGCAGAATGAAAACGCAGGTATCCGTGTCGAGCATGTAAAGATCGCTCATACAGCCTCGCGCTCCTGCACCGGAAGGTCATCGACGTCGGAGATGAAGTCCTCGCTGACGCGCACAGCGGAGGCCAGGAAACCGCTCCAATCGGTCGGCCGAGGAGACAGCACAACGTCTTCACCGACCTTGCGGATAAACACTTCCTTCATGCCTTCGGGGAACCGGTACTCGAGCGGAATGGTCACCACCTGCGCCCGATTGTTCTTGCCGACTCGTGCTGTACGCTGTTGCATGTTCCACCCCTTTGCCAAGTATCAAAGTATATGGCTCTCTTGGCACGTGTCAAGGCATCTATCGGCAACGCTTGCGCTGCAGGGGCGCGATCGGCCTGTTCGGCCTGGGCGAAGTGCTGGCCGGCGCGGAAGCGCCCAAGGGCCAGACGATCCCGAATCTGCGCCCGGGGCCGCTGCTGTTCGATAAGAACCCCGATTTCGTGTGGGGCCTGATCGCCTCGCAGTACATCGCGAACGTGGTGCTGCTGATCATGCCCCCGATTGCGGCGGTGCTTACGGTTGCCGCGCTGGCAGCGGTAGGGGTGCCCATGGTGCGGGCGATCCTGGCGTGGCGGCATGATGCGGCGAGCGCATTGCGATGACCCGAGAACGCGATCTCGGCGCCGTGGAACACGTCACCCGTTCACCGGTTGCGGAAACGCTGCCTGCGCAAGCGCATCACCGTAGAAGCGCCGGCACAATTCGCGCCGCCGCTGGTCTTCAGTCAGGCCCGAGGCAAGCGATGAGAGCACGATTCTCTGCGCGGTCTCGAACATCTGCAGCGCCATCAACGCGCGATCCGACCCGCTCATCGCCGCGTAGCGCGCCCCCAGGACGGCTTCGACCTCGGGGCTGGTGTCATTCATCCTGCGCCTCTTTCAGCAATTGAGCCAGGCCCAGACGCGCGGCCCACTCAGCCAGGTAGCCACTGTCCAGCGGCACCTCGAGCAGCATCTTGACATCGCGGCGCTGCTGTTCGGAGCGCGATTCGCGCGACCAATCGAGCTTGGAGAGTATCAAATCCTCAACGCTGACAATCCACAAGGGCACCCCGGCCAGCTCGACGCTGCGGCGACGTTCGAATTCCCCGCGCCGGTAGGGCGTGTCCTTGCGCGGAATGAGATCGATCTTGACCACCGACGGCAAGTGAATGACGTTCCAAGGTCGCGCGCCAAGAATCGCCGAGGCGATCGCGTCGGCGTCGGTGTGATAGTCGGGGCCGAGCGCTCCGATCAACGATTGCGCTGCGGCGGCTTCGAGGGCAATAACCAGATCGATATCGCGCGTCATGCGTGGCCGGGCGTAAAAGCTCATCGCCAACGAGCCGGTCAGCATGTAATCGATCCCGGCGCCATCGAGCCTTGCGCACACGTCGCGCAGGGCAAGCAGTTCCGGGGTTGCCGACATACCGACTACTCTACCGCTTCGTCCCGCCGTGGCAGCAAGGCGAGCGCCGCTGCCGATGCGAAGAGACTCAATATGCAAGAAGCCGCCGACAGGGCAGGTCTGCGCCGCATGGCGCAGCAGCGTGGCATCGTGCTGCAGGGCTGGTTGGCCCGGCTGATTGCTCAAGACTGGAGCGCCGATCAATTCACCGACGCCCTGCTCGAACGCAAGCGTGTCGTGAATTCGACTTGGCGTTTCATGCAGAACCATGATTTCCTGATCACCCCGACGACGGCGAGCGTGGCGTTCCCGGTCGACCTGGATGGGCCCGCCGTCATCGACGGCCGCGATGTGGAGAGCACGGCCTGGCTCGCCTTCTCGGCCTTGGGCAACCTGACGGGTTTGCCCGCGGCGTCGGTGCCGATCGGCTTCACGCGTGACGGGCTCCCGATCGGCTTGCAGATCATGGGCAGCCACCTGGATGATCTGGGGGTGCTCGCGCTCGCGGCAGCGGTTGAAGGCCTCTACGCAACGCCGTGCCCACCGATCGCTGGCGCCGCGCTGTGGGAGTTCTGACGATGCACGCCACGTGCCGGGCGCTGCGGGTCGAACCCCTGACGGCCGAGGCCTTCGCGCCGTTCGGTGACGTGATCGAAGCGCGAGATGCGGGCAAGCGCGTGACGATCAATCGAGGCCGCGCCGAGCGCTTTCATGATCTCGCATTCGTCGACGCCTCCGAGGGCCGCGGCCGGCCCGTCATCAGCATCGTGCGATCGCAGCCGAGCCCGTTGCCGATCCGGTTGACGCTGCTCGAGCGCCACCTGCTGGGCAGCCAGGCCTTCGTGGCGTTGCCGCCGGCCGCGTTTCTGGTGGTGGTTGCGGCAGCCGGCGCACGACCGGTGATCGAACGTGTGCGCTGCTTTCTGCCGGCGTCCGGCCAGGGTGTGAACTACGCAAGAGGCACCTGGCATCATCCTTTGATCGCACTCAACGCCGCAGCCGACTTTCTGGTGCTGGACCGCGCTGCTCCTGACGGCGAAGTCGACTGTGAGGAGTGGGTATTCGATGAAACGCTCTTGATCGAGGACCTTGGCGCTTAGGGGCGCCCTCGAGCAATTCGCATCTGGCTGCCGGCGTTCGCATCGGGCCGGCCCCAACCCGGACCGGGCGAAAGCAACCATCACCGGTCACGCCACGCACTCAAACGGCGCACGTTGTTGCGGATTGCGCTTGCGCAAATTGCGGCGCTGCGACCAGGCCGGGCAGTGCCAGATCGCCGGCCACGGACAGGCGGTCGGGGTAGGCACGAGGTACTATTCACTGCAATGCTTCTCCTGGTACGCGCTGGCTGAGCTGCTGCCGAAACAGGGCTGGTCAGCCACCCGCTCGCCGCATTGAAAATGGGTATCAGAATCTTGCGTCAACTGGTCTTGCGCCGGTTCTTTTCCTGGCTCCTGCCGCTCGCGCTCGCAGCCTGCGCCTCGCTGCCGACCGAGCGCTCGGCCACGCCTTCCTACGTCTTGACCGACACGGCAGGCACGACCCTCGGACGCCATGCAGCGAACCGCCTGGCCGGCCTGAAGAAACCGAACGGCGTCCACCTGATGCCCCGGGGTCAGGACGCCTTCCTCGCGCGCCTGGCGCTCGCGGACATGGCCGAGCGCAGCCTCGATGCCCAGTATTACATCTGGCGCGGTGACACCACAGGCCGCCTGCTGGTTGCCGCGTTGCTGCGCGCAGCCGATCGCGGCGTGCGCGTGCGCTTGCTGATCGATGACGTCGGTGCAGCAGCCAACGACGAGGGTCTGCTGGCTCTGGACGCGCATCCGAACGTCGAGGTGCGCCTGTTCAATCCCGTGGCCTCGCGTTCCGCGCGCGCGTTCGGGATGGTGTTCGACTTCGCGCGAACCAATCGGCGCATGCACAACAAGTCCTTCACGGTCGACAACCAGTTCACCATCGTCGGCGGCCGCAACATCGCCGACGAGTACTTCGAGGCGCGCTCGGACGTGGATTTCGGGGATCTCGACACGCTGACGATCGGAGCCGCTGTGGCCGACGTCTCCGCCTTGTTCGACCGCTACTGGAACAGCCCGGCGGTGTACGCGATCGGCGATCTGACGACCACGCGGCCGGATGCCGAGACCTCCGCGACGATGCTCGCGTCGTTGCGGGAGTTCGAGCGCGCGCAGCAGGCAGGGGCCTATGCGCAGGCGCTGCGCGAAAGTGCCTTGGCCGGGCAGTTGCGCGCCGGCAGGATCCCCTTCGTCGCGGCCGATGTTCAGGTGCTGGCCGACGATCCCGCCAAGGTCGAGCGGCCCGACGAAGACCCCTCGAAGAACCTGCTGCCGCAGCTCATGCCGCAATACACCGGCCTGCGCCAGCAACTCGTGCTGATTTCGCCGTATTTCGTGCCGGGGGACGAAGGGGTGCAGTCGCTGCGTCGCTTGCGCGAGAGCGGCGTGCGGGTGCGGGTCCTGACCAACTCGCTTGCCGCCACCGATGAAACTGCGGTGTACGCGGGTTACGCGAAGTACCAGCGCGCCCTGCTCGAGGCGGGGATCGAACTCTATGAGCTCAGCCCCGAGGCGCAGCGCCGCAGCGCCGGCCAGGAGCGCCGCAAGAGCGACGACGCGACGCACGGCAGCGGCCGTTCACGCGCCGCGCTGCACGCGAAGGTCCTGATCTTCGACTGCCGCACATTCTTCATCGGGTCGATGAACCTCGACCCGCGTTCGGCGTTCACGAACACCGAGATCGGGTTCGTGGTCGATGCGCCTGCGCTGGCAGCTCAGCTCTGTGCCAATCTGGAAAAAGGGCTTTCGCAAGCGGCGTACCGGCTCGAACTGAGCAAGTCGCAGCCCGGCAGCACGCAGATCGAATGGGTCGGCGTCGAGGACGGCCGCGAGGTCCGCCATGCGTCTGAACCCATGGCCGGGTCATGGCAGCGTTTCAAGAGCTGGTTCTACTCGCTGCTGCCGATCGAGCCGCTGCTGTGACGCCTGCCGCTGCGACCGTTCAACACGCCTTCGCATCAAGCGCGGGCTCTACCATCGGGGTCGTGCGTGGGTTGGTCTCACGTCGAAGGTTTTGTCCGTCCTTGTCTGGCCTTGCCTTTCATTGGCAAGCCAATGGCAAAATTTGGGTTGTCGTAAACACTTCGAGCACGTCTCGAGAAGGAATTTGATCATGTTGAAACTGACTCATGCCGCAGTGGGGATCGCGACCTTCTGCTTTGCGTTTACCGCGTTGGCTCAGAAGCCCGTGACCTTCCCGGCCAAGGGCCAAAGCGCGGCGCAGCAGCAAAAGGACGACGGCGAGTGCTACACCTGGGCCAAGGGCAATACGGGGATCGATCCTGCCGCCGTGGCAACGGCCCCGCCTGCGCCACCGCCGGCGGCGGGGCCGGCTGTCGGCGGCGGGCAGCGCGCCGGGGGCGCGGTGAAGGGCGCAGCCGTCGGCGCGATCGTCGGTGACAGTTCGGAAGCGGCGGCCAAGGGTGCGGCCGTGGGCGTGATCGTTGGCGGTGCCAAGGCGCGCCAGCAGAAGCAGGCGCAGGCCGAGGCGCAAGGCGCCCAGCAGCAGCAGGCGCAGCAGCAAAAGATGGCCACTTTCTACAAGGCCTACGGCGCCTGCATGGAAGGTCACGGCTACACCGTGAAGTGAACGAAGCCAGCAAGACCTCTGCGACATACCGCGGGCAAAGCCGGCGAGTGGCGTGAATTTCAACGCGCCGCAGATCGGTGCCATCGGCGCTGCCCCTGCCACGTGGGACGATAGCGCGACGGCAGGCTCGAAGTAGCATAGCAACCGCGTTCTTTCCCGACGAAGGGTTTCGATGATTCGAATCGCGGCCGTTGCCGCTACGGCGCTTCTCGGCCTGCTGACGGCGGCGTCGGGCCTGTGGGGCACGCTTGCCGTGCTCTATTCGGGACCCGAAAACGAGGTTTTGCGCAACGCCCTGGCTGCAGCCGTTGCGCTGGTCTCGATGGCGGCATTGATCGGGGTCGCGATTCGCCGCTGGCGCTGGCGTGCCCTTGGCGTTCAGGCTGCGCTGTTCGTCGTGCTGCTCGCGTGGTGGCGCGGCATCGAGCCGTCCAACGCGCGCGACTGGCAGGCCGATGTCGCGTTGCTGCCGCGGGCCACGATCGAAGGCGACGTGGTGACGCTGCACAACATCCGCAACTTCGACTACCGCAGCGAGACCGACTACACCCCGGCCTCCTACGACAAGCGCTTCGAGCTGAGCCGGCTGGAGGGCGTCGACCTGGTGGCGGTCTACTGGATGGGCCCGGCGATCGCGCACATCTTCGTCAGCTTCGCCTTTGCCGGCGGCGAGCATCTCGCGATTTCGATCGAGACGCGCAAGGAAAAGGGCGAGGGCTATTCGACCGTCAAGGGGTTCTTCCGCCAATACGAGCTTTACTACGTGGTCGCCGACGAGCGCGATGTCATCCGGTTGCGCAGCAACTATCGCCACGATCCACCCGAGGACGTCTATGTCTATCGGGTGCAAGGGCCGATCGAAAATGGACGCCGCTTTTTCGTCGACTACCTGAACAAGATCAACGCCCTCAATTCCCAGCCTGAGTTCTACAACACCCTGACCACCAACTGCACGACCAACATCTGGATGCACTCGCTGGTCAACCCGCAACACCTGCCTTTGAGCTGGAAGATCCTGGCCAGCGGCTACGTACCCGAGTACCTCTATGAGACCGGGCGGCTCGACACCCGTGTCCCGTTTCCAGAGCTGACACGGCGCGCCCACGTCAACGCCCGGGCCCAGGCGGCGGACAAGGCCGCGGACTTCTCGCGGCGCATCCGGGCGGTTGAATAGACCGCGCGAGGCGCACACCACAAACCCGACATGGCCGAGGAACAGCCGATGGACTTTCGATTTCGCTTGTGGGCCGGTGCTGCCATGACCCAGATCGCGATCGCCGCGATGCTCGCCGCGCCAGCCCTGCCGGCCTGGGCCGCCGACGCGCCCAAGCCCGCGGCCAGCGGCAAGCGGCCGAAGATCTGCCTCGTGCTGTCAGGCGGCGGCGCGCGCGGCGCGGCGCATGTCGGCGTGCTCAAGGTGCTGGAGGAGTACCGGGTACCGATCCACTGCATCGCAGGCACCAGCATGGGTTCGCTCGTCGGCGCCGCTTATGCGACGGGCATCAGCGTCGTGGAAATGGAGCAGATCAACGCCGCCATCTCGACCGAACTGCTGTTCAAGGAGCGGCCGCCGCGCCAGGAGCAAGCCATGCGGCGCAAGCAGGACGACTACACGATTCTGTTCAGCCCCGAGATCGGCGTGCGAGGCGACGGCTTGAAGCTGCCCAAGGGCGTGGTGTCCGGAGTGCAGCTCGAGACCGTGCTGCGACAGCTCGCCAAGGTCAAGGGCTACCACCGCTTCGATGACCTGCCGATCCCATTTCGCGCCGTGGCGACCGATCTGGTGACCGGCAAGGCCGTCGTCTTCAGCGACGGCGAACTCGCGAACGTGATGCGCGCCAGCATGTCGGTGCCCGGAGCGGTGGCGCCTGCAGAGTTCGGCGGCATGGTGCTCGTCGACGGCATGCTCACCGGCAATCTTCCGGTGGAGACGGCACGAGCGATGGGCGCCGACATCGTGATCGCGGTGAATGTCGGCACGCCGCTGCTCAAGCGCGAGGAAATCACCTCGCTGCTCAGCGTGACCGGGCAGATGATCAGCATCCTGACCGAGCAGAATGTGCAGGCCTCGCTGGCCGCGCTGAAACCCGACGACATCCTGATCTCGCCCGAGCTGGAGGGTTTTTCGACGGGGGATTTCGACAACCTGCCGCTGATCGGCCCGCGCGGCGAGGCCGCCGCGCGCAAGGTCGCCAAACAGCTCGCGCAGCTGTCCCTGCCGCCCGCCGAATACGCCGCGCTGCGCAAGCGCCAACAGGTCGCGGTGGAGCCTGACCGCCGGCCCGTCGACGAGATCCGCTTCGACAATCTGCAGCGCGTGAACCCGGAACTTGCGCAGGCGGCAATGGATACGAAGCCTGGCCAGCCGATCGACCAGCAGACGCTCGACCGCGACATGCGGCGCCTGTACGGCACCGGCGACTTCGAGCATGTGAACTACCGTTTCCTCGAGGAGCCGGGCAGGCGCGTGCTCGCGGTGGACGCGGTCGAGAAATCCTGGGGCCCGGACTACCTGCGTTTCGGGTTGGGATTGTCGAGCGATTTTCAGGGTGACGCCTTCTTCAACATCCTGGCCAGCTATCGCAAGACCTGGCTCAACTCGCTCGGCGCCGAGTGGCGCACTGACTTCCAGGTTGGCCGCACCAGCGCCCTCAACACCGAGTTCTACCAGCCACTCGACCCCCGGGCTTGGTTCTTCATTGCCCCGCACCTTGCGCTGGAGCGTCGGTCCACGACCCTCTATCAGGGCGAGGAGCGCATCGCGATCTACGACCTGCGCTCCAGTCTGGTGGGCCTGGACCTCGGCAGCCAGTTCTATCACTATGGCGAAATGCGGCTCGGCGTGGTGCGGGGCAAACTCACTCCGACTCTGGACACCGGGCCGGCTTCGCTATCGCCGGGGCAGCCCAATATCAGCCAAGGGGCCTTCACGGCGCGCCTGATCCTCGACCAGATCGACAACGTGCACTTCCCACGCGCGGGCTGGCGCGCCGGTGCGAAGGTGTTCAACTCGAAAAGCGGACTCGGTGCCGACGACAGCTACACCAAGTGGGACATCGACGGCACCGCGGCCTATTCGATCGGCGATCACACGTTCAACTTCGCCGTCAAAGCCGGCGGCAAAATCGGCTCCGATCCGCTGCCGCGCTACGACCAGTTTCAGTGGGGCGGTTTCCTGCAGCAATCAGGCTACCGAACCGGCCAGCTCTACGGCGAGAGCGTCGAGTTCGCGCGGGCCACGTATTTCCACCGGATCGCGCGCGGCAGCCTGCTCGATGGCGCCTACAGCGGCTTTTCGCTCGAGGTCGGCAAGGTCAGTGATCCGCTGGTGCCGGGCAACCCCGATGGCATTCTCAGATCCGCGTCTGTCTTCGTCGCCACGGACTCCCCGATCGGCCCCGCCTACCTGGGCTACGGTCACGCACAGGACGGCAACAGCAGTTTCTACTTCTATCT
>JAEMQF010000156.1 GCA_022758925.1 Burkholderiales bacterium | reverse complement strand
CGCCGTGTCTTCATTCGTGGTTTGCGCGCCGGGAACGGTGTTGACCGGCGCGACGAGCACGCCGGCCCATGCTTCTTGCGCCGCTGCGTTCACCGCGACGCCGGTCTCGATCGCGCCGGCACGGTATTCGAGGTCCCAGTCGCCGCCGAGTTTGCTCTGCCCTGTCAGGTCAATGCTGGCGGCAACATCGGTGCCGGTCAGCAGCGCGAGGCTCTGCACGAATGCCTGACCGGCGGCGTCTTGCGCCACGTCGCAACCATAGAGCAGCAGGTCGGCGTCGGCGGTGAGCGCGGCGCGCCAGCCTTGCAGCTCAGCCGCGCGCAACTGCAGGTCGGCGCCGTCGATGTTGGCGTTGCCGAGCTGCAGCTGGCCCGGGCCGCCGTGCGAGATGATGTGGATGGCGTCCAGGTCGCGCTCGGCCGACAGGATGTCGCTGATCTGCTTCAAGCCGTCGCTGCCGCTGCTCAGTTGCACGATCTCGACCGTGGTGCCGGCCGGGCGCGCGGCGAGCACGCCGTCAATCAGCACCTGGGCATCGGGCAGCGCGGTGTCGACGAACACGATTTCGTGGCGTGCCTGCAGTTGCTGCACGCTCGCCGCACCCGCGCTCGGCTGCGGCGTGGGGTCGACCGAGCCGACGATCGCGCTAAACGGCGCGGCGGCGTCGGCGGCCCACAGAGCAGGGTTCAGATCGGCCGAGTACAGAATGCGCGGATCGCATTCTTCGACCACAGCCTTGCGCTGCGGCTTGCGGTTGAGCCAGGCGCTCAGGCTCCTCAGGAGTCTCATGGTTTGCCGCCGGTCGGCAGGGCCCGGCCTAGCGGCGCTGCACCGCGGGCACCAGCGTGCCGTTGGCGGCGAGCGGACCCGGTACATTCTTCGGCGGCGCTTCAGGCAGTTTCAACGCAAGATCGATCTTGCAGCGCAAGCCCGCCGGCAATGCGCCCTTCGGGTTCGGCAGCTCGAGGCGCACGCGGAAGGTGTTGCTCGCCGCGTCGATCACCCGGTCCACGGTTTTCACCGTCGCGACATGCGGCGTGCGGGCGAACAACTCGGGCACCACCGTGCCTTGCCGGCCGAGCTCAACCTGGCCGAACGCCGCCGCCGGCACCAGCACGTCCACCCGCAGCGGGTCGATCGCGGCCAGGCGCAGCACCGGTTTTTGATCCACGTATTCACCGGGCGAAGTGAGGCGCTCGACGACCACGCCGGCAAGCGGCGCGCGGATCGTGCGCTGTTCGAGTTGCGCCACCGCAAGGGCGTATTCGCGCGTCGCGAGCCGGCGCCTTTCTTTCGCCTCGTCGTTGCGCCCGCCGGCCACTTGCACTTCGGCGCGCTGCTTGTCGAGAAAGGTCTTGCTGACGAAGTTCTGCGCGATGAGTTCGTTGGCGCGCTTCAGTTCGCGCTGCGCAAGATCTTGCGCTCCGGCGGCGGCACGCTCACCGCCGGCCTGCGTCGCGCGCTCGCGCGCCACCGCGAGCGCGGCGCGCTCGACCGTGGAGGTCAAGAGCACGATCGGCTGGCCGAGAGCGACGATGTCGCCGCGGTCGACCAGGATGCTATCGATCACGCCCGGCGACGCGCTCCCCACCTGCACCACCTGGTGCGGTTGGATCATGCAGTCGAGCGTGCGGCGTGCCGATCCGGCGGGTTGCGCCGACACGGCACAACCCGTCGCAATCGAGATCGCAGAGACTACGTGGCGATACATCGTGAAACCAGAAAGTTCAGGTGGATATCGTCATTCGATGCCGCCGGTGTAACCGTAGCGCTCGGCAGCGTCTTCATCTGCGTGACGCAAATCACGTCTTTGGCCCTGGTCGCGCCACTCGGCGAGGCGTTGCGCGACCCCAAACAGGATCCGCGCGCACCAGACCGGTACCCGGCCTGCCGCGCCCGCGCGTGAAGCGCACAGGGTTGCCACGGCGCGCAGCAGCACGGGCGGCCATTGCCTCACGAGCAGCCCATCGTCGAGTGCGAGCAGGTTCTGCGCCGAGCCGGGGTCGCCCTGGCGCGCGGCGCGGCCGATCAACTGGCGGTCGATGCGGCGCGAACGGTTGCGCATCGTCGCGATCACGTGCAAGCCGCCGTTCGCGGCGGCGGCCGGGTCGAGTTTGATGTCGGTGCCGCGGCCGGCGATGTTGGTCGCCACCGTCACCATGCCGGCCTGGCCGGCGCGCGATATGCGCTGCGCCTCGTCGGCGTCTTGCACCGCATTCAGCAACTGGTGCGCAATGCTGGCGGCGTGCAGCAGCGCCGACAGGTGCGCCGAGTCGCCGACGCTGTCGGTGCCCACCAGCACCGGCCGGCCGGCCGCGGCGTGCTCGCGCACCGAAGCCAACACCGCGTCCCACTTGTGCCCTGCGTCGACGAAACAAACCTCGCGCTGGATCAGCCTTCGGTTCGGGCGCGCCAGCGGCACTTGTTTCACTGCCGCGTTGTACGCCACGCGCAGTTCGTGGCGCGCTTCGAGCAGCGTACCGCTCATGCCGCAGAGCCGCAGGTAGCGCGGAAAGAAGCGCTGGTAGGTGATTTGCGCGGCGGTCACGGTCGGCGCGCTGGGCTTGAGGCCTTCCTTGATCTCGACCATCGCCTGCAACGCACCCTGCCACTGCCGGCCGTCGGCGATGCGGCCGGTGAGCTCGTCGATCAACTGCAGCTTGGCGCCGACGATCACGTACTCGCGGTCGCGCCGGAACAGCAAGCGCCCGGCGAGCGCGGCCTCGACCAGCTCGCACGCGCGGCGCGCGGGCACGAGCACGCCGCTCGCACCTTTGACGGCGGCGCCGACGCGCTCGCGGCCGGCGGCGCTGAGCGTCACGGCGCGGCGCTCCAGCAGCAGCGTGTAGTCGCGCTGGCGCTGCAGCGAGGAAGCGATTTGATAAGCGCGCCGGTAGCCGCTGACGTCGAGCGTGTGCGACGGCGCCGCCAGGATCAGCGGCATCACCGCTTCATCGAGCAGGATGCTGTCGGCCTCGTCGACGAGGCAGAAGTAAAGCCCCGGCAGCGCCGCGGCGGCGGCGCCCGGCGCCGCGCCTGGCGCGGCGCGATCCTGCTCGGCCAGCGCCTGCGCGCGCAGCACCCGCGAATCGCGCTCGCCGCGCAGCGAAAGATGGTCGCGCAGGTAGTCGAACACGAGTTCGCGCGCGGTGCTGTAGACGATGTCGTGGCGCCACGCCAGCGCGCGCGCGCTCGGCTTGGACACAGACGTGACGCAGGCGCTGCTCAGGCCGAGCGCGCTAAAGAAGGGCGCGAGCGTGTCGCGGTCGCGCTGCACCAGGTAGTCGTTCGCGGTCAGCACATGCACCGGTGCGCCGCCGAAGCTCGCGACCGCGGCCGCGAGCGCTGCGGTCAGTGTCTTGCCTTCGCCGGTGGCCATCTCGACCAGCCTGCCGCTCAGCATCAGCCACGCCGCGAGCACCTGCGTGGCGTAGGGTGACATTCCCAGCGTGCGCTGCATCACCGCGCCCGCGAGCGCAAGCGCTTCGGCGGTGGCGGCCGGGCTCGCGCGGCGGCGCCGCAATCGGGCGCGCACTTTGTCGATGTGTCGTGCCAGTTCGAGACTGTTGATGCCGACCAGGCGCTCGCGCGCCGTGTCGAAGGCAGCCGCCACATCGCTCGGCAGTTGCGCCGCGGCAGGGCGGGTGAAGAAGCGGCTGCGCAGCGTGCGCCACGCTGCTTCGAGCGCGGGCGAGGTCCGTGCCGCGGGGCGCTGCGGGTAGGCGCCGAAGTCGACGCGGTGCGAGCGCGCGTTCATCGCTCGAAATAGCGCAGGAACGACTGCCGCAGAAAGCGGCCGGTGATCTCGGCCGCGCTCGCATCGCCGTGCGCGAACGTGACCAGCGCGCGCGCGCCGACATGAGCGCGGGTGCCGGCGTCGAGCTTCAGGTCGAGCTGGAAGAACGGCTCGCGCGCGGTGCGCCCGCTCTTGTCGCTGGTGTCGAGCGTGATGCTGCCTCCGGCTGCGTCGCCCAGCGCCGGCGTCGGCAGACTCGCCGTGGCCTTGGGCACCGCGCTGTCGAGCACGGCGTGCAGCGCACCGGCGTCGGCGTGCGCCAGTTCGACGCTGATCACGCCCGGACGCTCGCGCACGAGCGCGATGTCTTCATTGCGCACCAGCGTGCGCACCAGCGGCGCGTCATCGGCCAGCACCTGCGCGATCAACTCGCCTTGCGGCACGAATTGCCCGGCAACGATGCGGCGCGGGTCGATCACGACGCGGCCGCCGATCGCCGCGCGCACGGTCAGCCCCGCCACGCGCTCGCGCAGGCGTTCGCGCTCGGCGTCCAGGTGCACCAGTTCGTCTTCCGCGGCCTTGGCGCGTTGCGCCTCGAACTCGAAGCGCAGCGCGTGCTCGACCCGTGCGCGTTCGATCAACGCCTCGACCCGCACCAGCTCGACGAGCAAGGGCTCGTTGCTGAGCTCGGCAATCGTTGTGCCGGCTTCGATGACTTCGCCGTCTTGAACCGCGAACTGGTCGACGAAACCGTCGGTCGCCAGGCGCACCAGCGCTTCGTCGGGCAACCAGACGACGCCCGGCGCATGCGTGCGCTGCGGCAGCGGCACGCCGACGCCGAGCCCACCGAGCACGCTCAATATCAGCAGCAGCGCGAGCACGGCGCGCGGCCGCCGGCCGCTCAGCTCGGGCGATTTCGCAACCCAGCACAACGCGGCCCAGGCCGGCTTGAACAGCACCGACCACGCTGCAAGCGCGAGCATGCAGAGGCCAAGGGCGCCGCTCCAATTTGCGGCCACCACCGCCACCAGAATGAGGAGCGCGCTGCGGTACCCCCACGCCAGCGGCGCGTAGGCGATGAGCCACGGGCGTTCGCCCTTTGCGCGGCCGCCGAAGCGAACGCCGCCCACGCCCAGCAAGCGGCGCTTGACCTGGTACTGCCAGTACTGGATGCTGCGCAGCGCCAGGTTCGGCAGTTCGGCGGCGTCGCACAGCACGTGGTAACCGTCAAAGCGCAACAGCGGGTTGCCGTTCACCGCCAGCGTCGACAGCGCGCCGATGAAGACCACGGCAAAGCAGGCGTCTTTCAGCCAGCCGGGTTCGAGCAGGAGCCAAAGCACACACGCGAAACTGGCCAGCAGCGCCTCGACCACGATGCCGGCGGCAGCGACTTCGATGCGTTGTTCCTTTTCGGCAAAACCGACCGACGCCGACGCGTCGACGTAGGGCAGCGGCGTCAACAGCATCAGCGTCACGCCGACCTCGTGCACGTCGCCGCCATGCACCTTGACCGCGAACGCATGCCCCAGCTCATGCAGCCCCTTCATCAGAGGGTACATCAGCCACAGCAGCAGCAGCATGCGCCCGGTGCCGAGATCGCGCAGCGTGGCGTTGCTGACCGCGCCGAAGTTCACCGCCAGCAGCAGGGCGCCGAGCAGGAGAATCGCGCCGATGCCGACCCGCGCGCGCCGGCTGAAGAGCCAGGCGACCCGGTGCACCTGCTCCGACAAGAAGCGATCCGGGTCCCACAGCGGCACGCGGAATGCGAGCGGGTTGATCGACGCGCGCCAGCGTTTGCCTTCGACGCGGGTGTTGGCGCGGACCAGCGCCGCGGCGTCGGGCGCGACGTCGCCGACGAACAGGTTCGCGGCGAACGCCTGCGCGAAGATGCGGATCGTCTCGGCCTGCGAGGGAGCGTCGTCGCCCTCGGCCGCGACGCGCGCTGACCATACCTCGTCCAGCGTGGCATGCCCGTTGCAACTGCCGACCAGCGAGTAGGCCATGTCGTTGAAGCGGTGGTGCCGGCCCGTGACCGGGTCGGACAGCACGTACCAGGTTTCGCCGCGCACGCTTTGGCGCGACACGCGCACGCCGCCGCGCAGCCGCGGCCGCATGTTCGCCAGGCGGTACCAGTCGGGTGACAGCAGGGGGTCTCTCAAATTAGCCCCTCGTCCGACGGGTACGTCGGCCGGTCCCCCGGGGGGACGCGGGCCGGCGCGATGGAGCCCCTCGTCCGACGCATACGTCGGCCGGTCCCCCGGGGGGACGCGGGCCGGCTTGCGGGCTGAGGCCGGACACAGACAGTCCCTGCGGACTGTCTGTGCCTGCCGAAGGCCATCGGCCTCTGGCCGATGGCGGCCCGGCGCTCGGCCCGCGCCGCTTCGGCGCAGCCGGGCTCAGCGTCGAGGCTCACCCCAGCACCCGCCACAGCGTGCGGCGCATCCATTGGCTTGTCCGGTGCCACCAGACCCAGCCCAACAAGGTGCGCTCGATGTCGATGCGAACCACGCCGCGCAAGCCCGGCCGCAGCGCTGCGGTCGAGCCCTGGACTCGGCCGTCGACTTCGAACACGTTGCGGCCGTCGATCGTGGTTGCCATGGGTGCGATGCGCATCACGGTCATGGCCAGCGAGTCCTGCGCGAAAGCGCCGAACAGCACCTGCGCGGTCTGGCCGTTGCGCAGCACGGCAATGTCCTGCTCGTCGACCTCGGCGACGACCCGGAACGAGAGGTCGGGGGCGACCGTCATCAGCTCCTGGCCGCGCTTGACAGGCATGCCGATCGATTGCATCAGATCGCCGGAGAGCAGCACACCGTCGAACGGCGCCCGCAACTGGATACGCTCGAGTTGGCTCTCCACCAGGCCGAGCTGCGCCTGCGCCTGCTCGAGCTTGGAATGCGCGATCACGATCTGCGCCGCGTCGTCCTTCGTCAATGCGTCGCGGTACAGGTTGTCGAGCTGCGCGATCTCGGCGTTCGATTTGCCGCGTTCGAGCGCGAGATCGCGGTCGTCGAGCGCCACCAGCACCTGGCCCGCCTGCACCGTCTCACCGGGCCGCAGCGCCACCGACCGCAAGAATCCGTCGACCGGGGAGGCGATGACGCGCTGGCCTTCGCCTTCGACCCGTGCCGGTGCCACGACCCGGTAGCTCGCGGGCCAGAGCGCCGCTGCGAGCAGCACCAGCGCTGCAGCGGCGCCGCCGACTTGCCAGGTACCGAGCCGGAACAGGGAGGCGCTGCCTCGACGCGGCGACACGGCGTCGACGATGCGACCACCCAGGGGCTGCTCGATCCGGTGTTTCAGTTCGAGCACCGGCCCGACGAACAGCGCTGCGTCTTTCGCGGCCTCGACGGCGCGTGCGTCGAAACCCCCTTGGCGTTCGAACACGAGCGCACCGTAGGCGCGGCGGCGGCCGACGACGGGCACGCTGCAAATCGACAGTTGGCCGTTCAACTGCGCCAGTTCGGCGTGCGCGAGCGTCACCGTGAGCGAGGTGCCTTGCGGCGCCGGATGCACCACCATGCTGGCCTGGTCGATGGCCTCTTCCATCGCGCCGACGATGGAGCGGGCGAGGTTTCGTTGCTGGCGGATGTCGGCGGTGCCCGACATCGCGCCGATGCGCAAGCGCCCCTGGCGGTAAAAGCCGATGCAGACGCGTTCACAACCCAAACGCAGCGCGAGCTCGGTCACGACCGAGGTCGCTGCCGAGCGGAAGCGTTCATGCGCCAGGGCGCGCGCCTGCAGCGTCAACACGCCGGCGCTGCGCGAAAGCGATGGCGCGCGCTGCATCTTGCGGCCCTGGCTCGGCCGCAGCGGCGTAGCGCTGCCCGGCTCGCCCATCGGCACCGCAGGGCTGCCCTGGGGGGGGTTCTTCGATTCCTCGTCGACCATGTGTACTCGCGCTCACGGTTGGCATGCAGGTCGAGACACCGCTCTGACTTGAAGGCCGTACCTGATTGGGCCACCCATGGGCCGGAGTCGATCGAGGAATAAGGCGGTGAAGTTGGCCTTGAATTCCCGATCGATCCGGGCCGAAGCTCGACAGGCTCGCGCGAGTCGGCGCCGTCAGCCCGGTGCCGGCACGGGCCCGACCCAAAGCCCGACACGCTCCCAGGCCGCCCGCGCGCTTTGCAGCACCGCAGCGTCAGGTCGAATCGTGGCCTTTGTCACGCAGGAACTGCTCGAGCAGCGGAATCATCTGCGCCGGCCCGTCCAGTGTCGGGTTGACCTCGACCGCGCGGCGGAAGAACTCCAGCGCCTGCTGCGCATTGCCGAGCTGCAGATGAATCTGGCCCGCGCCCGACAAGGCACCGAAGTGATGTGGGTTGCGCTTGAGAACTTCGTCACAGTCTTGCAGCGATTCGAGGTTGCGCCCGAGCAGGAAGTTGACCGTGGCACGTTTGTTCCAGCCTTCGGCAAAGTCCGGTTTGAGGCGCACGACTTGGCTGAAGGTGGCGAGCGCGTGATCGAGTTGCGCCGCCTCCATCTGGCCGATGCCGCGTGCGAACAGTTCGTCGATGGCGATGTCGCCGGAGCGGCCCCAGATCTGCCACACCGCGGCAGTGGTGATCACGCGCAGCGCTTCATCCGCGTCGGCCAGGGTCCCGATCAGGCGCTGCGCGTCGTCCATCGTGCCGATCTCGGCCAGCCGCCTGACACCCGCCAGGCGTTGCTGCGGCTCGCTGTGGCTGAGTGCGGCCAGGGCCTGCGCGCGCGTCAGTGCCGCGGCATTCGCGCCCATGCCGCCGGCGCACACCAGGAGCGCCATCAACACCAGCGCGCGCAAAGTTCGCATGCGCCCTGACCCCCGTTCAACCCAGCGCCTGGCCGAAGTCGGCAATCAGGTCCTGCGCCTCTTCAAGGCCGACCGAGACCCGCACCAGCCCCTCGGCGATGCCCATCTCGGCGCGCGCGCTGGCACCCATCTCCCAAAAAATGGTGGGAGCCACCGGAATCACGAGGGTGCGCGTGTCGCCGATTCCGGTGGCCTTGATCGCCACCTGCATCCGGTTCAGCACACCGAGCATCGTGCCGGGATCGCGCAACTCGAAGGCGAGCAGCCACGAGCCCGCGCCAAAGAGCTGGCGCGCCCGGGCATGTTGCGGGTGCGTCTCGAGCATCGGGTAATGCGCGGCCGCGACGCGCGGGTGCGCCTGCAGGAACCGCGCCAGCGCCAGCGCCGTGCTGCTGCTGTGCGCGACTCGCAACGCAATCGTCTCGGCGCCCAGGCTGATCTGGTGCGCCTGCTGCGACGAGAGCGAGCCGCCCATGTCGCGCAGGCCCTTCTTGCGGATCTGCTGCAAGCCCCAGCCGGCGGGCTCGCCCTGGCGATAGTTGGCGAAGATGTTGGGGTACACGTTCCAATCGAACTGCCCGGTGTCAGTGACGGCGCCGCCGAGCGCTGCGCCGTGGCCGGCAATCGTTTTCGTCAGTGAATTCACGACGAGCCCGGCGCCGACGCTGCGCGGCAGGAACAGCGCCGGCGAGGTGACGGTGTTGTCGACCACGTAAAGCAAGCCTCGCTTGCGGCACAGCTCGCCGATTCCGGCCAGATCGGGGATCTGCGTTCCCGGGTTCGCGATCGTCTCGACGAACACCAGACGCGTGTTCGGCTGCAACGCGGCTTCGACCGCCGCCAGCGAGCCGGCATCAACCTTGCTCACGCCAATGCCGAGGTCGCCCAGCGTGCCGAACAGGCTGTTCGTATTGCCGAACACATGCCGGCTCGACACGATGTGGTCGCCCGCGCGCAGCAAGGTCAGGAACACGGCGCTGAGTGCGGCCATGCCGGTGGCGAAACAGACGCTGCCGCGGCCCTGCTCGAGGCTCGTGACCAAGGCTTCGAGCGCGGCCGTGGTCGGCGTGCCCTGGCGCGCATAGTTGAAGCTGTTCTTCAGCGTGCCCTGGAACACGCCGATCAGGTCTTCGGCGCGCTCGAAGCCGTATTGCACCGAGCTGTGCACGGGCATGTGAATGCCACCGTGCTCGACGCCGAAGTGCCGGTCGGAGTGCACGATGCGGGTGGTGAGGCTGGGGTCGGCCATGGCGGCGTCCTTCGGGAGAAACGAAGTGCGCCTCAGGATACCAGCCGGTTTGGGTGAAGTGCCGAATTCTTGGGCAATGCCTGGGTCAAGGCTCGCCGCCAAGGGCATGCGGCGCGCGCCCCGAACCGCAAGCCAGTCGCGCAGACCACGGCCGATGTGCCGGGGCGTCGCACAATCGCGCCAGCCAGGAGGCCAAAGCCATGACGCTGCGCACGGTTCAGATCGACGACCGCCTCTACCAGTATGTGCTCGACAACTCGCTGCGCGAACACCCGGCGCAAGCCGCGCTGCGCGAGGCGACGCGCCTGCATGCGCACGCCGGCATGCAGATCGCACCCGACCAGGGCCAGTTCATGGCGCTGCTGGTGAAACTGATGGGCGCGCGGCGCACGCTCGAAATCGGCACCTTCACCGGCTACAGCGCATTGACGGTGGCGCTCGCGCTGCCCGACTCCGGGCATTTGCTCGCCTGCGACATCAGCGACGAATACACGCGCATCGGCAGGCCGTTCTGGAAGCAGGCGGGCGTCGAACACAAGATCGAACTCGTGCTGGCGCCGGCGGTGCAGACCCTGGACGCAAGGTTGACGGCCGGCGAAGCGGGCAGCTACGACTTCGCCTTCATCGATGCCGACAAGACGAACTACGACGCCTACTATGAGCGCTGCCTGAAGCTGGTGCGCGCCGGGGGTCTGATCGGGTTTGACAACACGCTGTGGGGCGGCGCCGTCGCGCGCCCGGCGAAAGACGACGACACGGCGGCACTGCAGGCGCTGAATGCAAAGCTGCACCGGGATCAGCGCGTCGAGATTGCGATCCTGACCGTCGGCGACGGGCTGACGCTTGCGCGCAAGCGCTGAGCCGTTGCTGCTGCTGCTGCGGACCTCGCTGTTTGTACGCATTGCGTTGGGCGTCACGAGAACCAATTCCCGTGCGGGACTTGCGCCTAGTCGGGCGCTGGTAAGCGCGGTGGTGCGCGCGTCATCTACTTCATCGCACCCGACGGCACGGTGTGGCTGCTGATCGTCTACTCCAAGACGAAGTTTGACAACTTGCCTGCGTCGTTCCTCGCGCAGCTGAAGAAAGGGATTGAAGATGCGATCTGAAGTGCAAAAGTTTCGAGCCGACTTGTTGGCGTCGACAAAGCAAATGCGGCGCGGTCAGGCGGCGCGTGTCACGAAGGTCAAGCTGCCTGCGGCCGCGCAGGCAAGAGCCAGCATCGGCCTGTCGCAGCAAGAGTTCGCGCTGCTGCTGGGCGTGTCGGCGAGGACTCTACAAGACTGGGAGCAGGGGCGCCGCGAGCCAACGGGTGCCGCACGCACACTGCTGAAGGTTGCGGTCAAGCATCCCAAGCTCTTGCGCGCGTTGGAGAGGTGACTCCCAATCCTTCCATCGAGCGGGCAGCCACCGGGGTAGCGGCGTCTGCTGCTCATGGCAAACGTTCGGCTGGCGCCCGTGCGCAGGCGCTGCGCCCGCACCACGCGCCCGTCGGCGCATAGCGCCGGCTCAAGCGCCGCCGCGCTGCCCGAGATCGGCGCCGAAGAACGAATTCAGTTCGGCGCCCGGCGCGGCGTCAGCGAAGCCATCGAACTGGCCTTTCTCCGCCAACAATTTCGCGGCGCGAATGAACCCTCCCCAGGCGCTGCGCGCCAGCGCCCCGCCGACACTGACGCGGCGCACGCCAAGTTCGGCGATCGCCTGCAGCGTCAAGGCGCTGGCCGACCCCACCAGCAGATTCACCGGCTTGGGCGCAAGCGCCGCCACCACGGCGGCGATCTGCTGCGGCGTGCGCAGGCCCGGCGCGTACAGGCAGTCGGCGCCGGCGTTCGCGTAGGCCTGGAGCCGGGCAATGGTCTCGTCGAGGTCGGGCCTGCCGACCAGAAAACATTCGGCGCGGCCGACCAACAGCGTATCGGCGCCTGAGCGGTCGATGGCAATTCGCGCAGCGCGCATGCGCTGCACCGCTTCGTCGATCTCGAACAATGGCCGGGCGGCGACGCCGGTCGAGTCTTCGATCGACAGGCCGGCGACGCCGGTTTCCACTGCGAGGCGCACGCTTTCAGCGACGCCGGCGGCGTCGCGCGCGAAGCCGCTTTCGAAGTCGGCATTTAGCGGCACATCGGTCGCGGCAACCATCTCGCGCAGGTGGCCGAGCGCCATCTCGCGCGAGATCGTGTTGTCGGCGTGACCCTGCGACCAGGCGAAGCCGGAGCTCGTGCTGGCCAGTGCCTTGAAACCCAGCCCTTGCAGGTAACGCGCGCTGCCCACGTCCCACGGGTTGGGGATGATGAAGCAGCCGGCTTCGTGCATGCGGCGAAAGCTGCGTCGTTTGTCGGCGATGCTGGGGCGTGGCTCGGCCATGGCAGGGGCTCCGGTTGGGATGTGACTTGCGATTTTGCAGCTTGGCGCACCACACTGGCGGCTGGCCTGGATGCCGGAGAAGCCGATCGCCGGATCGGGCTTGAGCTCGACGCTGCGCTCGGGCACGGCGGTCATGGGCCGAGCTTAGTGCATTGCTGCACGCCGCGGCCGCTGTCACGGCCTGCACGACGCGAGATGGAACTTCGCACGCGCCCGCGGCGCGCCGCGCATGAGAAGATGCCGCGCCTTTGTCGCGTCAGGGTCCTGCCCATGCTCATCAACTGCGTCGCTTACCAAGACGGCCACAAGCTCGCCGACATCGCCATCGATCAGATCGGCGACTGGGTGCAGCGGCCAGACTGCTTCGTCTGGGTCGCGCTGCGCGATGCGACCGACGCCGAACTGGCGCAGATGCAAAAGGAGTTCGGGCTCCACGAACTTGCGGTGGAGGACGCGAGCCATGGCCACCAGCGGCCGAAGATCGAGGAATACGGCGACACCGTGTTCGTCGTGATGCGTCTGCTCGAAACCGAAGGCGCCGAGTTGCATGCCGGCGAGGTGGCGGTCTTCGTCGGGCAGAACTTCGTGCTCTCGGCTCGCAGCCGCAGTGCGCAGAGTTTCAAGGGCGTGCGCGAGCGCTGCGAACGCGAGCCGCATCTGTTGCGCCATGGCGCGGGTTTCGTGCTCTACGCGCTGATGGACGCCGTCGTCGACCGCTATTTCCCGTTGCTGGACGCGATCGAAACCGAGTTCGACGCGATCGAGTCCCAGATCTTCACGCCGCGCGCCGCGCGCACGAATATCGAGCGGCTGTATGCGTTGAAACGCCGCGCCACGGTCTTGCGCCATGCGGTGGCGCCGCTGCTGGAGGTGGCGAGCAAGCTGCACGGCGGGCGCGTGCCGGCGGTGTGCATGAGCACGCAGGAATACTTTCGCGACGTGCACGACCACCTGACGCGAATCAACGGCTCGATCGATGCCATTCGCGAAACCATCGCCACCGCGATCCAGGTCAACCTGTCGATGGTGACGATCGAAGAATCGGAAACGACGAAGCGCCTGGCCGCCTGGGCCGCGATCTTTGCCGTTTCCACAGCGCTGGCCGGCATCTGGGGCATGAACTTCGAACACATGCCCGAGCTGAAGTGGGCCTTCGGTTACCCGATGGCGCTGGGCATCATTGCCTGCGCCTCCGCACTGCTCTACTGGCGCTTTCGGCGCGCCGGTTGGCTCTGAGAGGCTGAGAGTCTTTCGATCATGCCCGCTCATCACGCCAGAAGACGCCTGCTCGTCGTTGCAAATGCTCGCCATAGCCCGAGCTATGCCTGCGCTTTGCGCCAGGGCCAGGAGGCCCTGGCCTTCGCCAGGCACAAACAGTCCTCAGGACTGTTTGTGTCCGGGCTCAGCCTAGATCATGCGCCTTCTGGCGCGCTGCTCGGGCACGCTCGAAAAACTCTCAGCCTCTGAGCGCAAGCAGCCGCGCTGCGGGAAGCGAACCGGCACAGGCCCGGCGCGGTCTGCTTCGCCATCGAATCCACGCGCTGCTAGCCCTCGCGCAACAGCCTTGCCTGCGCCTTCGCAAGGTCGAACTCGGCGCGGCGCTGGGCGATCTCCTGCGCGCTCAGCCGCTCGACATTGCAATAGTCGAGCTTCCACGCGTCGCTGGCACTCCAGCGCAATGGCGACTGAACCGTGCATCGCGGCTCGGTCGCGGATTCGAGCAGGCGCAGCGCGAGTTCGAGCGTGCTGCGCTGCGATTCGCGGTCGTTCGGCCGGCCCGCGGCGTTGCCCAGCGGAAAATCGGAGAACACGAAGCGTGGCACGCCGATGTGTTCGACGATGTCTTTCGCACAGCCCATGACGACGCTGGCGATGCCACGCGCCTCGAGTTGGTTGGCCGCGAGTGCGACGCATTGGTGGCAGACGGGGCAGTTGGCGACGAGCAGCACCGCATCCACAGCGTCGTCAAGGCAGCGTTGAACGAGTTCGGGCGCGTCCACCTGCGTCGTCGTGCGCTGGCTGCGGTTCGTCGGCAGGCCGTGAAAGCGGGCTGCAAGCGCACCCGTCCGGCCGGACGCGGCGGCGTCGCGCAAGGCCCGCAGCGGGAAGAAGCTTCCCAGGTCTGCGCCGCTCGTGTGCACGCGATCGATCGCCACATGCGCAATGCTCAGCTCGGGGTCGACGTCAGTCGCGCCGGAGTACACACGATAGAACTTGGCCTGCGCGCTGTACGGCGCGCCGGGACGCTGCTCGCCCTGGCCCGCCTGGCGCAGCGCCGCGGTCGTGACGAGTGCGACACGGCATGATCCGAGCGGCCTGGGCAGGCGCTGCAGCGGCACGTCGGCAACCCACGCCCATTCGTACGGCGCGCCGTAGCCGAGGGCCAGGTAGTACTCGCGCACCCGCTGCAGATACGGAATCGGCGGGTCGGGTCGCGAGCGCGCGGCGCTGCTTGCGGGCGGGTTCATCGCCGGCCACGATAGCACTGGGCGCGGCGCCGCCCGCCCATAATGCGCGGCATCAAACCCGTAGCCCTTTTTGGATTCATCGCCATGAGCAGCAAGCCCCGCAAGCAGCCCCAAGACCTTCGCAGCCAACAATGGTTCGGGCGCCAGGACCGCGACGGTTTCGCCTATCGCAGTTGGGTCAAGGGCAAGGGTGTGCCGCACGACCAGTTCGACGGCCGGCCGGTGATCGGCATCTGCAACACCTTCAGCGAACTGACGCCGTGCAATTCGCATTTCCGCACGCTGGCCGAGCAGGTGAAGATCGGCGTCTACGAGGCGGGCGGGTTTCCGCTCGAGTTTCCGGTGATGTCGCTCGGCGAGACGCTGTTGCGCCCGACCGCGATGCTGTACCGCAACCTGGCGAGCATGGACGTCGAAGAAAGCATTCGCGGCAATCCGGTGGACGGTGTCGTGTTGCTGATGGGTTGCGACAAGACGACGCCCTCACTGCTGATGGGCGCGGCGAGTGCCGACTTGCCGACGATCGGCGTCTCGGGTGGGCCGATGCTCAACGGCAAGTGGCGCGGCCAGGAGCTCGGTTCGGGCACCGGCGTCTGGAGCATGAGCGAACAGGTGCGCGCCGGCACGCTCAAGCTCGCTGACTTCTTCGACGCCGAAAGCTGCATGCACCGCAGCCACGGCCATTGCATGACGATGGGAACGGCCTCGACGATGGCGAGCATGGTCGAGGCCCTTGGCGTCGGGCTGCCCGGCAACGCCGCTTATCCGGCGGTCGACGGCCGCCGCAACGTGATCGCGCGCAACGCCGGGCGGCGCATCGTCGACATGGTGCACGAGGACCAGTTGCTGTCCGACATCTTGACGCGTGAAGCCTTCGAGAACGCGATCCGCACCCTGGCCGCGATCGGCGGCTCGACGAATGCCGTGATCCACCTGATCGCGATTGCGGGGCGCATCGGCGTCAAGCTCGGAATCGACGACTTCGAACGCCTGGGCAGCGAGATGCCTTGCCTGGTGAACCTGCAGCCCTCGGGCGAGCACCTGATGGAAGACTTTTGTTATGCGGGTGGGCTGCCGGCGGTGATGAAGGAGATTTCCGACAGCCTGCATCTGGGCCATGTCACGGCGACCGGCAAGACGCTGCGCGAGAACATCGCCGATGCGCAGAACTTCGATCCGCGCGTCATCAAGACGGTGGCCAAGCCCTTCAAGGAGAAGGCCGGAATCGCGGTGTTGCGCGGCAATCTTGCGCCGCGCGGCGCCGTCATCAAGCCCAGCGCCGCAACGCCGAAATTGATGGTGCACAAGGGCCGCGCGGTGGTCTTCGAGAACATCGAAGACTTCCATTCCCGGATCAACGATGAGAACCTGGATGTCGACGAAAACTGCATCCTGGTGCTGAAGAACTGCGGCCCCAAGGGCTACCCCGGAATGGCCGAGGTCGGCAACATGCCGCTGCCGCCGAAAGTGCTGCGCAAGGGCATCACCGACATGGTGCGAATCAGCGACGCGCGCATGAGCGGCACGGCCTACGGCACGGTCGTGCTGCACAGCGCGCCCGAGGCGGCGGCCGGCGGGCCGCTAGCCGTGGTGCAAAACGGCGACCTGATCGAGCTCGATGTTCCCAGGCGCAGCCTGCAGCTGCATGTCAGCGACGTCGAACTGGCGCGGCGCCTGGCGGCGTGGAAGCCACCCGTTCCGCCCTTGGCCAGCGGCTACTGGAAGCTCTATGTCGACCATGTGTTGCCAGCCGATGAAGGCGCCGACCTGGACTTCCTGGTAGGCCGCCGAGGCGCGTTCGTCCCGCGTGACAACCATTGAAGCGCTGCGCCGGCCGAAGCCACAATCAACCGCTACGCTGCAATGTCGATGTATTCGACTTGACTCGCCGCATCGGGAATTGGCAATCCGTCCTCGCGAAGACCTTCCACGTGGAAGACAATGGCTTCCCGAATTTCAGCCTCGACTTCCGCGACGGTGGCCCCGGTTGCGACGCAACCTGGAAGGTCTGGCACGTATGCGGAGTAGTTACCTTCCGCTTTTTCGATGACGATGGCGTAGCGCATATGGCCTCACGACTTTAGACCGGCCTGTTTCTGCATACTGTTCAGTGTGCCGGGCGCCAGATCATCGCTCGGTTTGCCAGGAACAGTGACGCGGCCAGGCTTGCTCGCGTGCTTGAATTGGCGATGACTCCCACGAGTTGCGACCAAGTACCAGCCGTCGGCTTGAAGCATTCGGAGCGCTTCGCTGACCTTCATGGGCCGAGAATATCAGGGCTGGCTCTTGCCGCTCTGCGCGCACCTACCATGGCGCCTAACTTGGCGCCGCCAAGTCAGGGCGCGCAGCGCCGGCCGAAGCCACAACCCCGCAGCACTTCAATGACCGCAGCGATGAGCCACTTGCTAGGCATCGATTGGGGCACGACCTCGCTGCGCGGCGCGCGCCTCGGCGCCGACGGCGCTGTGCTCGAGCAGCGCAGCGTCGATCGCGGCGCCGCCCGCCTGCGACCGGCCGAGTTTGAAGCGGTGTTCGACGAACATTTCGGCGACTGGATGGCACCAGCCGATACCCTGTGTCTCATCGGCGGCATGGCGGGCAGCAAACAAGGCTGGGTCGAGGCGCCGTACTGCGCGTGTCCGGCGCGCATCGAAGACCTGTGCCGCAAGCTGACCTGGATCGGTTCGCGGCGCATCGCGATCCTGCCCGGCCTGAGCTGCAATCAGGCCGGAATTCCAGACGTGATGCGCGGCGAAGAATCGCAGATCTTTGGTGCATTGCATTTGCTTGGACGCGCGGACGCCTTGCTCGTATTGCCCGGAACACACAGCAAGTGGGTGCAGGTGCGCGCGCGGCGTGTCGAGAGTTTTTCGACGCTCATGACGGGCGAGTTCTACGCCTTGCTGCGCCGCCATTCGTTGCTGGCGCGCTCGATGCCGCCTGACGGCACCGAACTCGACGCGCCGGCTTTCGACCAGGGCGTGGCGCTGGCGTTGTCGAGCCGCAGCCTGATGCAGACCGCATTCAGCGTGCGCACGCTGTCGTTGTTCGGCCGCATCGGCACCGAGGCGCTGTCGAGCTACCTGTCGGGTCTGGTGATCGGCGAAGAGTTGCGATCGCAGCTGAACCATGGCCTGGGCCTGGATCGCGGCGCCGAGGTGCTCGTGGTCGGTGCTGAGGCCCTGACACAGCGCTATGAACGCGCCTTGTCGCAACAAGGAATCGGCGTGAAGACACTTGGCGCAGCCGCGGGTTGGCGCGGCCTGTGGTTGGTGGCCCAGGCCTTGCACGGCCAACCCGGCGCGCCGGCCGAGGGCGCGACATGAGTTCGGGCAACGCCAGGTTCGGCGCCGCATTCAAGCAGTTGCCGCTGATCGCGATTCTGCGCGGCATTGCACCGCATGAAGCATTGCCCGTCGGCACCGCGCTGCTCGACGCGGGCTGGAGTCTGATCGAAGTGCCGTTGAATTCGCCGCGGCCGCTGGACAGCATATTGGCCTTGGCACAAGCCTTCCCGCAAGCCATGATCGGCGCCGGCACAGTGTTGACGGCGGCCGCGGTGCGCGATGTGGCGGCGGCGGGCGGTGCGATGGTGGTCGCGCCGAATTTCGATGCTGCTGTCGTGCGCGAGGCGCGGCGCCTGGATCTGGCGTGCCTGCCGGGTGTGGCAACGCCCAGCGAAGGTTTCGCCGCACTCGCCGCAGGCGCGGTTGCGCTGAAGCTGTTCCCCGCCGAGGCGATTTCGCCCGCGATGCTCAAGGCCTGGCGCGCGGTGTTCGACGCCAGCACCTTGTTCTTGCCGGTGGGTTCGATCACGACCGCGAACATGGTGGCCTACCGCGCTGCCGGGGCGAACGGTTTCGGCATCGGCTCGGCGCTCTACAAACCCGGGCTCGACGCCGGCGTGGTGCGCGCCAATGCGCTTGCGTTCGCAGCCGCGTACCGTGGGTTCTAGGCGCGCGGCAGGCTCCTAGAAGCGCGAACCGGGTTCGTCGAGAAACGCAAGCTCCTCGGCTGTCGACGCCCGGCCCAACACGGCGTTGCGATGCGGAAAGCGGCCGAAGCGCTGGATCACTTGCTGGTGGCGCAGCGCGTAGTCGAGCATGTTTTGCAGCGCTGCATGTTGTGCCGCAAGCGCCGTGAACCCGGCCACGCAGCGCTGCTGCAGCGCCAGGTCTTCGGCATGTTCGAGCGGAAGGTAGACGAAACTGCGTTGCACCGGCGGCAGCGCGGCGTCGGCGCCGCTGTCGAGCAGTGCGCAGGCCGCGGCGAGCGCCAGCGCATCGCCGGCAAATGCCTTGGGCGTGTCGCGAAAGATGTTGCGCGTGAACTGGTCGAGCACGATGATGTGCGCCAGCGCCGATGGCGCAGCAGCGTCCCAGTCGCGCAATCGGCCTGCGAGCGCGGCGTCCACGGTCGGCCCGAAGCGCTGTGCGATGAGCTTGTCGAACGCCGGGTCCTTGCGAAACCAGGGCGCGCGCAATTGCCCGAATTCGGCGCTGCCAGGAGCGCCGAACCAGAAGTCGAGAACGTCCTGGGCCTTCACTTCAGCATGGGTGCCGGCTGACTTGAGCCGGCGCCGAGTTGCTGCCACAGATAGCTGAATTCGAGCGCCTGGACGAAGGCGCGCTGCGCATTGTCGGCAGCTCCGCCATGCCCGCCTTCGATGTTTTCGTAGTACAGCACCTCATGCCCGAACTCGATCAGGCGCGCCGCCATCTTGCGCGCGTGGCCGGGGTGCACGCGGTCATCGCGGGTCGAGGTCGTGATCAACATCCGGGGATACTTCGCGTCACGCCGCAGGTTCTGGTACGGGCTGTAGCGCGATATGAAGCGCCATTGCTCGGCATCGTCCGGGTCGCCATACTCGGCCATCCAGGAAGCGCCGGCCAGCAGCTTGTGAAAGCGCCGCATGTCGAGCAGCGGCACCTGGCAGACGACGGCATTGAACAATTCGGGGCGCTGCGTCGCGACCGCGCCCACCAACAGCCCGCCGTTGCTGCCGCCTTCG
>JAEMQF010000046.1 GCA_022758925.1 Burkholderiales bacterium | reverse complement strand
CTGCCACTCGACCCCAAAAGATTGCAGCAGCTCCTGCAACGGCAGCTCGCGCACGCCATCGACCCACGCTGTCAATTCCTTCTCGAAGGAACGCCGGCCCACGCTGCGCAGCGCGGCGCCGATGTCGGCGCGCGAAATCGGGCCGCCGCGGCTGGTGCGCCAGAGGTGTCGCATCACGTCGTCGAGCGTGCCGGTGCGGCCGGCGCGCAGTGTGAGGTCGAGCGCGAGCGCAACCAGCGAACCCTTGGCGTAGTAGCTGATCGTGGCATTCGGCGTGTTCTCGTCGGCGCGGTAGTACTTGGTCCACGCGTCGAAACTCGCCTGGGCCACGCTTTGCACCTGACGCCCGGGCGTGGCCAGCACGTTGTTGATCGTCTTGCCCAGCAGCCCGAGGTAGCGCTCGGCATCGATCATGGAACTGCGCACCAGCGTCAGGTCATCGTAGTACGACGTGAAGCCCTCGAAGAACCAGAGCAGTTCGGTGTAGTTTTCGCGCGCATAGTCCAGACTCTGGAACTGCGCGGGCCGCATGCGCTTCACGTTCCAGCTGTGGAAGTATTCGTGGGCGATCAGCCCGAGCAGGCTCACATAACCGTCGCTGCTGCTGGCGTCGCCGTTGCGCGGCAGGTTGCGCCGAGACGCGATCAATGCCGTGCTCGAGCGATGCTCCAGACCGCCGTGGCCTTCGTCAACCGCGTTCAGCATGAACAGATAGCGCCGGAAAGGAATTTCTTTCGAGCTGATTCGAGCGCGCGGCCCGGCCCGCGGGTGCCAGAACCCGATTTCGTGTTCGCACAGGCGCTGCACATCGGCGAGCAGGCGCGCGCTGTCGAAATCGGGCAAGGCGCCGGCGACGACGAACTCATGCGCGATGCCGCAGGCGACAAATCGGCCGCGCCAGAACTTGCCCATCTCGACCGGGTGATCGACAAGTTCGTCGTAGTCGGCGGCCTGGTAGCTGCCCTTGCCCGCCGCATTCACTGCAAGCGCCGGCAACGTGGTCGCCACCTCCCACCCGCGCGGCAGCGAACGCAGCACCAGGCGCTGCGGCCGCGCCTCGAAACCTTCGGCGCGCAGGCACATGCTGGTGCCGTTGAAGAAGCCGCGGCTTGGATCGAGATAGGCGGCGCGCACCGACGTATCGAACGCGTACACGAGGTAGCTGAGCCTGAGCGCGCCCCTGCCCTCGCACGCTGCGACCCAGGTCGTCTTGTCGATCTGTTCCAGCAAGATCCGGCGGCGCCCCTGGCGCGCCTCGAGCGCCGACAGGTGGCGCGCAAACTCGCGCACGAGGTAGCTGCCGGGAATCCATACCGGGAGGCTCAGGCGCTGCCGCGCCGCAGGCCGCGGCACGGTCAAGGTCACACGATAGAGGTGCGCGCTCGGGTCTTCGACGCCGATGCTGTGGGTGATCATGAGCGCGTCGGCTTGGACTCCCGGCCTACTTTGCGCCGCGGCTCGCGACCAGTTGTTTCTCGATCTGCTCGGTGCTCATCGCACCGGGAACCCGCTTGCCGTCTTCAAACACGATCGCCGGCGTGCCGTTGACGCGGTGCTTGCGTGCGAGCGCGGTATTGCGCTCGATCGCGCCGGCGTCGCACTCGCCCTGCGTGCGCGCGGGCGCGACGCCGTCCAGCATCCAGTTGCGCCACGCCGCCGTGCTGTCTTTGGAGCACCAGATGTTGCGTGACTTCTCGGGTGAATCGCCCCCCAGGATCGGAATCAGGAAGGTGTAGACCGTGACGTCTTTGACGCGTTGCAGATCGCGCTCGAAGCGCTTGCAGTAGCCGCAGTTCGGGTCGGCGAAGACGGCCATCTTGCGCGCCCCGCTGCCGACCTTCCACACCAGCGCGTCTTTCAACGGCAGCGCCGCGAAATCGATCGCGTTGATCTTGTTCAGCCTGGCTTCGGTGAGGTTGCTGCGGGTGCGCGTTTCGATCAACTGGCCGTCGATCAGGTAGTTGCCCTGCTCGTCGCTGTAGAAAATTTCCGCGCCGACGCGCAATTCGTAAACACCGGGAATCGGCGACTTGCTGATCTCGTCGATCTTCGGGAAATCGGGCATCTGCTCGGCGAAATTCTTGCGTATCGCCGCTTCGTCGGCGAGCGCGGAATGGGCAACGAGCAGCGCCGTGAACGCGACCACGATGGCTTGGCAAAGGGTATGGCGCAGTGCAGGCATGTCGGCCTTTCAGGAATGTGTGGCGCGGGCGCCGAGCCAGCGTTTCACGCTCGGGAGGTGATCCAGCAGATTCAGGCCGCGGTTGCGGAGTTCCCGCAATGCCGGCGAGGGGCGCGAAAACAGCTGCAGCAAGCCGCCGGTGACCTGGCCCATGGCCAGGGTGGGTGTGGCGCGCCGGCGCGCATAGCGGCGCAGCAGGCGCGCATCGCCAAGCTTGCGCCAGGGTTCGCGCTGCGCAATCACGCGCGCGAGCACTGCGACGTCGGCCAAGCCGAGGTTCAGGCCCTGGCCCGCCAAGGGGTGCACCACATGCGCCGCGTCACCCAGCAGCACCCAGCCTTCACCGCACCAGGGCTGAGCCAGCGCCTGGGTCAGGGGCCAGGCCATGCGCTCGGAGCACAGTGTCAATTCGCCGACAAACCCGGTGCTGGCCTGCGCGAGTTCGATCTCGAATTCGCGCGCTCCGAGAGTCAGCAGTTGTTCGGCACGCTGCGTCGGGCATGACCAGACCATGGCGTAGGAGGCCTGCGCTTGCGGCGCGTCAAGGGGCAACAAGGCGAGCACGTCGGGGCTGCGAAACCACTGCTGAGCCACGTTTTGGTGATCGCGCGACGCGGTCAGGCGCGCGGCAATGGCCTTCTGGCCGAAGTCGAAACGCTCCACATGCACGCCCAGGGCCGAGCGTGTCGACGAGTCCTTGCCTTCACACAGCGCGGTGAGCGCGGCGCCGACGTCTGCCGTGGTGCGCGTGACGGACGTCGCGAAGTCGATCGCTGTCTCGAGCCCGGCGTGCAACGCCTGCGCATCGACGATCCAGGCCAGGGCGTCCACATGCTGCTGCCACGCCGTGAATTCGAGCCTGGCGTCGGGTCGATCGCCATGCACGTGCATCTCGTACACCGCGGTGACCGCGCTCGGCGCGAGCGCCTGCCACACCTTGAGCTCGCGCAGCAGTGCCACCGAAGCAGAGTTCAAGGCGTAGGCACGAACATCGTGCTTCCTGTGTCCTGCTGCGTTTTCAGACGTCGCTTCGCCGCGCAAGGCGACGCGCAGGCCGCCGTGCGCCAGCGCCAGTGCCAGGCATTGACCCACCACCCCGGCGCCTCGAACCAGTACGTCCACGCTTTGCATCGGTTTGATTGTAGAGAGCACCTTCACCGGGCGCGCCAGCTGGCACAGGCACAATCCGCTTCCGCCTGTTCTTGGAGCCGGAAGTCACGATGGCAGCCTGGATTCGCCGAAGTCTGATCGCCGTCGCCGCCTTGCTGGTCGTGGTGCTGGCGCTCGCGATCTGGTTCGTCGCCACCTTCAACCCCGATCAGTACAAGGGCGTCGCGATTGAATGGATGAAAACGCATGGCAATCGCACACTCAGCATCGACGGGCCGATCACGCTGTCGGTGTTTCCGCGAATTGAGTTGCGCCTGTCGCGCATGCGCCTGAGCGAAGCGGGCCGCAGCGACGAATTTGCCGCGCTCGACGATGCCGCCGTCGCGGTCGAGGTGCTTGCCTTGCTGCGCGGGCGCATCGCCGTCGACCGCGTGCAAGCCAACGGGGTGCGTGTGGTGCTGCTGCGCGACGCCAAGGGCAAGCGCAACATCGACGACCTGGTGCAGCCTGGCCGCGACACGCCAGCGGCACCGTCCGCACCGAAGAGGCAGGCGTCGCCGCCCGTGGCACTGGCTATCGGCGCCATACGCCTGACCGATGTGCGCGCGCGCATCAAGGATGAACTCGCCGGAATTGACGGCGAAGTTCTATTGAAGGAGTTCGGCACCGGGCGTATCGCAAATCGGATCACGACTCCCGTCAAGGTGGTGGTCCAGCTCGGACTCAAGTCACCTGCGCTGAGAGGTGAACTGCGCGGATCGAGCCAGGTGACACCCGATCTGGAAACCGGATCGATCGAGTTGACCGAGATGGACCTGGGCTACAAAGGCGATGCACCAGGCGCGAGCGGCATCGACCTGAGCCTGAACGGTGCGCTCGCATACCACGCAGCGAACGGCGCGATCGAGGCCAAGGCCCTGGCGCTGCGGGTGAGCGCGAGCACCGGCAACGTCAAACTTGTCGACAGCACGCTGCAAGTCGAGCGCCTCAGCCATGACCCGAGCCACAAGCGAATCGCAGTCAAGCAGTTGAAGCTGCTTGTCTCGGGCACACAGGGCGGCATGGCGCTGGCATTGCAACTTGACTGGCCGGAGCTGGAGGTGAGCGGCACCACGCTCAAGGGCAGCCCGATCAGCGGCCAACTCAGCCTGGGTGGCGCCGTTCCCGTCGAAGCCCGGTTCACGAGCGGCGCGCCGAGCGGCAACTTCGACAACATGCGCATGCCATCGTTCGAGGCTCGCATCAACAGCAGCTCGGCAGCACGCAAGTTGAACGCCACGTTTCGCGCCGATCTGCTGTTGCAGCCCGAAAAACTGGCGCTCGCTCTCGACAGGATTGGCATCGACCTGAAACTCGATGATCCTGCCCTCAAACCTCTGTTGCTCGGGCTGCAAGGCCAGGCCGGCGCCTCGGCCCATAGCGCGCGTTGGAATCTGACCGGGCAGATGAATGCGAGCCCATTTCGCACCGAAGGCACGGCCGATCTCGCCGCCGCCACGCCCAGCGTCAAGGCGAGCGCGCGCTTCGAAGCGCTCGACCTCAACACGATCTTGCCCGCTGCGCCGCCCAGCGCAGGTGCCGGTGGCGCTGCGGCTGCGGACCCGGACGCAGCGATTGATCTGTCTGCCCTGCGCCATGTGAACGGCAGCTTCACGCTGCGCGCGGGCAGCCTGGCGCTGCGCCAATTTCGCGTCGCCGATCTCGCGCTCGACGCCACGCTCGACAGCGGCGTGCTGCGAGTCGACTCGCTGCAAGGCAAGACCTGGGGCGGCGTGATCGACGCGAACGCCGTGGCTGACGCGGGCGCGAGCCGCATTGGAATCAAAGCCACAGCCAGCGGCGTGGATCTCAAGGCACTGCTGAAAGACCTGGCCGACAAGGACATTCTCGAAGGCAGGGGGCGTGTCGTGGCCGATCTCGACACCACAGGGCACAGCTTGGCGCAGATGAAGTCGCACCTCAAAGGCAGCGCCACGGTGCAGGTGCGCGACGGCGCCTTCAAAGGCTTCAACCTCGCGAAGAGCCTGCGCCAGGCGAAGGCGGCGCTGTCGACAGGTCAAGACACCGCGCAGCGCGCGAATCAGACCGAGAAAACCGACTTCAGCGAAATGAGCGCAAGTTTCCAGATCGATTCGGGTGTCGCACGCAGCAATGACCTGGATATGAAGAGCCCCTACATTCGCGTCGGTGGCACTGGCGCGGTCGACGTCGGCAAGAGCCGAATCGACTACACCGCGCGGGCGACGATCACCGACACCTCGAAGGGCCAGGACGGGTCCGACCTCGCAGCGCTGCGTGGCCTGACGATTCCGGTGAAGCTCAGCGGTCCGCTCGACGCGATCGACTGGAGCATTCAGTGGTCGGCGGTGGCCGCGAGCGCCTTGAAGAATCAGCTCGAGGGCAGGCTCAAGGACAGGCTGGGGCTGGGCGCGGGCGCCGCGTCTTCACCCGCGTCACAGGCACAATTGATAGAGCAGGCCCAGGAGAAGATGAGAGAAAAGCTCAAGGGACTGTTCAAGTGAGCACCACCCCCGACGTTGAATTGCGCATCGAGTCGCTGCACGTCTATCCCATCAAGTCTTGCGCGGGTGTCTCGCCCGCGCAGGGGCTGCTGATCGAAACCGGGTTTGAGCTCGATCGGGCCTGGATGGTGGTTGACGCGCACGCCGAGTTCGTGACGCAGCGCGAGTTGCCGCGATTGGCACTGGTTCATCCGAGCCTCGGGCGCTCCGACATGGTGCTGCGCGCGCCGGGAATGCTCAAGCTGCATGTTTCTCTGGATGCGGTTGAGCAGCGCACCCGGGTGCGAGTATGGGAGGACGAAGTGGCTGCCTACGACATGGGTGAACTTGCTGCCCAATGGTTCTCCGACTTCCTGGGCCGGCCGTTGCGCCTGGTGCGCTTCGACCCCGAGCAGCGCCGGCTTTCGAGTCGGCGCTGGACCGGCTCGCTCGAGGCGGAAAACGCGTTCAGCGACGGCTTTCCATTGCTTGTGGTTTCGAGCGCATCGTTGGCGGAATTGAATCGGCGCCTGGCTGCACAAGGCCAGGGCGCGGTCGACATGGCGCGCTTTCGGCCGAACCTGGTGCTCGGCGGCCTGGATCCGCATGGCGAAGATCATCTGGATCAGATCGAGTTCGAAGGCGTGGACGGTCCGGTTCGGCTGAAGCTGGTGAAGCCCTGCGGGCGCTGCACGATTCCCGACGTCGACCCCGTCACCGCCGTGCAGGGGCACGCCGTGAACGATGCACTTGCCACCTACCGCGCCGACGCGCGGCTCGACGGTGCGTTGACTTTCGGCATGAACGCTGTGATCGTCGAGGGTATTGAGCGGCGCCTGGATGTTGGCGCCAGCGGCAAGGCGAGCTACCGGTTCGACGCGTAGCGCCCCTGCCCGCGCTCGGCGCCGGGCCCGGTCTGTGCCTCGTCAACCCTGCCCCTTAAAATCGCCGGCTGCTTGCCCCTTCTGCGCAAGCCCTCCCGAAAGCCCCTGTCATGAGCCTCAAATGCGGCATCGTGGGCCTGCCCAATGTCGGCAAGTCCACTCTCTTCAACGCGTTGACCAAGGCGGCAATCGCGGCGGAGAACTATCCGTTTTGCACGATCGAGCCCAACGTCGGCATCGTCGAGTTGCCTGACCCGCGCCTGGGCATGCTCGCCGCGATCGCCAAACCAGAGCGCGTCGTGCCGGCGATCGTCGAGTTCGTCGACATCGCAGGTCTTGTCGCCGGCGCGTCCAAAGGCGAAGGGCTGGGCAATCAGTTCCTCGCGCACATCCGCGAGACCGATGCCATCGTCAACGTGGTGCGCTGCTTCGAAGATGAAAACGTGATTCACGTGGCCGGCAAGGTGGACCCGATTTCCGACATCGAAGTCATCCAGACCGAGTTGTGCCTGGCGGACCTGGCCACCGTCGAGAAGAGCCTGGCGCGCTACGTCAAAGTGGCGAAAGCCGGCAACGACAAGGAGGCGCAGCGTCTGGTCGACGTGCTGCTGAAGTGCCAGGCGGCGCTCGACGACGCAAAGCCGGTGCGCGGCATCGCCTTCAGCAAGGAAGAATTGGCGGTGCTCAAACCGCTGTGCCTGATCACTGCCAAGCCTGCGATGTTCGTTGCCAACGTCGACGAACGCGGCTTCGAGGGCAACCCGCTGCTCGACAAGCTGTGCGCCTACGCCGAGAAGCAGCGCTCGCCGGTGGTCGCGATCTGCGCCAAGACGGAGGCCGAGCTTGCCGACATGGACGACGCCGATCGGCTGATGTTCCTGCAGGAGATGGGCCAGACGGAAGCCGGCCTGCCGCGCCTGATCCGCGCCGCATTCAAGCTGCTGGGCCTTCAGACCTACTTCACGGCAGGCCCCAAGGAAGTGCGCGCCTGGACCATCCACGCCGGCGACACGGCGCCGCAGGCGGCCGGTGTGATCCACACCGACTTCGAACGCGGCTTCATCCGCGCCCAGACCATCGCCTTCAACGACTTTCTCGCGTACAAGGGCGAACAGGGAGCCAAAGACGCGGGCAAGATGCGTGCAGAGGGCAAGGAGTACGTCGTGAAGGATGGCGATGTGCTGAACTTCCTGTTCAACGTCTAGCCCGCTGAATGTGAGCAAGTACTGTCATAAGAGCTGCTTCCAGGTATCGCTTTCGTCTGCGAGGCGGTGAAGAATTCAACGCCCGGAAGAAGAGGCTTCGGCTGGACGATCAGCACTCTTCGTGGTCGAGTGCTAAACTTTTCGGAACCAAACGAAGACCGGCGTCTCTGATGCCTCCATGAACATGTCCACTGCCACCGCTGTTGCCGTGCGTGACCCTTGGGCCCTGGTGCCCTCGCTGGGCAATCTCGATGCCTATATTTCGGCCGTGAATCGGATTCCGATGTTGACGCTGGAACAGGAAGTCGAATTCGCGACCAAGTTGCGCGGTGAAGGCGACCTCGGCGCCGCCGGAAAGTTGGTGCTTTCGCACCTGCGCCTTGTGGTCTCGATCTCGCGCCAGTACCTCGGCTACGGCCTGCCGCATGGCGACCTGATCCAGGAAGGCAATGTCGGCCTGATGAAGGCGGTGAAGCGCTTTGACCCGAATCAAGGCGTGCGCCTGGTCAGTTACGCGATGCACTGGATCAAGGCCGAGATTCACGAATACATCCTGAAGAACTGGCGCATGGTGAAACTGGCCACGACCAAGGCGCAGCGCAAGTTGTTCTTCAATCTGCGCTCGATGAAACAGGGTTTGAAAGACGACGCTGCCGACGCCGACACGCACCGCGCCACGCTCACGCGCGACGAGGTCAAGACACTCGCCAAGCGCCTGAACGTCAAGCAGGAAGAAGTGCTGGAGATGGAAACCCGCATGTCCGGTGGCGACGTGGCCCTTGAGCCGCAAACCGATGACGGTGAAGAGAGCTATGCGCCGATCGCCTATCTGGCGGACGAGTCGAACGAGCCCACGCATGTGCTGGAAGCACGCAACCGTGACTGGCTCGCCGGTGGCGGCATCGCGTTGGCTCTGGACTCGCTCGACGCGCGCAGCCGGCGCATCGTCGAAGAGCGCTGGCTCAGGGTGAATGACGACAGTTCGGGCGGTCTGACCCTGCACGACCTGGCCACTGAGTATGGCGTGAGCGCCGAGCGCATCCGCCAGATCGAAGTGGCGGCGATGAAGAAGATGCGCAAGGCGCTGGCCGAAACGGCCTGAGTCACCCTCGAAACCGCACTCGGGCGCGCCCGGGTGGGCCGTGATGCGCTGCGCTGGGCGGACTCAGGTTCTTCCAGGATGCGCTCGCTCTTGTGCCCGGCGCGGCCTCAGCCCTGCGCAAGCAGCAGTTTCAGGTCCGAGGCCAGCGCTTCTGCGCCACTGCCGTAGCGCACGAACAATCGGACCTTGCCTTGCGCGTCGAAAACGAATGAGCCCGCGGTGTGATCGACCGTGTAGCTGCTTTCCGTTTTGCCCGGCGATATGGCGTAGAAAACCTTGAATTCCTTGGCGGCGGCCTTGGTCTGCTCAGGCGTTCCGTACAGTGCCACGAAACTCGGGTCGAAGTTCGCCATGTAGCTCTTCAGAATCGCCTGCGTGTCGCGCTGGGGATCGACCGTGACGAAGATGCCCTGCAGGCGCTCACCCTCCTTGCCGAGCGACTTCTTGATCTGGGCAAGCTCCGCCATCGTTGCCGGGCAGACGTCCGGGCATTGGGTGTAGCCGAAGAAGACGACGCTGACTTTGCCCTTGAACTCTTCAAGAGTCCGCGCCTTGCCGTCTTGATCGGTCAGGCTCAGCGTGCGCGCGTAGTCAGCCCCCGTGATGTCGATGCCTTTGAACGCCGGCTTCGTCTGTCCCGGGCTCAGCCGGTCGCAGCCGATCAGCATGACGGCGGCCACCATCAGAATCGAACGTCGAGGCAAACGCATCGAGGCGAGCCTCTACAGAAGCGGGTTGAGGTAATGGTCCACCAGCATGGCCGAGAACAGCAGCGACAAGTACAGAATGGAAAAGCGGAAGGTCTTGCGCGCCAGCGCATCGGAATAATCGCGCCAGAGGAACCAGGCGTAGAGGATGAAACCCATGCCCAAGACGACGGCGCAGACGAGATAGATGGCGCCGCTCATCCCTGAAACAAAGGGCAGCAGGGTTGCCGCAAACAGCACGAGCGTATAGAGCAGCACATGCAATCGGGTGAACTCCGAGCCGTGCGTGACCGGCAGCATCGGCAGGCCTGCACGCCGGTAGTCTTCGGTGCGGTACAGCGCCAGCGCCCAGAAGTGCGGCGGCGTCCAGAGAAAGATGATCAGGCACATGATCAGTGCCTCGGGCCCGACCTCGCCGCGAATCGCGGCCCACCCCAACACGGGCGGCATCGCGCCCGAGGCGCCGCCGATCACGATGTTTTGCGGCGTCAGCGGTTTCAGCACCAGGGTGTAGACGAGGGCGTAGCCGACGAAAGTGGCCAGCGTCAGCCACATCGTCAAGGCATTCACCGCCGTGTAAAGCAAGACGCAGCCGGCGGCGCAGAGCAACAGCGAGAAGACGAGCGTCTGCGTGTTGCCCAACTGACCCTTCGCGCTCGGGCGCCATGCGGTTCGCGCCATCTTGGCGTCGATGCCCTGCTCGACGAGACAGTTGAACGCCGCGGCCCCGGCGGCGACGAGCCAGATGCCGGCCGTGGCAGCAAGTGCCAGCGCCAGATTCGGCAGTCCCGGCACCGCCATCAACATCCCGATCACGGCACAAAAGACGATCAGCCGCACGACGCGCGGTTTGGTCAACGCGTAGTACTGGCTTGCGCGAGACGGTCGTGCGCTGCGGGCGGCAGGGGTGGGGCTGGCGAGAGTTTCAGACATGGTGCGCTGCGGTGCGCAGAGGGACCCGGCAGTACGCGGCGGTACCCGGTGAAGGGGGATTCTACGAATTCGGCCGCAGCGCAGGCGTGCCAGGGCGATTCGGCCCGGCCTCGGCCTGGCGCGCGCGCAGAATCAGCAGCGTCAGCAGGATCACCAAGGCCGCCGAGCCGGCGGTGTGTGCCACCGCGCCAGGCAAGGGCCAGCGCAACAAGACGTTGCTCAAGCCGCTGCCGAGCTGCCACAAGGCGACAGCCCCGAGCCCTACGGCCCAGCGTCGAAGCGCGGGGCTGGCTTGCGCATGCAATGCCCACGCCAACGCGGCAAGCGCCAACAGCAAGGCGTAGGCCATCAGGCGGTGTGCGTAGTGGATGGCTGTCAGCGCGGCAAATGGCAGATAGCTCGCGTCAGCGGCCATTCCAAGTTCGCGAATCACGCTGAAGCCCTGCGCAAAGTCCATCTCCGGCCACCATGTGCCGTGACACTGCGGAAAGTCCGAGCAAGCCAACACGGCGTAGTTTGTGCTCACCCAGCCACCGAGTGCGATCTGCACCGTGCTGAGCAAGGCAACTCCCCAGGTGGCCGCCATGATCCGTGGCGCGAGCCTCAGCGGCGCGGGCGCGTAGGCCTGCGCCTGTGCGGCGAGCAGGGCGAGCAGGATCATGCCGCCCAGCAAGTGCAGCGTCACGATCGCGGGGTAGAGCTTCATCGTCACGGTGAGTGCGCCGAACGCGCCTTGAACGCAGACCCAGACCAGTGTCAGCGCCGGCCACCAGGGCGATACGACCGGGTCCTTGCGCCGTGCCGCGGCCCAGCTCGAAGCTGCCAGCACCAGGATCAGCACACCCACGCCGGTGGCAAGGTAGCGGTGGATCATTTCGATCCAGGCCTTGCCATGCGTCACCGGGCCGGTGGGCATGGCGGACTGCGCTGCGGCGATCTGCGACTGCGCCCCCACCGGGCTGGCGCTGCCATAGCAGCCCGGCCAATCGGGGCAGCCCAGACCCGAATCCGTCAAGCGCGTGAAGGCACCGAACAGCACCAGATCGAAACTGAGGAACAGGACCAGCAGCGTCAGCGCGCGCTGCCGCCGCGCCGCGTTCGCGCCGCGATGGCGCAGCCAGACCCAGGCCAGCGGCGCCGACGCCAGCACCATGCCGAACAGCGCCAGACGCAGCAGCGGCGCGAAGTCGTAGGGAGCTACGGAATTCATCGCCCCGGCGTGTCCCAGGCTGCCGACGCGCGCAGCAGCTTGTCGACATCGCGCTTGAGTTTTGCCGGGTCGGGGTTCGGCGGCGAGCGCATCATCCAGTGCCCCACGGGATCGACGATGTAAAAATGGGCTTCGAGTGCCTGCCCGGCTCCGGCCTGCAGCCACGCCGCCAACGCCGCAGCCGGCACCCGCAGCACGGTCGCGGGTTCGCCGATGGCGATGGCCTCGAGCGTGCGGGTCGCCGGCGTCGCGTCATCGGGAATGAGCCAGACCTTGTCGACGCGAGCCTTGTCGCGCCCCAGCGCTTCGCGCAACTGGCGCTGCAGCCACAACATGTTCTCGCAAGCCGGGTTGCAAGCACCACCGGCCACGACCACGAGCAACCACTGCCCGCGCAACGACGCTGCGGCGACGGGCCGGCCCTGCAGATCGGTCAGCGCCAGGCCGGCAGGAATCGGGCGCTGCGGTTCCATCAGTTCGCTGTAGTTGGTTCGCCCTTGCGGCGTGATGACGTAGTACGCGGTGTACGACGCGATGACCGGCAATGCGCAGACGAGCAGCACCAGCATCATCTTCAGGCGCCCGCTTGCGGTGCGGCGCGCAGCGGCGTCCACTGTCGGCAGCGTATGCACGGTCAGGCACAGCGGCGAGTCATCAGCGCCCCCAGGCCGCCGCGATGCGCCGGCCGCCACCGGGCCTGCAGGCCCGATGGCCTTCGCCAGCCACTCGTGAGCGCGCAGGCGCTCACTCGGCGCGGGCTCAGCCCCCCGAGGGGGTTGAGCAAACTTCGGGCGGCCGTGCGTTTGCTCATCACCGCTTCGCATGGAGCCAGGGGTGGATGAGTTGGTACCAGACATACAGACCCGTTATCAGCGCCGCCAACGCAAACCATTGCGCCGCATAACCATAGTGTTTGTGAACATCGATCGCCGGTCGTGGCCAGTGACGCAGCAGGCCGTCGCCACGGTTGCCCGCATCGTCTGCCTGCAGGATCGATAGCGGGTGCAGCAGCAGCCCGGTTTCGCGCGCGAATTCGGCAAGGTCGAGATTTTGCCGGATCGGCCCGCTCGCAGCGGCGGCGCCGGAGAATTCGAACAGGCGCGACGGTGGCGCAGCGACGAAACCTGCGACCTCCACCACAGCAATGGGCGTGGCCAGATCGGGCAAACGCGTGCGCTCCATGGCATCGCGCGGGGTCCAGCCGCGCTGCACGGTGACGGCGCCCCGCTCCAGCAGCAGCGGCGTGACCGCGATGAAGCCGGCGCGCCCGTCCATGCTTCGATTCTCGAGATAGATCGTTCTCTCGGCCAACCAACGCCCTTGCAAGCGCACCGCACGGTGGTGCTGCGCCGCGGCCGCTTCGGTGGTGCTGGCCAGAGCGCCGGCGTCCAGTGGCGGCAGGGTGCTGCGTTCATCGAGCGCGCGCTGCATCGCCACCTTCTGCGCCGCGCGGTCAAGTTGCCACAGGCCGAGATTGGCCGTGAACGCTGCGCCAAGCAGCGCGGCCAGCAAGACGACGATGCCGCGCCCGCGCGCGCTGAGCCTTGTCACACCGCTCCTCGCCGCTCGACGACGAGCCAAGAGAGCGCCCCCAGGCCGACGACATACGTCGTCCGCCCCCCGTGGGGGTTGAGGAAACTTCGGGCGGCCGTGCGTTTCCTCAAGAGAT
>JAEMQF010000045.1 GCA_022758925.1 Burkholderiales bacterium | reverse complement strand
GGCCGCGTGATCTACGAAGGCCTGAAGGGCGGGCTGGACTTCATGAAGGACGACGAGAACATCAACTCGCAACCCTTCATGCACTGGCGCGACCGGTTCCTGTACGTGATGGACGCCGTGAACAAGGCGAGTGCGGCGACCGGCGAAGTCAAAGGCTCCTATCTCAACGTCACCGGCGCGACGATGGAAGACATCTACGAACGCGCCGAGTTCGCCAAGGAACTGGGCTCGGTGGTCATCATGCTCGACCTCGTCATCGGCTGGTCGGCGATCCAGAGCATGGCCAACTGGGCGCGCAAGAACGACATGATCGTTCACATGCACCGCGCCGGCCACGGCACCTATACGCGGCAGAAGAACCACGGTGTGAGTTTTCGCGTGATCGCCAAATGGCTGCGGCTGGCGGGGGTGGACCACCTGCACACCGGGACCGCGGTGGGCAAGTTGGAAGGCGACCCGATGACGGTGCAGGGCTACTACAACGTGTGCCGCGACAGCTACACGAAGCAAGACCTGCCGCGCGGCCTGTTCTTCGACCAGGACTGGTGCGATACGAAGAAGGTGATGCCGGTGGCCAGCGGTGGCATCCACGCCGGCCAGATGCACCAGCTGATCGACCTCTTCGGCGACGACGTGATCCTGCAGTTCGGCGGCGGAACCATCGGCCACCCGGCGGGCATCCAGGCCGGCGCGGTGGCGAATCGCGTGGCGCTGGAGTGCATGGTGAAGGCGCGCAACGAGGGCAAGAACATCCTGGAGCAGGGCCCCGAGATCCTGCGCAAGGCGGCGTTGACCTGCCTGCCGCTGAAGCAGGCGCTCGATACCTGGGGTGAAATCAGCTTCAACTACCAGTCCACCGACACCAGCGACTACGCCGCCACGCCGACAGCGTCGGCGTAATCGCCGCCGCACGCCTGGCGTTTCGAACCGACCCCAAGGAGCCGCAGACCATGATGACGAACCCGACAGGCCGCGTGACGCAGGGCCAGTTCAGCTTTCTGCCCGACCTGACCGACGCCGAAATCTCGATGCAGATCGACTACGGCCTGGCCAAGGGCTACGCCTGGAGCGTCGAATACACCGACGACCCGCACCCGCGCAACACCTACTGGGAAATGTTCGGCATGCCGATGTTCGACCTGAAAGCGCCCCCAGGGCTCAGCGAGCCGGGCCGGTCCGCAGGGGGGGTGAGTCGATCCCGGGGCGGCCCGGCGAACGACTCCGACGCCGGCGTCGTGCTGATGGAACTGAACCGCTGCCGCAAGACCTTCCCGAACGCCTACATCCGGCTCATGGCGTTCGATTCGACGCGTGGCGTGGAGTCGATCGCGATGAGTTTCATCGTGAATCGCCCGCAGGCGGAGCCCGGCTTCGGCCTGGTGCGGCAGGAGGGCGCGGGTCGGCAGCTGCGCTACGCGGTGCACAGCTACGCCACCGACAAGCCCGAATCGCAGCGCTACTGATCGAGCCGGCGTCTTGCCCATGTTCCGCATCGCACCCTCGATCCTGTCCGCCGACTTCGCCCGCCTGGGCGAGGAGGTGCGCGAGGTCATCGCCGCGGGCGCCGACTGGATCCACTTCGACGTGATGGACAACCACTACGTGCCGAACCTGACGATCGGCCCGGCAGTGGCGCAGGCGGTTCGGCCGCATTGCGTGCGCGCCGACGGCAGCAAGGTGCTGCTCGACGTGCATCTGATGGTGCAGCCGGTCGATGCGCTCGCAGTTGCGTTTGCGAAGGCCGGTGCCGACCTGATCAGCTTCCACCCCGAAGCGAGCCAGCATGTCGACCGCACGCTGCAGCTGATTCGCGCTGAAGGTTGCCAGGCGGGTTTGGTGTTCAACCCGGCGACGCCGCTGGACGTGCTCGAGTGGACCATCGACAAGCTCGATCTGGTCCTCATCATGAGCGTGAACCCGGGCTTCGGCGGGCAGGGCTTCATCGACTCGGCGCTGCGCAAGTGCGCGGCGGCGCGCAAGCTGATTGCGCGCGAATTCGGAAGGTCAGGGCGGGACATCCGGCTCGAAGTCGACGGTGGCATCAAGGTCGACAACATTCGGCGCGTCGCTGAAGCGGGTGCCGACACCTTCGTCGCCGGAAGCGCCATCTTCGGCCAGCCCGACTACAGATGCGTGATCGACGCGATGCGTCGCGAGTTGCGCGCTGCGAACGTCCTTTCCGGGGGCACGTGATGGGCAGCGTTCCGCTGTACTCGATCCCCGGCTCGTCAGCCCCCGTGATTGAGCCGGCTGCGCCTGGCGTGGCCGCGAGCAGCGCACGCACGGTCGCGCAGGTGCTTGCCGAGAGCCAGGTCGAGTCGGTGATGGACGAACTCGACCGCGACCTGATCGGCCTGGCACCCGTCAAGCAGCGCATCCGCGACATCGCCGCGCTGTTGGTGATCGACAAGCTGCGCATGAACATGGGCCTGGCGGCGCAGAACCCTTCGCTGCACATGAGCTTTACCGGCAACCCGGGCACCGGCAAGACGACGGTGGCGATGCGCATGGCGCAAATCCTGCACCGCCTGGGCTATGTGCGCAAAGGCCACCTCGTCGCCGTGACACGCGACGACCTGGTCGGCCAGTACATCGGCCACACCGCGCCCAAGACCAAAGAAGTGCTGAAAAAGGCGATGGGCGGCGTGCTCTTCATCGACGAGGCCTACTACCTGTACCGGCCGGAGAACGAGCGCGACTACGGGCAGGAGGCGATCGAGATCCTGCTGCAGGTGATGGAGAACCAGCGCGACGACCTGGTCGTGATCCTCGCCGGCTACAAGGACCGCATGGACACGTTCTTCCAGTCCAACCCGGGACTGAGCTCGCGCATCGCGCACCATCTCGACTTTCCCGACTACAGCCACCCCGAACTCGTGCAGATTGCCGACAAGATGCTGGACGCCATGAACTATCGCTTCGGCGAGGGCGCGCGCGAGGTTTTCGGCGAGTACCTGACGCGGCGTCTCGCGCAGCCGCACTTTGCCAACGCGCGCAGCGTGCGCAACGCGCTCGACCGCATGCGCCTGCGCCAGGCGAGCCGCCTGTTCGCGAATCGCGAGCGCGAGTTGACGCGTGACGACCTGACGACGCTCGATCCTTCCGATATTCGCGCCAGCCGCGTCTTTCGCGACAGCGTCGCGTGAATCGGCTTCGGAGAACCCCATGCCCCTGTCGCAACGCTGGACCCTCACCCGCTACCTGATCGAGCAGCGGCGCCGCTTCCCGCAGGCCAGCGGCGATTTGAACGCGCTCGTTCTCGACATCTCGATTGCCTGCAAGGCCATATCGCGCATCGTCTCGTTCGGCAACATCGGCGATGGGCTGGCGGCTGTGCCCCAGCCCGAAGCGGGCGGCCTGAACGTGCAAGGCGAGGTGCAGAAGCGGCTCGACGTGCTGAGCAACGATATCTTCGTCCGCATGAACGAGTGGAACGGCCACCTCGCCGGCATGGCGTCGGAAGAAATGGATGATCCCAAACAGATCCCGGCCTCGTACTCGCGTGGCAAGTACCTGTTGGTGTTCGATCCGCTTGACGGCTCCAGCAATATCGACGTCAACGTTTCGGTCGGCAGCATCTTCTCGATCCTGCGCGCGCCGCAGGATGTGGTCGACAGCGGACGCGACTGTGTCGAGGCCGATTTCCTGCAACCCGGCGCGACCCAGGTCGCCGCCGGCTACGCGCTCTACGGTCCCGCGACGATGCTGGTGTTGAGCGTGGGCAACGGCGTGGCGGGCTTCACGCTGAACCCGAACCTGGGCGAGTTCGTGTTGACGCATCCGAACATTCTGGTGCCGGCCGATACGCAAGAGTTCGCGATCAACAGCTCGAACAGCCGCTTCTGGGAGCCGCCGGTGAAGCGCTATGTCGACGAATGCCTCGCCGGCAAAACCGGTGCGCGCGGCAAAGACTTCAACATGCGCTGGATTGCCAGCATGGTCGCCGAAGCGCACCGCATCCTGATGCGCGGCGGTGTCTTTCTGTACCCGCGCGACACCAAGGATGCGAGCAAGAACGGGCGCCTGCGCCTTCTGTACGAAGCGAACCCGATCGGCTTCGTGATGGAACAGGCGGGTGGGCGCGCCAGCACCGGCCGGCAGCCGATGCTGAGCGTCCGGCCGAGCGCGCTGCACCAGCGCATCGGCCTGATCTTCGGCTCAAAAAACGAGGTCGAGCGCATCGAGCGCTACCACCAGGATCCCGCGACCCGCGACCACGGCACGCCGCTGTTCGCCGAACGCAGCCTCTTCAGGGACTAGAAGTGCAAGCCCCAATCGCATCACGTCCGCGGCCCATTGAGGGGGCGAAGGCCTTCTTCGGCGTGGCCCGGCAGGAGACCTGAACATGTCAGAACGCCACCCCATCATTGCCATCACCGGCTCCTCGGGTGCCGGCACCACCTCGGTGACTCGCACCTTCGAGGACATCTTTCGCCGCGAGAAGGTGAGAGCGGCGGTCATCGAGGGTGACAGCTTCCACCGCTACGACCGCAAGGAAATGAAGCTGCGCCAGGC
>JAEMQF010000091.1 GCA_022758925.1 Burkholderiales bacterium | reverse complement strand
CTTGCCCCGGTGCACGATGCGCACATCCGGGTTGCAGTGCATCCACCCCCCGGTAGCCCAGATCCACAAACGCCGTCGCGGGCTCGACCGCACTGTCTTGCATCAGGATCGTGGCCTGCGCTGGCGGAACTTGACCAGCGTGGTGGCGTCGCAGGGCAGCCGATCCTCGTAATAGGCGCAGCTTGAGAAATACTGCCAGCGTGGCGTGTCGCGCCAGCGCTCGACCACCTTATCGTCAAGGAAACATAAGACCAAAATCAACAAAGACGAAAAAACATCAAGACGCCATCAGAAAAAGACGAAAAGATGAAAACCATCATCATCGCCAACCAGAAAGGCGGATCGGGCAAATCCACGCTCGTCACGCACCTGGCGGTTGCGGCAGAGCGCGCAGGAGACGGGCCGGTTGTCCTCACCGACACCGACCCTCAAGGGACGACGGCAGACTGGTTCAACGCCCGCGCTGCACAGATCCCCCGGCTACGCCCCCACAACGATGGAGACCCTGCCCCAGACCATCCGCGCCTTGGACGACGCCGGAGCCGCCTGGTTATTCGTGGACACAGCCCCTGCGCTGCATGCGCAGAATGTTGACCTCCTGCGCCTGGCCGACCTGGTGATCGTTCCTCTCTGCGCCAGCCCCAATGATGTGCGTGCGCTGGCCCGGATGCTTCCGCTCCTGAGTGCAGCCAATCGACCTTTCGTGTTCGTCCTCACGCGAGTCAACCCCCAGGCCAAGCTCACCATCCAGACGGTGATGGCCCTCTCCGAACACGGCCCTGTGCTGCAGCCGCCCCTGCGCGAGCGCGTGGCCTATCCAACGGCCATGATCGACGGACGAACCGTGCAGGAGATCGAGCCGGGCGGCGCGGCCAGCTCAGAGATTGCAGAATTGTGGCAAAACGTGAAAAGACGTTTTACAGAAAAGACGGAAAGACAACAAGGAGAGCCCACTTGAGCAAGACCATCGACCTCAACAAGATGAGCAGCCTTCTGGCGAGCAAGGAAGCCGTCGTGAAGCCAGCAGAAGATGCCAAGCAGCGCGGCCACAGCGGCAAAGAACGACAAGACGAAACCGTCAATCTGTCTTTTAAGGTTCCTGCGCAAGTCCGCAAGCGGTTCAAACTCGCGGCGATCCACGCGGGCATCACGCAAAACGAGCTGGTGCAGCGGATGCTGGCGGCATGGGAAGCGCAACATCCCACGAGGTAAGAGCAAGGCCCAGACGCAAAAAAGCCCGCATGGGGCGGGCCTTTTTGCCGATCCGCGAGGATCGCTTGATTCTGTCAGGGGGATGACAGAAAATACAGGAAGGTTTCGTACTTCCGTCCCATGTGCCTGGCAGGGCTCAAGGACGGTCAACCAAGGCAGTGGTGTGACATGAACCATTTTATGTCTTTCGGCGCGCCATGCAACCCCATGAGGTTCGCATGGCGACGCAATTAAAGGTCAAGCATCCTCTCATTGTTCAACCCCAAGCGAGCGCGGGTCATGGAATTCCATTGTCACATTGCATCTCGGCGTCAAGCCATGGCGCGGCGTCTAGCCAAGGTCTCCTTGATCGCCCTGAGCCTGCTGGCCTTCGGCCCGCTGGCGCGGGCGCAGGATGCCACCGCTTTTACTACGCAACATAGCGTGAACGCCGCCACCGATCCTTCACAGGAGACCTGGCATGTCGTGCCCACAGTTCAGCAAGGCCAGGTGGGCAAGGCCATGCCGCAGGATCACAGCCAGTTTGCGCAACTCAAAGGGCCGTTCACCTCGCCAGAGCAGGTCACCAAGGCCTGCCTGAGCTGCCACAGCGACGCCGCCAAGCATGTCATGTCCACCATTCACTGGACATGGAAGGCCTATGACCCCAAGACGAAGACGGTGGTGGGCAAGAACCATGTGTTCAACAACTTTTGCGTCAGCCCCATCAGCAACGAGCAGTTCTGTACCGTGTGCCATGTCGGCTACGGCAGCACCGACCCGAACAAATTCATCCCCTTCGATCACCGCACGCAAGACCATGTGGATTGCCTGGTGTGCCACGACCACACCAAGACCTATCACAAGATTCCGTTCATCGGCGGCAATCCGGCGATGGAAAAGATTGCCGTGCGCCCCGGCTGCGGCGAGGTGTACGGCACCGACAAACCCTATGTCGAGGCCGAGGACTTGGCCAAGATCGCGCAAAGCGTGGGCTCGCCCACACGCTATACCTGCGGCCAGTGCCATTTCTACGGTGGCGGCGGCGACGGCGTGAAGCACGGCGACATGGACAGCTCGCTGGTCAACCCCGCCCGTACCGTAGACGTGCACATGGACGCCAAGGGACTGAACTTCTCCTGCCAGCAATGCCACACGACCGAGGACCACAAGGTCAGCGGCTCGCGCTACATCACCGACATGATGATCAACGATCATCAGTTCATGCGCGGCAGCCCGCACAACACCCAGGCGGCGAGCTGCGTGTCGTGTCACGGCCAGACGCCGCACAAGGGTAACGACCTCAACACCCGCATCCAAGCCGCGACGCTGAACATGCACACCCGCGACATCGCGTGCGAGACCTGCCACATCCCCGAGTTTGCCCGCGGCGGTCTGCCGACCAAGATGCAGTGGAACTACGCCACCGCAGGCAAGCTCGCGCCCAACGGCTCGCCGCTGGTCATCAACGACAGCCACGGCTGGAACACTTACTGGGGCGTGAAGGGCAGCTTCAAGTGGGCCGAGAACGTGGTGCCGGAGTACCGCTGGTTCAATGGCGTGGAGCGCTGGATGAACATCGGCGACAAGGTGCAGGACTTCAAGAACCAGAACGGTGTGGTGGAGCTCAACGCCATCCAAGGCAGCCCCACCGACGGCAAGTCCAAGATCTTCCCGTTCAAGATCATGCGCAATAACCAGCCGTATGACACGCAGACCGGCATGCTGGCCGTGTTCCACTCCTTCGGCTTCGACAAGGATTCCTACACCATGAGCTACGACTGGCAGACTTCGATCGCCGCCGGGATGAAGGCCGCGCATCTGCCGTACTCCGGGCACTACGGCTTCGTCAAGACCGATATGTACTGGCCGATCGAGCACATGGTGGCGCCCAAGACGCAGGCGTTGTCGTGCATGCAATGCCATGCGGACAACGGCCGGCTGCAGAACATCGACGGCGTGTACATGCCGCACCGGCCGAAAGACCATAACCCGTGGCTGGAACGCATCGGCCTGCTGGTGGCGCTGCTTGCCTTCATCGGCGTGAGTCTGCATGGCCTGATCCGCTTCGGCCTGTGGCTGCGCCGCCGTCATTGAAAGGACTCTGCCATGTCAACCCCACAACCGACCCCGCATCGCGTCTACAAGTTCACCCGCTTCGAGCGTTTCTGGCACTGGAGCCAGGCCGCGCTGATCATCACCATGCTGTTCACCGGTTTCGAGATCCACGGCTATCTGGGCGGCTTCAACTTCGAGCATGCGCTGCTCATCCATGAATACGCCGCCTGGCTGCTCATCACCCTGTGGACCTTTGCCATCTTCTGGCACTTCACCACCGGGGCGTGGAAACACTACATCCCCGACATGCGACCGCAAAGCCTGTGGACCGTGGCGCGTTACTACGCCTGGGGCATTTTCATCGGCGAGAGCCACCCCTATCACCCCACGCCTGAGCGCAAGCACAACCCGCTGCAGCGTCTGGCCTACCTGTGGCTCAAGCTCATGATCAACCCGCTGATCTGGGCCAGCGGCCTGTTGCTGCTGTTCTTCAGCTATGACTGGATTCGTCTGTCCCCTTTGGGTCTGCAACTCGGCTGGGTGGCGCTCACCCATACTGCGGCCGCGTACATGATGCTGCTGTTTTTCATCCTGCACGTCTATCTGGCCACCACGGCGCACCCGCCCACGGCCTACATCAAGGCCATGATCACCGGCTGGGAAGACGAGCACGAGCCTGCCGCTGCCGTGGCCGCTGATCAACACTGAACATCCCGCGCAGCGACTGCCGCGCCCACCGATCAGGACTTCTCATCATGGCTGATTCCCGCCTCAATCCCCGCCACCCGATCGCATTGCGCCTCGCGCTGGCTGCCGCGCTGCTCAGCGCCGGGCTGGCTGTCGGCGCGCATGCCGCCACATCGTCCTCCGCACCTGCCGCGGCCTCGGCGCCGCCAGTCAATCTGCAAAGCGCGTCCAACACCGACCTGCCCGGTTCGCCCTCAAGGGTACGCATTGACCAGGGACTGGGCGTGCATGCCATCAAGCAGCGCGACGGCCTGGTGGTGCTCGACAACGCGGTGCTGCTCAAGACCTATGTGTACGCGTATGCGAAGCAGCCGCTGGACTACACCGCCATCCTCACGCCGAACACCGAAATGATCGACCCGCCCCAGCCGGTGCAAGCCACCGCCAAGGAGAAGCAGCAGGTTGACGCGATGATCACCTTCGCCAAGGCCCACCCGAGGCTGCGCATCGATGTCGAGGACATCGCGCTTGATCCATATGTGGCGGCAAGCAAGGATTACCCCATCGACAACCGGCTGTTCATCCACGGCGCGGGGTATTACTTCGACAACTCGCCCTATCACTTCACCTACGACCACCCCGAGGCATTCCGCCACCTGCAGTGCACAGACCCGGCGGTGATGAAGACCATCGACCGCAACATCGCCAATTACGTGCACTTTCACATGGCGATTTTCGCCACTGTGCTGGGCGCAGACGCCAGGACGCAAACCCTGCACCTGCGTGTCGATGCGGTGCAGCTCAAGGACGACCTGGGCAATGTGCTGATCGACCAGAAGGCGCCCTGAGCCCCGTCGGCGCGGCGCACTCCTCCTGTCGGGGAGTGGGACTTCAGCCGGCGCGGTAGTGCTTCAGGTACTTGCCCTCGAACCAGCGCTTGGCCCAGGTGAACACGCGCGAGGGCGGCAGGACAATCGTCTTATTGGCGTCGCGGAACACCAGAATGCCCGAATCGACCGTGTCGACAATGCACACGAGTTCCGCCTTGGGCACATGCACCGGCGACTTGCCGTCGATGGCCAGCAGCAGGTTTTCCGCAGCGGCCTTGGCCTGCAGATCGGCCATGTGCGCCTGCTTGGGTAGCCAGTCCGGCCCGGGGTAGCTGCCTACATCACCCGCGACGAACACCCGCTCGAAGCCCGGTACGGCGCAGTGCGCGTCGGCCTGGATGAAGCCGCCGGGCGAGCGCGGCAACTCGGTCTGGTGCAACCAACTCGGGCCGGTCATACCCGGCATGAACAGAATCAGATCGGCCTTGACCAGGCCGCCTTCGGTTTCCACGCCCTCGGGCGACATGCGCAGCGGCTTGTGACCCAGATGGGTGTCGATGCGCCGCTTGGCCATGTGCGACAGTAGCCCGGTGACCGCCTTCTCGCCCAGGCGCTGCCCCGGTTTGTCCGAGGCGTTGAAAAACACCAGCTCCACCCGGTCGCGTTTGCGCTGGCGGCGCAGCCAGGTGTCGATGCCGAACAGCAGCTCAAACATCGGGCCGCCGCGCGCGGCGGTCGGCTCCTGCGGATTGCCGCCAAAGCCGCAGGCGATGCGCCCGCTGTCCATCGCCAGCAGCCGTTCGCGGATTTTCTCGGCGGCGGCCACCCCCTCGCACAGCGCGATGGCATGCTCGATGCCCGGCAGCTTTTTGATGAACCGCCCGCCCGTGGCGATGATCAGGCCGTCGTTCTCCACCGGCCCGGCGGTGGTCAGCACGGTGCGGCCGCCGTCCTGCAGGCCGGTCACCTCAGCGGCGATGAAGTCGATGCGGTGCTTGCGCAAGAACGGCGCCAGATCAATGACCAGATCGCTGCTCTTGCGCACCCCCGTGGGCACCCAGATCAGGCTGGGCAGATAGACAAACTCCGCCTTGGGCGCCACCAGGGTGATGCGCGCCTGCGGCGCCTTGGCGCGCAAGGTCCGCGCGGCAGTGAGCGCGGCGAACCCCGCGCCAAGGATGACGATGTGCGTAGACATGGATCGCAGCTTTCAGAACCGTGACAAACCGGACAGCTTAGAGCCAGCCCCGACGCCCTGTCTTGCGAAACATCAGCATCCTGCTGGGCAGCCGGGCACGGAGGACCCAAAAGCCCAAAAAGGGGTGGGGCTGTCGGCAGTGGGCTCAGGGTTGATCGAAACAACCCACCAGGTAGTCGATGAACACTCTCACCTTGGGTGGCAGGTAGCGGTTGGGCAGATAAAGGGCAAAAAGTTCGGCGCGGCTGGGCGGGGCGTAGGCGGCGAGCACTTCGCGAAGCGAACCGTCGAGCAGATTCTGGCGCACCGCATAGTCGCGCATGTACGCCACGCCGACGCCGCCGCAGGCGGCGCGGCGCAGGGCTTCGGTGCTGTTGCTGCGGAAGCTGCCCCGAACCGGCACGACCAGCACACGGCCGTCCTGTTCGAACGCCCAGGTGCCGGCGCCCACGGACTGAGAGTAGATGAGGCAGTTGTGCTGCGCCAGATCCTGCGGGGTCTGGGGCGTGCCGCGCCGCTGCAGGTAGGCGTCGGCCGCACAGGCCACGCGGCGGATGCGGTGCAGCGGCCGAGCCACCAGCCCATCGGGAGGGCGCGCGGTTAGGCGGATCGCCAGGTCGAAACCGTCTTCGGCCAGATCGACCTGGCGATCGCTGGCGTCGAGTTCGAGCTGCACGTCAGGGTAGCGTTCGAGAAAGGTCGGCAGCAGCGGCGCCAGACTGCCGTTGGCGAAAGCCACCGGCGCGCTCACCCGCAAATGCCCGCGCGGCGTCTGATGGAACTGGCTCACCGCGGCCTCGGCCGTCTGGGCGATGTCGAGCAGCTGGACGCAATGCGCATGGAACGCCGCGCCCGCCTCGCTGAGGCTGAGATGCCGCGTGGTGCGGTTGAGCAGGCGTGTGCCAAGTTGTTGCTCCAAGCGCGCCACCTGTTTGCTCACCACAGGCAGCGACATGCCCAGGCTGCGGGCGGCCTCAGAGAAGGAATGCGTCTCCACCACGCGAGCGAAGGTGCGGCATGCATCTAAGTCAAGCATCGTGCCTCCAATATTTCGTCGCCCCTGATTTATTCCTAACTTATTGATTTACATTGTCTTTTCAGCTTTTCAGGGGTACAATATCTCCCGGCTTGATAAGCCGTATCGTTTGATTTCTGGGAGTTTTTGTGAAGTTTGCCTGCCCCGCCACCGACGATTTCTTCCGCTCGCGCATCGATCACATGATCGATCTGCGCCATCCGCTGGCCGTGTTGGCCTCGCGCATGCCCTGGCAGGAGATCGAGGCGCGGGTGGCGCAGGTT
>JAEMQF010000364.1 GCA_022758925.1 Burkholderiales bacterium | reverse complement strand
GCGCGTGAGCGCAGCGGCAGGCCCGACAGCCACGTGAAGACCTGGTTCGCGGTGGCGGCGCCGTTGCCGCCGCCGACCCACAGCGCCGCGGCCCGCGTGTCGCGATTCAACTGATTCACGATCGCGTGCACGGTCTCGATGATCAGGCTGCCCTGCGGCGGCAGGCTTGGCGGTGTGCCGATGAGCACGGCGTAGCGCGCCGCACGCAGGCGCGCCGCCAGGGTGCGCAATGTCTCGGGCGCGTCGCGCACGCTTTGCTGCGCGACCAAGGCTGCGAGCAGTGCGACGCTGTCAAACAGATCGCCGCAAAGAGCGATGGACTCGCAGCTCACACCGGGGGCGGCGCATTCCGACAACTGCACTGCATCGCCGGGGTTCGGGCCGAGCAGCACCACATGGCGCTGCGCGGCGCGTGACTCGGTGATGCCGCAGCGTTGCGGTGTCAGCGGCGCGTGTGAACCCGGCAGGCCGCCGATGAAGACGATCAGGTCGGCGCGGGTTCGCACTTCGGCCAGCGTGGTCGTGAACTGGCCGCGGTCTTGCAGCGCCCGCACACCTTGCATGAATGCATCGCCGCCTGCGCAATCGCAAACGGCCCCCAGCGCGCAGGCCAGCGGGTACAGCGCGCGTGCTCCCGCGACGTCGGTGCCCAACCCGGCGAACAGCGGCTGGCGGCTCGCCGCCAGGACGCGCGTCGCGGCGGCGATGGCGGTTGCGATGTCGCAGCGCAGGCCGTCGTTGTGCGCGCCGTCATTGACAAAACCCGGCGCGCGGGAAATGCGGCTCAGCGATTCACTGGCGCGTGGGCAAGATCCCCGGTTCAAGGCGAGCGCGAGGTCTGGCGCACCGACCTGAACCTCCAGATCGTCGCAAGCCAGCGGGCAAAAGGGGCAGATCCAGGGGCTGGTGCCAGCCGCGGCGACGGATGCAGTGGGCGTCATCAACGTTCCTTGACGCAAGCGATGTGCCAGTGCTTGGAGCGCAGATTCGCGCGAGCGGCCCGATCCCTGACCTTCAAACGTGCCACAGAGTGTTGCGAATCCGGTCCTTCATTTGGAACGCGTCGGGTTTTCGATCCGGCCCGCGCCTGGGAGATTCGCGCTTTCAGGCGGGTGCGCAGCGGCAGCGCCATCGCGCTGGCGCTGCCTGGCACGATTAATGATGCACTCAAGCCCATGAGGTTCATTGCGGCCCGGATTCACAGGCGCACCGCAGGCAGGCGCCCGTCGTGCAATGCGCTGGCCACGAGCCATGCGTACGCCCCGGCCGCGCGGGCCTGGTCGAGGTCTGCCGGATTGCGCACCCCGCCCGCGCCGATGAGTTGGGTACCCGGCGCGCGCGCCGCGGTGTCGCGCAAAGTGGCCAGGTCCGGCCCGCAATCGGCGCCAACGCGCTCGAGGGTCATCACGATCACCTGCTTCGGCCAGTATTGCGGCAAGTCCCAGCAGCCCACGGTGTCGAGGCGTTGGCCGTCGCGCCGGTCGAGCGAAAGGATGCCGGCGCGCGGCAGCGCGAAACAAGTCTGCAGCGCCTGCATCGAAGCCAGCGACTCGCTGGCGAACACCGGCACGATGCGCCGCGCCAGGGTGCCGATCGATTCGAGCAGCGATTCAGCCGCGGCAGCGTCGGCAAAGCCCGCGTCGAGCCACAGTTCGACGTCGGGCAGAGCCGTCAAGAGCGAGCGCAGCACATCAGCCTGTGCTGCGCCGCCGGTCAGCGCATCCAGGTCGGCAACGTACAGGCGGGGTGCTGCGCAGTGCTCGCACAGCACGCGCGACACCAGCACCGGGTCGCTGCCCGCACACAATGTCGAGACGATCGGCCGGTACGCATTGCGATTGCCGCGCACTGCGCGCACAACCTGGCCGCGCATCAGATCGACAACAGGAACCAGGATCATGGTCGGGCAAGAGGATTGGGCGCACAGCGCGAGCGCGCCGCCGCACGTGCGCGAGTATCTCAGCATCGTCTGCGCCAACGCTCGAAACCGGTGTGCGGCGCAGCGAAGCGACGACCGCCATGCCTGAGCGCAACGTCATCGGCTGGGACATCGGCGGTGCCCACGTCAAGGCGGCGCGCCTTTCACGCGGCGCGCTGCTCGACGCGGCGCAGTGGCCGTGCGCGCTGTGGAAAGGCGTCGCGGAGTTGGAAACCGCGCTCGCCGCTGCCCTGGCGCGATGGCCCGATCTGGCCAGGCAGCGCCACGCCGTGACGATGACCGGCGAAATGGTCGACGCCTTTGCGAACCGCGAAGACGGTGTGCGGCGCATCGCCCGAGTGCTGGGCCGGGCGTTGCCGCAGCCGCGCTTCTTCGCCGGGGACGCAGGCTGGTGCGGTGCCCTGGAGGCCGGCGCGACGTGGCAGCACATCGCCTCGGCAAACTGGCTCGCCACGGCGCAGCACACTGCCTGCCTGCTGCAGGACTCGCAGGGCGTGCTCGTCGACATCGGCAGCACGACGACCGATCTGATTCCGTTTCGAGACGGGCGTGTTCTCACGGCGCACCGCGGCGACGCACTGCGCCTGGAGCACAGCGAACTCGTCTATCAGGGCGTGGTGCGCACGCCGCTGTGCGCGCTGGCGCAACGCATCGGGTGGCAGCATGCGGGGCGCGCTACCGAGGTGAACGTGATGAACGAATTCTTCGCGACCACGGCTGACGTGTATCGCCTCACGGGGGAACTCGATGCTGCACACGATCAGCACCCGGCTGCCGACAACGGCGCCAAAGACGCGGCGGGCAGCCGCGCGCGCCTGGCCCGAATGATCGGCCTGGACGCGCGCGACGCCACAGATTTCGAGTGGCATTGCTTCGCCCAGGGCTGGCGCGCCGCACAGCTCACCGAACTGCGCCAACAACTCGGTCGGGTGCTCGCCGCGCACGCGCTGCACGCCCCGGTGCGGTTGGTCGGTGCCGGCTGCGGGGCGTTTCTCGTGCCCGAGCTGGCGCGGTCCGGGTGGTGCCACGTGAACTACGCGCCCGATCTGGTGCGCATCGCGCCCCAGGCGCCGGCCGACACGGCGGCGTGGGCCCAGGTCTGCGCCCCCAGCGTCGCCGTCGCGGCACTGTTTGAAAAGGAGCATGACTGATGTGGGTCGTCAAACTCGGCGGCAGCATGAACACCGACCCGCTCTTGCCCGGGTGGCTGGATCTGCTGGCGCAACTCGGCGGCGGCCGCGTCACGATCGTCTGCGGTGGCGGCACCTTTGCCGATGAAGTTCGCAGCGCCCAGGCGCATTGGCACTTCGACGACTTGGCGGCGCACAACATGGCCGTGCTGGCGATGGCGCAGAACGCTTACCTTGCGCGTGGGCTGAATCCCGCACTGCGCATGGCTGCCACCCAGGCCGAGATTCGCAGCGTGCTGCACGGCGGACACACGGCGCTGTGGTTGCCGATCGGGCAGTGCCGCGACGAGCCGGACGCCGACGCCAACTGGGACGTCACCTCAGACAGCATGGCGCTCGACCTGGCGCGCCAGTTGAACGCCGAGCGGCTGGTGATCGTCAAGGCCTGCGAGATTGACCCTGCGCTGAGCCTGGCCGACCTCAGCGGCGCCGGCATCCTCGATCGCCGCTTTGCATCGCTCGCGGCCGGCGCCGCTTGCACCATCGATATCGTTCAGCGAACCGAACTCGCGCACATTCGCTTGCTGCTGCTGGGCACCGAGCGAAACGTCGGCACGTGATGCGGGCGCAACGCTTGCACCAGTCGGTGCAGGCGTTGCGGGTCGAGCGTACTGCTGCGATTGCCCGCGCACACCGCGCTGCGAAACCCTGCGAAGTCAGGCGCGAGCGCCGCCAGCAAGGCAGCGTGCTCGATTCGCAGCGCACCGGCCAGCCCGGCCATTGTGTGTGTCCAAGCCGCCTTCATGAGGGGCTCGCCATCCGCCTTGCGGGCCGGATCGCCATGGCCAGCGATTCGCGAACGCGCAGGCGCTCTCTCGCTGCGGGCCTGGCCGCCCGAGGGGGGCAAGCCACCTCGGGGCGGCCCTTCGTTTCCTTGAGCACCGGCGCCACGCGCAATCGCGATGAAGCGGTGCAACGCGACGGGCGTTGCCACGTCGAAAAGGCAGCCGGCGAGCTTGTCGGCGGTGTCGACCATCAACGCGGAGAATTGCAGCGCCGCCGCTTGTTCGATCAATGCTTCGTCCAGGCCCCGGTCGGCGATGAACACGGGTATCACGGGATTGCCGCAGCAGCCCAGCCACTCGAGCACGGCCGGCGCCGCGGCTGTGGCTTCGATACCGACTTTCACAAAGTCGACGCCGCAGGCGGCAACCGTTTCGACGCGCGCACCGATCTCGCTCAACGCCGACATCGAGAAGTCGCCGATCGTCGCACTCACCGGAAGCGTGATGCCACGTGCGCGCAGCGCCGCGACGATG
>JAEMQF010000034.1 GCA_022758925.1 Burkholderiales bacterium | reverse complement strand
CTCCGCCGAATCCGGTCAGTTTGTAGGTCACGGCGGCATCGTCGAAAGTGACTGGCAGGCCGGAGACCGCGCCGCCGCCGCCACCACCACCACCTGCGGCAGGGACGAAGCTGAGGTCATCGAAGTAGTAGGTGCCGGCGCCGCCTGCAGCGCCGGTCTTGCCGAAGTTGAAGAACACCGAGGCCTTGTTGTAGGTGAACGCGAGGTTCAATGCCGCAGTCCCGGGAGCCGGGGTGGCGAAGTTGAAAGTCAGCGTCTCCCAGCCGCCGGCCACTGTGGTCACGGCCTCGGTTTCAACGGTGTGCGTGACGTCGGCGGCGTCTTCGACCTTCAGGCGCACCGGGATGCCGGCCGCCGGTGTGTAGACACGCAGCGTCATCGTCTTGGCCGAAGCGGTGAACGGGATGGTGGCGATCGAGTCGTTGGCACCGGTGGACACGGTGGTGCCGGCCCAGAGCTCGGCAGTGGCTGACTTGATGATCTTCGCGACCTTGCCGTTGGCACCCGTCACGCCGCTGACGACCGTCGCGTCTTCCGCTCCGCCGAATCCGGTCAGTTTGTAGGTCACGGCGGCATCGTCGAAAGTGACTGGCAGGCCGGAGACGGCGCCGCCGCCACCACCACCAGCACCACCAGCGCCGGGGACGAAGGCCACGTCGTCAAAGTAGTAGGTCTTCTGCACCGCAGAGGCCTTGGCTCGGCCGAAGTCGAAGAAGATCGTCGCCTTGTCATAGTTGAACGCCAGGTTCAGTGGCGCTGTGCCCGCGACCTGGGTTGCGAAATTGAAGGTCAGCGTCTGCCAGGCGTTCGCCGTTGTGGTGGTGGTTTCTGCCTCGACAGACTTGTTCGCGTCGGCATGGTCCTCGACCTTCAATCGCACCGGGATGCCGGCGTCGGGTGACCAGACACGAACCGACATCCGCGTGTCGTTCGCGTTGAACGGGATCTTCGGCGTGAAGCCGAGACCGGCCGCCGCAGTGATGGTCGTGCCGGCATAGGTTTCGGCGCCTGCGGCGCGCACCACTTTGGCCGCGCTGTTCGCCGCGTTGGCGGGGTCGGCGGCAAGGCTGGAGGCTTCCGCACCGCCGAAGCCGATGAATCCATAGTCGACGGTCGCCGAATCGAAGTTCACCGGCAGCGCCATCTGGGTCTTGACGACGCTGGAGTAGGCTTTCTGCGCCGACGCCCCGACGGTATTCGCATTGCCAGCGAGATCGCTGAAGCGTCCGGCCGCCACGCTCACGTCGATGGTCCCCGTGGAATTGGCGATCGGCACGACCACCAGCGTGGCCTGAGCGCCACTCGTCGTGCGCGCGAAGGCGCCCTTTGTTCCGCCAATAACGACGATATCGTCGGCACCAAAGCTGGTGCCCACGTCTTCGCTGAAGAGGAAGGTAAACGTGACCGGCCCGGTAGCCGTCGGCGCCGAGACGTCGTTGGCGATCTGCGTCAACGTCGGTGGCGTGGTGTCAGGGCCAGGCACCACGTCCAAGGGCGGGGACGCGGCGGCGGGCGGTGGCGGCGCTTCAGCATCGCCGCCGCCGCAGCCGGCGAGCACTGCGCATGCCAACGAGAAGGCGGTCAACGTGTGGAGCTTGAAATGGTGCGTCATGGCGATGGAACCTGGCTGAGTGGGGCAAAAGTGCGGTGACGGCGGGAAACGTGAAAACGCTTTCAACAATAATAGGACGCTGACTGTGGGATCGCAAGCCGGGCAGACATGTCGCTTTCCCTTAGTTCGTTCGGCCCAGCGTGCCCGGCGCGACGTCGAGCGTCTTGCCGTCGCTGAAGCGCACCGTCAGCGGCGCCTTGCCGGCGTTGAACGCCAGGTAGGTATGGCGGCCGTCGGCGCGCTTGAACACCGAGAACAAAGGCGTGTCGGCGCCGATGCTGAAGTCGGGCGGTCCGGTTTCGTTCAGGCTCAGCAACCAGTGCAGCGCGTGCGTGCGCGACTCGCCCAGTTCGACCGCGCCCCAGCGGTCCCACTGCGCCAATGCCTGCGCCGGGTCGGCCAGCGCCAGGTACTTGGCGAAGACGTCCTGCCAGACATCGGCCGGCGGCGGGTTGGGCGGCTTCTTGCCATGGGCGGCATAGAGCGCCATCTCCGGCTTCAGGGCATCGACGTTGCGCCTGACGAAGCCCGGATCGCGGCCGAGGTACATCGACACCGTCGTCACCGGCAGCAGGTTGATGCCCTTGATCTGGCGTGGCTCATCGGTCCACCAGGTGTTGTGCACGATCGCGCCGCCGAAGACCTGGCTGACCTCGACGTTCTTGTATTCGGGCGGAAGCACAAGCTTGTGGATGTCGAACCAGTAGTGGTTGATGGCTTCGATCTCGGTGGTGTAGAGGTAGGCGCCGAGGTCGCGCAGCTCACGGTTGGCGGTGACCTCGCCCCACAGGATCAGCCCGGCCCACGCGTTGATGGCTTCGGACGACGACTCCTGGTTGTTGCCGAAGGCGCCGAGTCCGACGCCCGAGGCCCACGAGTGGCCCTCGTAGGCGTCGAAGTTGCGAAGGAACGGGAAGTCGGCACGGCCACGCTCGGCGGTGGCGATGTCGGCGATCAGCAATTCGACCATGGCGCCCCATTGGTTCCTGGCGGCCCAGGCCGGGTCGCGCAGTGCGATCTCTGCCATGACACGGATCCAGTAGCCGTAGGTGAAATGGTGGTCGTTGATCTGCTCGACGGTGAAGAACTCGTCGGGGTAACTGGCAACGGCGCCGAGCTTCTTGTCGTAGTGGAAGTAGCTCTTCGCGCTCGCCCCGGAGAACCACTCCTCGATGCGCTTCTTCAGCATCGCGAGAAGTTGGTCGCGGCCCTCGGTGTCGCCTTGCTGCTCGAACACATCGAGCAGCTTGAGGTTGCGCTGCAGGCCCTTGCCTTGCCAGTACGCGCCCTTGCCCTCCTGCAGCATCATGCGCCGCGCGTTGCGCAGGTCGGTCTTCATCAGGTCGGTGAGTTCCCCCTTGCGCGGCGACTCGCCGATGCCCGGCCAGAACGGCACGAAGCCGGTGTAGGCAAAGCTGGTCTTGAACTGCGCCGCAGCGAGCAGACGAATCTTGCCGCGCACGCTGTCGAACGCGGGCCCGAGCTTGGCTTCGAGCGATGCGTTGTTGTGCCAGTGATGCGGGTACAGGCCCATCAGCGGGCCGTTGTCGGCTCCCTCCATGATGCGCGTGTTGAGCTTGAACGTCGTCTCCACCCGGTTGTTCTGCGGCTCGTAGCGCCAGTCGACGCGGGTGCCCTGGATGAAGGCGTAGGCGTGGCGCGTGAACAGCGCCAGCGTCTCGGCCTTGTCGTCCGGCAACGCAGCGGCCGACAGATAACCCTTGCCTGCGGGCAGACGGCCGATCCACTCGGCCGGGCCGGCCTGCTCCCAGCGCACGCCGGTCGGGCCGAACACGGCATAGGCCTTGCCCTTCACGCGCAGCGCGAGCACGCGGGAGTCGCCGCCGGCATCGACGCGTTCGGCGCCTGCAGGCAGGCGCAGCCGCATGTCGCCGCGGCTCAGCCGGAAGAAGGCGTAGGGGCTGCCGTGGGCCACGCTCACCAGCAGGTCGTCGGCGCCGCGCGCCATCGAAATGTCGATCGACCAATCGTCCGCCTTGGCCAGCTTCGCCGGCCCAGCCTCGAACTCGACCGGCGAGAACACGAGCGGGTCGCGGTGCGGATAGTGGATCTCGACATCCTGACGCACCGTCGGCAACACCTCCTTGCTCGGCAGCGCCATCTCGAAGCCGGCGGGCGTGGCCTTGACCGTCAACGGCTGAACGAACATGACCTCGGGTTTGGGGTTGAACAACAGCGTCGAGTACCACTGATTCGTCTGCGCCGCGGTGCCTTGCAGCGCATCGATGCGATGGGCCGCTGCGGGCATTGCGCTGTCGGAGGCCTTGGGCGCCATGAAGTAGGTCGCCGCGCCAGCCTTCACCGGCTGCGCCGTGGCCGCCGAGAGCGCGGCCGATGCCATGAACAGTCCCAGTGCGAAGGCTCGAAGCAGATTCATCTCGGATTCCTTTGCGGCCATGCAAGGCCAGGACCCGGATCATAGTGAAAGCGCTTTCACACGGCATCCTCAGGTTTACCCGCATGCAGAACCCCCACTGTCGAAAGGGCAGGCGCAGCCATTGCACAGGAATTCGGGAAAACACGGGGTCGGCGCCGGTTGACGCGGGCGACGCACATCCACTAAGCTAATGAAAGCGCTTTCAGTCTTTGCCTATTTTTCCCACGGGACACAACGCCATCATGAACATTGCAGCCCCCATGAGCCTGTCCGCGGCACGACGGATCCAGCGTGCCGCTTCAGGCGTGCGTCCGGGCGCCTTGATGAAACTTGGCGTGGCGCTGGCAGCCCTGGGCTTGCCGGCGGCCGTGATGGCGGTCGATTTCGGGCCCTTCAGCCTGACCGGCTTCGCCAAGGCCGAGGTCACACGCGTCGGCGACTACTGTCCGGACTGCCAGCGCGATCCGAACGCAACCAAGCAATTCGTCTGGGCCGACGAGATGGTGCAAGGCAAGCCCTACGGCGCCGGAACCACGCACGTCACGCTGTTCCAACCCTACCTGGGCCTGAAGTTCGATCTGCCCAGCGGTTTCAGGGTCTCCGCGCTGCTGAGCCAGCGCTGGCGCGACGGCGCCCCCGACTTCTCCGGCTTCCTGTACGAGAAGAACATTGCCATCAGCCATGAGGACTATGGCAAATTGACCGTCGGCGCCACGCAGACACGCACCTGGATGTTCGCCGACTACCCCTATGGCGCGAACCTCGGTCTGGCGGACGCCTGGGGTTCCAGCGGTGCCGGCTACGGCTTGTTGACGCGTGCCGTGCGCTACACCTCGCGCGCACTCGATGTCGCAGATGGCGATCTCGTCCTCGAAGCCACCTACGACATTGGCGAAAAGGGATGGGACAAGAACAAGCCCACGCTGTGGGAGATCTGGGCCCAGTACCGCCACGGCGACCTGGGCATCGACGCGATGTTTCAGGACGCGAAGAACGGCACACCGAGCGCCTTCAGCCATGGCCCGTTCAGCAGCCTGTTCTACAACTCCAGCTTCGACCAGCAACTCGGCAGTTCCAGCCAGGGCATCGCGATGGTCATGGCGAGCTACCAGGTCGACTCGAAGCTCGAGATCTCCGGTGGCCTGCGTGGCAACCGCTGGAGCGGCGCCTACGCCAAACTGCTGCAATCGGCGTCTGTCAACCCCGGCGGTTACGACATCTGGAGCAACCCGTTCAACGTCGACTGGAACGTGGACCTTGGCGGCGGCGTGTACAAAGGCTACGCCGCCACTTCGGTCGACCTGTTGCTCGGCCTGCGCTACCGGGTGGGCAAGTTCATTGCCTACACCGGCATGGCCCATCTGGGCGCTGCCGCCACCGACAACCCGATGGACCGCGGGGCGCGCAACGCGGCCACCCTCAACACCCTCGGGCTGAGCTACAGCTACGGCCAGGGGTTCGAGTTCTACGGCACGCTCGGCATGATCAACTACGCCAAGACCGGCCTGGCGCCGCTGAGCGAGCCGAACAACAGGACCTTCACGAACATCGATTCAAGGTTGACGACCAGAAGCAGTTGGTTCACTGCCGGCGGGGTCTTCACGTTCTGACATGCACAAGCCCGAGGTCAACCCCATGAAGTACTTACCTTTGCGCGCCTTTTCGTTTCGCGCTGGAATCGCGGGCCTGCTGGCCTCCGTCCTTCTCGCCTGCGGCGGCGGCGGCGACTCCACCACCCCTGTCACCGGGGTCCAGATCCGCCAGCTCAGCCCCGAGTTCACCGCGCGCAAGGCGGTGGCGTATTCGCCGTATCGAACCGCGACCAGCGCCGACGGTCTGGCGGCCGAGGCGATCCCGAAGGCGAACATCAAGCAAGACCTCGACCTGCTGTTGGCAGCGGGGTTTCGCCTGATCCGCCTTTTCGACAGCGACGACAAGGTCGCGAAGCAGACCCTGGAGGTCATCCGCGACGAGAAGCTGAACATGAAGGTTCAGCTCGGCGTGTACATGCAAAGCGGTGCCGACGCTGCCAACAAGGCGAACCTGGACCGCGCCGTGGCCCTGGCCAAAGGCTTCAGCAGCATCGTGCTCGCCGTGAGCGTGGGCAACGAGAACATGGTGGTGTGGTCGTTCAACAAGATCGCACCCGACGTCATGGCCGGTTACATCCGAACCGTGCGCAACCAGATCACGCAGCCGGTCACGACCGACGACAACTATCTGTTCTGGGCCAGCGCGCCAACGATCATCACCGACGTGATCGACTTCGCATCGCTGCACACCTATTCGGAACTCGACACGGTGTTCGACCCGAAGCGGTGGGACTGGAAACAGACGGGCGTGCCTGCCGCGGAGCGCGCCAAGGCCATGATGGACGGTTCGATTGCCGAGGCCAGACGGCAATACAACGAGGGGCGCGCTGGCCTCGACAGCAAGGGCCTGTCCTACATCCCGATCACCATCGGCGAGACCGGCTGGAACGCGGTCGACCTGGGCCAGCTGGCTTTCCGCGCCCACCCGGTGAATCAGAAGATGTATCTCGATCGCCTTGCGACCTGGGCTGCCGAAGGCAAGGCCGGCGCGGGGCCGAAGGCGGTGTTCTACTTCGAGGCCTTCGACGAGCCTTGGAAGCAGGGCGACGACAAATGGGGCCTGTTCAACGTGCAGCGTCAGGCGCGCTACGCGGTGCAGGAGATCAACGCGAACAACTCGCCCGCGGGCAGCGCGACCTGGGTCTGGGAGCCCGGCACCTACCTGCCCACCGACGCGCTTTACTTCAAACCGGCGGTCGTCAAGCCGCCCATCGTCGAGAACAAGTACGTGCTCTACACGGACGCGGCGCCTGGAGCCTCGGAGGTTCGACCAACTGACCTGTTCTGGGACGCGTTCGACGGCAACACCGCCATTGCCCCGGAGGTCACGACCAACTATGGGCCGAACGACGCCACGCACAGCATCGAAATCACGCCGCATCCCGCCAGCTACGGCTGGGGCTTCCTGCGACAACCGCACAGCACCGACGTGACCGACAACCTGTCCAACTACGCGAGCAGCGGCACGCTGAAGTTCTGGATCAGCACCACCTACCCAGGCAAGATCGAGATCGGCATCTCGACCGACACCCAGGATCGAGTGGCGCAAGAAGCCTTCCTGCAAATTCAACCGGGGAACTACGGCTACTGCAATACCGGCGCATGGTGCCAGGTGTCGATCCCGATCAAGGACTTCGTCGCCAAGAACCCGAACCTCGATCTGACGCTCGTCCTGTCGCGCTTCGTCATCTCGGACGTCTACTCGCGCACCGGCAACGCCCCCGGCAGCACGGCCAAGCTCTATATCGACGGCATCTACTGGTCCAAATAAAGCGCAAGTGGCCCGCCCGTCCTCGGCGGCGGGCGCGCCACCGCCTTTCAACGACGCTGCAAGGCACGCCATGGCACCACAAGATCTCGCGCAACGGCTCGACCTTCCCAAACGAGCGATCGCCCTCGTACTCGCCGGCGGGCGTGGCAGCCGGCTGCGCGACCTGACCGACCGCCGCGCCAAACCCGCGGTCTATTTCGGCGGCAAGTTCCGCATCATCGACTTCACGCTGTCGAACTGCCTGAACTCCGGCATCCGGCGCATCGGCGTCATCACGCAGTACAAGAGCCACAGCCTGCTGCGCCACCTGCAGCGCGGCTGGGCTTTCCTGAAAAACGAGATGAACGAGTTCGTCGACCTGTTGCCTGCGCAGCAGCGCATGGACGAAGAGCATTGGTACCGCGGCACCGCCGACGCCGTGTCGCAGAACCAGGACATTCTCGACGGCTACGAGGCCGAGTACGTGGTCGTGCTGGGTGGTGACCACATCTACAAGATGAACTACGCGCTGATGCTGGCCGACCATGTGGCGAAGGGGCGGCAATGCACGGTCGCCTGCATCGAAGTGCCGCGCGACGAGGCGCGCGCCTTCGGCGTGATGGCGGTCGACGCGGCGTGGAACGTCACCGACTTCATCGAAAAGCCCGCCGAACCGCCCTGCGTGCCGGGCAGCACCGACCGCTCGCTGGCGAGCATGGGCATCTACATCTTCAACGCCAGGTACCTCTACGACGAACTGGCGCGCGACATGGCCGATGAGGAGTCGAGCCACGACTTCGGCAAGGACATCATCCCGCGCGCCGTGAGCACCGGCAACGCCGCGGCGCACCCGTTCGCGCTCAGCTGCGTCGGCAGCGCCGAGGGGGCGACGCCCTACTGGCGCGACGTGGGCACGATCGATTCGTACTGGGACGCGAACATCGACCTCACGGCCACCGACCCGCTGCTCAACCTGTACGACATGCAGTGGCCGATCTGGACCTACCAGCCGCAACTTGCGCCGGCCATGTTCGTGCACAACCAACCCGAGCGCCGCGGCAGCGCGGTGGAGTCGCTGATCTCGGGCGGCAGCATCATCTCCGGCAATGTGCTGCGCTCGGTGCTGTTCTCGCGCGTTCGCGTGCACTCGTACGCGCAGGTCGAATGGTCGGTGCTGTTGCCCGAAGTCGAGGTCGGGCGTCACGCACGGCTGAACCGCGTCGTGCTCGACCGCGGCTGCCAGATCCCTGACGGCATGGCGATCGGCTTCGATGCGAAGGAAGATGCGCGGCGTTTCTTCCGCACTGAAAGCGGCATCACGCTCGTGACTCGCGGCATGCTGCAACGACTCGCCGGCTGACCCGCGCCACACCGATGCGCGTGCTGCACGTGGCGGCCGAGTGCCACCCGCTGGTGAAGACCGGCGGCCTGGCCGATGTCGTGGGCGCGCTGCCTCAGGCCATCGCCGAACTGGGCGCCGATGTGCGGCTGCTGTTGCCCGGCCTGCCGCAGATTGCCGACGCGCTGCAAGAGCGTGAAGATCTGTACACACTCGGTCCGCTGTTCGGTGCCGGCCGCATCACGCTTTGCCGCGGGCTTGTGCCTTCGCAGAGCGTGCCGCTGTACATGATCGACGCGCCCTATCTGTACCGGCGCCGTGGTGGCCCGTACCAGGACCAGGACGGCACCGAGTGGAGCGACAACCTGCAACGCTTCGCGCTGCTCGGCTGGATCGCGGCGCATGTCGCTGCCGGCGAGCTCGACCCAACCTGGGCCGCCGATGTCGTGCACGCGCACGACTGGCACGCCGGCCTGGCGTGCGCCTACCTGAAGGCGCAGCCGGGCACGCGCGCGAAGACGGTTTTCACGGTGCACAACCTGGCGTTCCAGGGCCTGTTCCCGGCGGCCGAGTTCGGGGCGCTGGGTCTGCCGCGCGAGATGCTGCAGTCGCAGGCGCTGGAGTACCACGGCAAGCTGTCGTTCCTTAAAGCGGGGCTGGCGTACGCCGACCGCATCACGACCGTGAGCCCGACCTATGCCACCGAGATCGCGACCCACGAGTTCGGCTGCGGCATGGACGGCGTGATCCGCCATCGCGGTGCCGATGTCTTCGGCATCCTGAACGGCGTCGACCCGTCGGTCTGGAACCCGCAGACCGACGCGCACCTGCCGGCGCACTTTTCAGCGCGCTCGCCGGCCGGCAAGAAACGCTGCAAGCAGGCGCTGCAGAGCGAGATGGGCCTGGCCGAGGAGCCCGATGCGCCGTTGTTCGCGCTCGTCAGCCGCCTGACGCACCAGAAGGGAGTCGACCTGCTGCTCGCGGCCCTGCCCGCGCTGCTCGAGCGCGGCGCCCAGTTCGCGGTGCTGGGGGCGGGCGACCCCGGTCTTGAGGAACTGCTCAGCGGCGCGTCGCGCGCCCGGCCGAAGCGCATGGCGGTGCGCATCGGCTACGACGAGGCGCTCGCGCATCGCCTGATCGCGGGCAGCGACGCCGTGCTCGTGCCGTCGCGCTTCGAGCCCTGCGGGTTGACCCAGCTCTACGGCCTGCGCTACGGCACGCTGCCGGTGGTGCGCAAGACCGGCGGCCTGGCCGATACCGTGGTCGATGCCGTCGACAGCGCGGCGGCAGATGTGGGGACGGGCTTCGTCTTCGACGGCGCGGCCGGGCCCGAACTCGAGGCCGCGGTGCTGCGCGCGATGCGCTTTTACCGCGAGCCCGAGCGCTGGCGCTCGCTGATGCGACGTGCGATGGCGCAGGACTTCTCGTGGCACGAGGCGGCGCGCCGCACGCTGACGCTTTACGATGCGCTGCTCGGCGTGCCCCGCGAAGCGCTCGCCCCGCACAAACCAAGCCCAGCTCTCGCATGAACATCGTCACCGTGCCGACGCGCCCGATCGCCGGGCAGCGCCCCGGGACCTCAGGCTTGCGCAAGCAGGTCGCCGTGTTCCAGCAGCGCGGCTATCTGGAGAACTTCGTGCAGTCGCTGTTCGATGTGCTCGAAGGCTTTGCCGGTGCCACGCTGGTGCTCGGCGGCGACGGGCG
>JAEMQF010000220.1 GCA_022758925.1 Burkholderiales bacterium | reverse complement strand
TCAGATACGCCTGCTCGTTGTTGTGCTTGCTCGAGCCGACGACAAAAATCGAATCCGGGCCGCTCTGCGCGCGCAGCTCTTTCATCTTCGCGCTGATCTCGTCCAGCGCCTGGTCCCAGCCGATGCGCTGGTACTTGCCGTCCACCAGCTTCATCGGGTACTTCAGGCGAAATTCGCCGTGGCCGTGTTCGCGCAGCGCCGCGCCCTTGGCGCAATGCGCGCCGAGGTTGATCGGCGAATCGAACACCGGCTCCTGGCGCACCCAGACGCCGTTTTCGACGACTGCGTCGACCGCGCAGCCCACCGAGCAGTGGCCGCAGACGGTGCGTTTGACCTCGATCTTGCCTTTGCCCGAGCCGGCCACGGGATCCTTGGCCTCGGCTCTCTTCACCAGCGCCAGTTGCGAGGTGGCGATGCCGGCGCCGACGCCCAGCCCTGAGCGGCGCAGGAAGGCACGACGGTCCATCGTCGGAATCGCACGCGAAACGCCGCGAGCGAGGGTTGCGACAAGCGCCGACGACGTAGCGCCGGTGGTCGATGAGGATTTGCGCGTCAGCAGCATGGGGACTCCTTCGTCACGAGCGGGCGCATGCGCCCGCGGGAGGTTCGGTGTGGTGCGCCACACTAGATCCGGGCGGTGCGGTAGTAGTGCAGGACATGCGGCGTTTCCTGGTAGCCCGCCGTCTTGTCCACGTCAACGACGGGTTTGGCCGCCGCCAGTTCAACCGGCTTGCCCGGCAGCAACGCCGCCACCGCGGCCAGCGCACCTGCGGTTCCGGCGCCGGCAAACACAACACGACGCGACAGCTTGGGTTGGGATGGTTTCATCTGCATCTCCTGTTCCGGAACTCGAACACTGATCGGTGCTGGCCTTTGAATGCCGCTGCGCATCTTATGCGGCTTCGGCAGGCGCCTTACACGGGCTTGTACTATGAATCGAGACGCGCGGCCTTGGACACTAGGGTAATCCCAGGGGGCAAAACGATGGTGCGCCAGGACCCTGACGGGCCTTGGGTCGTACCTCGCCCGAAGCCCGACACGCTGCCAAAGCCCGACACGGCCCTAGGGCAATAGGTCGAAGCCCTGAACTTCAACCTGAAGAAAAGCCCGCGTGAACCCGGCCAGCGCGCGGTAGACCTGGGCCCGTGGCTGCGCCTCGATGGCGTCGCACAGCTTTTCGGCCCAAGGCTGGAGGTGGGCGCGAAAAAAGCTGCGCTGTCGTTCGAGGTTGCACACGGCCGCGTCGTCGCCTGCAATCAGGTAGCGCATCACTTCGAACAGGGCCGCGATGTGGTCTTCGGTTTCGCTGCGCTGCTCGTCGCGCGCCAGGCCCAGCGCCGCGAGGTCGGTGCGCAATTGGGCGAGCGGCTTTTCGTTGAGAAAGCCCGTCAGGTAGAACGAGCCGAACAGAAACACCTCGGGCTTGCCTACACCCTGGAACAGGGCGTCGAATTCCTCGCTCGCCTGCTGCGGCGTCGCGGCGCGCATTGCCGCGACGAGGGCCTGCCACGGCGCTTCGAGAAACGCCCCGGGTTGCGGCGCCTGCGTCACCGCGACTTCGAATTGGCGGCAGAGTTCGGCGTCCGGCGGCATCAGCCACAGCCGCGCGAGCAGGCCGTAGAGCTCGGCGCGCGCCAGCTCTTCGCTGTCGCCGGCGCCGGCGAATTGCAGGGCTTGGGTGGGCATGGTGCTCTACAAATCGGTGATCCGCACTTCGAGCGGATTCGTGTGCAGATCGATGACGCGGCAGTCGCCGCACATCTTCAGGCGCGCGGCGGCAGCGCCCTGGAACGCCGAATGGCCCGCGAGCTTGGCGATCATGTTCTCGATTGCGGGCTGCGTGCCGAACCCCTTGCCGCACTTGATGCAGGCGTAGGGCTCGACTTCGTGCAGCACGCGCGGATTTCTGCGCGCCTTGCCCGCTTCGGCGAGCCACAGGCGCGGCTCGAGCGTGATCGCGCCCTCCGGGCAGGTGCTCGCACACAAGCCGCATTGCACGCAGTTCTTCTCGATGAACTTGAGTTGCGGCTTTTCCGGGTTGTCGGCCAGGGCCGCTTCCGGGCAAGCGCCGACGCAGCTCAGGCACATCGTGCACTTGGCCTTGTCCAGGCGCAGGCTGCCGAACGGGCTGCCCGACTGCGGCAGCGGCACGATGTCGGGCACGCTGGCGGCGCACGCCATCAAGTGTTCGAGCGCCAGGTCGAGGGTTGCGCGCTTGTCGGCTTGCACTGCAAACGCCGCGCTTCGGCCCACGCCCGCGGCCGGCGGCGCCTGCAACGCCTGGTCGAGCGCGGTCGCGGCGCTGGCCTGCACCAGCCGAAAGTGCTCACCGCGCAAACCCAGACCGGTGACGATGGCCTGTGCCACCGCCATCTGTTCCGCCACCGCAGCGCGATACTGCGGCGCCTCTTCGTCGGTCATCAGCACCCACACCTGCGATGCACCGTAGGCGATTGCCGCAAGCCACAGGTCGATTCCCACCGATGCCGTGTGCCACAGAGCCACCGGCAGAACCCGCGCCGGCACGCCGCGCACACCCTTGCCGGTGCGCGCAGCGCGCCCGAGTTCGCCGATGAGCGCGGCGCCCGCGCGCTCGCTGTGCAGCAGCAAGGCGGCGTCGCGTCCGCCGGCGCGCTGATACGTCGCGAGCAAGGTGCGCAGGCGCAGCCCCATGTCGGCGGCGCGCGGCGTCGCGTAGCTGAGCGCGCCGCTCGGGCACACCGTGGTGCAGGCACCGCAACCCACGCACAGGTGCGGCTCGACGATGATGCCGGCCATCGCGGCGCCCCCGGCCTTGCCCTTTTGCGAGGCGTCGCTGCGAATCGCCTGCGCCGAACAGACGTCGATGCAGGCGCGACAGCCGATCACTTCATTGCGGCTGTGGGCGCAGATCTTTTGTTTGTAGTTGAAGAACTTGGGCTTCTCGAACTCGCCCACGGCGTCGAGCAGCTGCAGCACCGCGTCGAACAGCGCCGCGTCATCGGCCGCGTAAAAGTAGCCCTGCGGCGGCTGGTGCAGCGTGAGCGACGGCGAGTTGCCCAAAGCCGCGCCGAGGTCCAGGATCAGGTCGAAGTTTTCGCTCACGTCTTGCGGCGCGCGCGCGAAGTCGATCGCACCCGCGGCTTCGCACACGCGCACGCACTCGCGGTGGCTCTTGCAGCGGCTCATGTCGACCTGGTAGCTGAAGTCGATCGCGCCCTCGGGGCAGACCTCGATGCAGGCATTGCATTGCGTGCACAGGTCCAGGTCGATGGCATTGCCGGCGCGCCAAGTCACTTCGAACGCGCCGAGCCAGCCATGGATGCTTTGCAGTTCGCCGGCGTGCACCGCCACGTCGCGCGCCTGCGGCAGCGCGCCCCCGGGGCGCGTGAGCAGCAGGCTGACCTGGAGCTTGCCGGCGAGCATCTTCGCCGCCTTGCTGACGCGGCCGGCATCGGTGCCGATCACCAGCACCTTGCCTGCCGACTTGTAGCTCACCACCGGAACCGGTTCAGGCTCAGGCAGTTGCGCCGCCGCGAGCAGGGCCGCGATCTTGGGCGTCACGCCCTTCGCATCCTTTGACCAGCCGCCCGTCTCGCGGATGTTGACGAAGCGTATCGGCCGCTCGGCGACGGCCGGCGCGCCTTGGGTCAATGCGTTGAGCTCGACGAACAGGCGCGCTTCCTGGGTGCACGCGATGAGCAGGTCTTCGCCACTTTTCGCCGCGCGCTGGAACGCCGGGGCTTCGCGCCGGCACAGCGTGGAATGGACGAAGTCGAGGCCGTCAGCCTGAGGGCCCAGCGCCTTGCTCAGGGCCGGCGCGTCGAGCAGCATCGTGTTGTTGCAGTCGCAGATCAGTGTCTTCATGAGGGCCTTGTGGCGCGGCAGGTTGCGACTGTGCCAGTTGCGACGGCGGTGCGCCATCGGGACTTGCCTTGGGAGCGCCGTGCGGAGCCGGCGCGTCGTGCGGCACCCGCGCGTCATGCAGCACCGGCGCGTCATGCAGCACCCGCGCGTCGTGCAGCCCTGGCGCGTCGTGCAGCCCTGGCGCGTCGTGCGGCCCCGGCGCGTCGTGCGGCCCCGGCGCGCCGCCGGCCCGCGCCGCAAGCAGCGCCTCGGCCTTGTCTTCGTCGGCGAACAGGCCCAGCGCCCGCGCCGAGGTCATCTGGCGCAGCATTGAAAGCGGCAGCGGGTCGGGTTTGCCGTAGTCGTCGATGTACGTGTCCAGACCGTCCATCAGGTTGAAGTGCGGGTCGCTGAAGAGCTTTTTCATGGCCGCGTTGCGCACCTGCGCATCGACCTGCAGGTTGACATAGGGCGCGTAATCGGATTCGCGCGTGAGTTTCGCGACGTCATCGAGATTGGGCAGCGGCGGTGTCTCGGGCTTCGGTGCGGCCGCTACCGGTTGCGCCTGCGGGTCGTGCGCCGTCGCAAGCGGCGCCCCGGCGGAACCAGGCGCGACCGCGGGTGGCGCCGGTGCCTGTGCCGCGGCAGGTTCGGCGGGCTTGACAGGCGCCTCCCGCCCCATCTTGCGTTGGGACCAGCGCGACAAGAAGGTCTCATCGCCGCTCATGATCGAAGCTCATCCTCGAAGCTCAAGGCTGCCTCTTGTTCGGCGACACAAACGACGCTGGGCGTCGGCGCTGCTTCGGCTCGGGCCGGTAATGTTCGTCGGCGAAGGCTTGCAACCACGCCCTTGGAGCGGCAGGCAGCGGCACGTTGTCGACCCGCTCCTGCGCATCCAGCCAGCGCCCGGCCTCGTTGTACGACAGGCTCACGGTTTCGGGCCAGGCACGCGACGGGTCTTCAGCGTCGCTGCGCCAGACCACGAACCACACCGGCGCGCCTGAACTCAGGTTCAGGTAATAGCCCTCGGCTTCGTCGCGGAACAGTTCGAGCCGCATGCCCGGAAACAGGGTGCGGCACAGTTTGCCGTCATCGCGCAGCACGCGCGGCGCGGTGCCGAAGGCAGGCTCGTCGGCGACGACATCGACCACCTTGAAGCGCCAGTCCTCCCAGCGGTTGGGCTGGGCTTCGCGCTCCATCACCACGGCAACGTCGATGCACGGGCGGTCGATCATGGGCGAGTACTAGGTTGTCTTCGAAATCGAAATCGTCGGAAACTTCGACGAAAAGTCTTTGGTGCGCTGCGCGATCTTCACCGCGACCTGGCGCGCGACCGACTTGTAGAGCTGGGCGATCTCGCCGTCGGGATCGTGCACCACGCTCGGCCGGCCGGAATCGGCCTGGACCCGGATCGACAGGTTCAGCGGCAACGCCCCAAGGTAGTCGATGTTGTATTCGGCCGCCATCGTCTTGCCGCCGTCGGCGCCGAAGATGTGTTCGATGTGGCCGCACTTCTCGCACACATGCACCGCCATGTTTTCGACGACGCCGAGAATCGGCACGCCCACCTTCTCGAACATCTTGATGCCCTTTTTCGCATCCAGCAGCGCGATGTCTTGCGGCGTCGTCACGATCACGGCGCCGGTGAGCGGCACGCGCTGGCTGAGCGTGAGCTGGATGTCGCCGGTGCCCGGGGGCATGTCGACGATCAGGTAGTCGAGCTCGCCCCAGTTCGTCTGGCGCAGCAGTTGTTCGAGGGCCTGGGTGGCCATCGGGCCGCGCCAGATCATCGGGTTGTCGGGCTCGACCAGGAAGCCGATCGACATCACCTGCACGCCGTAGTTTTCCATCGGCTCCATGGTCTTGCCGTCGGCGCTGTCGGGCCTGCCTTCGATGCCCATCATCATCGGCTGGCTCGGGCCGTAGATGTCGGCGTCGAGGATGCCCACCGCCGCGCCCTCGGCCGCGAGTGCCAGCGCCAGGTTCACCGCGGTCGTGCTCTTGCCCACGCCACCCTTGCCCGAAGCCACCGCAACGATGTTCTTCACCTTGGGCAGCAGCTGCACGCCGCGCTGCACCGAGTGGGCGACGATCTTCGTCGCCAGGTTCGCGCTCACGTTTTGCACGCCAGCCACGCTGCGTGCGGCGCCGATCAGCGACTTGCGCAGCGCCGCGATCTGGCTCTTCGCCGGGTAGCCGAGCTCGATGTCGAAGGCCACGTCGCCGCCTTCGATGCGAAGATTGCGCAACTGTTTGGTCGTGACGAAGTCTTTGCCGGTGTTCGGGTCGACCACGGTTTTCAAAGCGTCGAGCAGGCTGGATTCGGCGACAGGCATGGGGCGTGAACGGGTGGTGGAAAGGGCAGCGCAAGCGCCACAATCGAACGCGGCGCAACGACCGCGCGAAGCGGCCGCTCAGTCTAGCTCAGGAGGTAAGACCCCACTCAGGCGCCAGCGGCTTCGGGCAATCCCGGCCTTGAAGACCTGCACCGAGTTCGGGCTTCGAGGCAGCGGTTGCAGCAAGGGGCGCGGGCACTTCGAGCCGGCCGCCTAGAATTTCACGGTCTGCTGCTGGAACCACCATGACCCGCAAGCTCTTCATCACCACTGCCCTGCCCTACGCGAACGCGGCCTTTCACATCGGCCACATGATGGAGTACATCCAGGCCGATATCTGGGTGCGGTTCCAGCGCATGCTGCACCACGAAGTGAACTTCGTCTGCGCCGACGATGCGCATGGCGCGCCGATCATGATCGCGGCCGAGAAAGCCGGCCAGACGCCGCAGCAGTTCGTGGCGCAGATCGCCGCGGGGCGGCGCCAGTACTTCGACGGCTTTCACATCGGCTTCGACAACTGGCACTCCACCGACGGGCCCGAGAATCACGCGTTGGTGAAAGACATCTACCGTGCGCTGCGCAAGAACGAGCTGATTTCCAGCCGCAGCGTCGAGCAGTTCTTCGATCCGGTGAAGAACATGTTCCTGCCCGACCGCTACATCCAAGGCGTTTGCCCGAAATGCGCTTCGCCCGACCAGTACGGTGACAACTGCGAAGTCTGCGGCGCCGTGTATGCGCCGACCGAATTGAAGAATCCGTTCTCGGCACTTTCCGGCGCGAAGCCGGTGCTCAAGACCAGCGAACACTACTTCTTCAAGCTGTCCGACCCGCGCTGCGTGCAGTTCCTCGAGAACTGGACTCAGGACGGCAAGCTGCAAAGCGAAGTCGCGAACAAGGTCAAGGAGTGGTTCGTCAAGGGCGAGGCCGCGAATGGTGAAAGTACAGGCGGCCTGGCCGACTGGGACATCAGCCGCGACGCACCGTACTTCGGCATCGAGATCCCTGACGCCTCGGGGAAATACTTCTATGTCTGGCTCGACGCGCCGGTGGGCTACCTTGCCTCGCTGAAGAACCTGCTGGATCGGCGCGGCACCGACTTCGACACCTACCTTGCCGATCCGCAGCTCGAACAGGTGCATTTCATCGGCAAGGACATCGTCACCTTCCACACGCTGTTCTGGCCGGCGAGCTTGCACTTCAGCGGCCGCAAGGTGCCGGACCACATCTTCGTGCACGGCTTCATCACGGTGGGCGGCGACAAGATGAGCAAGAGCCGCGGCACGGGCATCTCGCCGCTGCGTTACCTGGAGCTCGGCC
>JAEMQF010000092.1 GCA_022758925.1 Burkholderiales bacterium | reverse complement strand
GACCCCGGCGAGCTTTCGTAATAGCTCCCGATCGCCTGAACGAACTGCGCTCCGGCCCATTCGAGCGCAATCATTCTTTCGCGGTACGCGGTCGTGACCCAGACCTCGGAAGCCGCGGTCAGGCCGACCCCGATCAAGGCAATGGCCAGCAACACGCCGAGATAAGTGAACCCGCGTTGCCTTCGCATCCTCGCAGGGCGCGTTGAATTGCGTCTTCCCACTACCATGCCGCGTACAAGCTGCCGTCTCGGCTCGCACCCGGCGCCCCACTTCGAACGTCGAACACTCCCTGCGTCGACTTGTCCGGATGGGGAACCAGCACCCAGCTCGCGGCGGTGTCGGTGACCGGGTCGATCGGCAGCGCGCGCAGGTAGCGCAGTTCGACCAGGCGCTGCAAGGTTTCTGGAAACTTGCCGGTGTCGGCCCTGTGTTTGTCGATGGCTTCGCGCAGCATGCGCAGGTTGGTTTGCAGCGCCGCCTCCTTGGCACGATCCACCGACTCGATGTAGCGCGGCGCGGCAATCGACAACAGGAGCGCCAGGATGGCCATCACGACCAGCAGTTCGATCAGCGTGAAGCCGCGGCTTCGTTGCATCAAGCCATCGAACCCACGGTTGGAGCGCGGCAAAGGGCAGGCGATCACCATTTGCGATACGCCACGCCGTTGAGCCCATTTCCTTGGGCTCTGGAGTAGACGTCATAGACGTCGCTGCCCGGCCTCGGATCGTCAGCGGTGCTCGCATAGCTGCGCAGACCCCAGGTCTGCGCCGGATCCACCGTATCCACGGATGCAAGCGGGTCGCGCGGCAGTCTTCGCAGCAGAAAAAGCTGCGCGCCTTGCGGTGACTTCGCATCCGTCACGCCTTCGACCAGCACTTCCAGGCGCGACGGATAGCCCGATGCGCCAGCCACCGCGACGATCCTGCCCTGGTCGACCAGGCGTTTGTAGTCGTCGAGCGCACTTCGAATTTCGCGCAGCGAGCGGCGCAGTTCGTCCTCCTTCGCGCGTTGGTGCGACAGCTCCGCGAGAGGCAATCCGATGCCGGCCAGTACCGCCATGATGGCGATGACGATCAGGAGCTCGATCAGGCTGAAGCCGCGGGTGCTCCGGCGCGAGCGATGGGCAGCGCTTTGCCATGCCAGGAGCGTCTTGCTCATCGCGTTCCTGGGGAAGTAGGCACGAGGGGCGGAGCCGTCAGCGGCGGCGGAAATATCGGTGCGGACGCGGCCGGGGCAGGGGCCGGGGCGCTTTGGCTTGGCAGCTCGGGCCTGGTTGGCGCGGGCAGCAGGGTGGCCGGGGGGCGAAGATCGGGGCGTTGGGGCAGGCCCTGTCCGGTGGCAGTCCCGAGCTGAATCGGTGACGCGCCGGTTGAACTCTCGGTGCCGGAAAGGAACTCCTGCAAGCCGACTCCGGGGACGTCGAGATTGCGCACGATACGCGGCGTGATCAGGAGCACGATCTCGGTGCGGGTGTCGCTGTCGTTGCCTGCGCCGAACAGGCGGCCGGCCACCGGAAGTTCGTTCAGGCCGGGAACACCCGTGTTCGAATGACGTTCGTCGCGTTGAATCAGGCCTGCCAGGATGTTCGTTTCGCCGTCGCGCACACGCAAGGAGGTCGACGTGTTGCGCGTCCCGATTCGATAGTACTGCGCACCGCTGAGTCGCGTGATCGTTTCGAGAATGTTCGAGACTTCGAGCGCGATCCTCATCGACACCTCGTCGTCGCGCGACACCGTGGGCTCGATGTCGAGCTTGAGCCCGACGTCGAGATAACTCACGGACTCGGAGTTGCCGACGTTGGCGGTCGACGTCGTGGTGATCACCGGCACGCGCTCGCCGATCAGGATCTTGGCCGACTGTTTGTTGCGCACCCGAACCCGTGGATTCGCAAGCAGATTCGCGTCGCCTTTCTGGCTGCGAAGCTGTGCCGAGACGAGCGGGTTGCTCGTGCGCAGAAGCACCATGTCGGCATTGCGGTTGCGCCATTCATTGAGCGTCAGCTGGCCCTCGACGCCGGCGGCGCCGACGACGCTGGCCGAAACCGAGTCCGGCCAGCGAATGCCGATGTCCAGCAGCCGGCTCATGCTGACCTCCATCACTTCGAGCTCGAGCATCACTTCGGGTTCAGGCAGGTCGTGCGAGGCGATCACCTTCTCCGCCAGGCGGATCACCTCGGCAGAATCGCGCACCATCAGCATGTTGAGCTTCTCGTCGACGACCACATCGCGCGCCTTGGCGATGGTGCGAACCACGTTCGCCACCTTCGCCGCTTCGGCGTTGCTGAGGAAGAAGCTGCGCACCACCATCTCGCGGTATTCGGCCGCTTTGGCGGGGGTGTTCGGATAGATCAGCAGCGTGTCGGAGTCCAGCACGCGACGCTCGAGCTGATTCGTGGCGAGCAGCAGGCGCACGATGTCCTCCACCGGCTTGTTGGTCACCGACAGCGTGACTCGAAGATCGGGCTTCACGTCGCGTTCCAGCATGAAGTTCAAGCCCGAGGCTTGTTTCAGCGCCTCGAACACCTGGAGCAAGGTTGCGTTGCTGAAGGTCAGCGACACCGGCTTGCCGTAGGCCGCCTTGAGCTTGGGGTAGATGCCCAGGTCCTTGCCTGTGGTATCAGCCTGCTGGCGCATCAGTTGGCGCAGCAACTGGTTGGCGCGCCGGTGGTTCGGGTTCTCCGAGACCACCTGTTGAGCCTTTGCGACAGCAGCGCCGATGTTGCCTTCGCGTGCCAGGTTCGCTGCCGCGTCGAGGGCTTGCGCGTGGCGCTCGGCCGCTGCGGTACGGCCTTCGCCCGCGGCAGCCCGAAGGTTGGCGGCGTCAAGCCGGGACGCCTGGGCGAACGCCTCGCGCGCCGCGGCGAAATTTCCCGATTCCAGCGCGAGTTCAGCCTCGCGCAGGAGCCCGTTGATGGCGGTTTCGCGCTGCGTGAAGTACAGGCGGCGATATTCGTTATTCGAAGGGTTCAGTTCCATGGCCTGGCGAAGGTTGGCCAAACCCTGCTCGGTCTGGCCCTCGGCCATCTGCGCCTGACCGTCGCGAAACGCCGAATAGCCGGCGCACCCGGCGACCAGCGCAAGCACCGCCAGCAGCAGCGCGGCTGGGCCGATGTTGCGCCGGTGGCGCCCGCAAATTCGTTGCGTGGGGTTCATGGGCGTGGTGCTGCTGGGGGGACGTACGGAATGGGCAATTGCAATTCACGGCGGGTCGGCAGGTGCTGCAGCCATACCTCTCGGGCCGTGATTCGCACGACGTTGTATTCGGCCATCAGCACGCTGCCCTGGCGTGCGAGCAACGTGCCCTGCGGTCCGGTGACAAAGACCCCGGACGCGCCGCCATCATCCCATGTGCCGATGACTTGAAACGGGGGCGGAGGCGGCGCGCTGGTCACGATCACCTCGGGCGGAGCGGGCGCCGGGGCGATCACGGCAACCGGTGCCTTCAGCACTGGTGCGGCCGGCGCCACCGGTGGCGGCTTGGGCGCGCGAACGGCGAACGCGTTGCCCGGACGATCGGAATCTGCTTCGAGGCGTGCGACTCCTGGCCGGATGACGGGCTCGGCCGCACGCTGTGCTGCCGGCGCCGGCTCGATGCGGCTTTGGCGAGGAACTGCCTGCGCCAGGTCGTCAGCGTGGCCCTTGCTCGGCGGGACCACGATTCGCAGGATCGCGAGCACGACGAGCAATGCCAGCAGCCAGGGCAAGCGTCTCGCGGTCATGGTGTTGCGCCCTTGGCCGCCGCGCCGCCGATATCAGCGGTTTCTTCGTCGAGGAAGACCTGGAGCACGAGCTTCGCCTCGACGTCGAGGGTCTCGCTGCTCGGGCGCGACATCTGCAATTCCCGAATCGTCGCGCCCGGGACTTTGCTCAACACCTGGGCCAGGAAGCGCCGCAGCTTGGGGTACGGACCTTTTAGCGTGCAGCGTACATCCAGGGTCGCAAGTCGTTCCGCGGTGGCCGGGTTGACGCGGTAATCCGCAGCCGGCCAGCCGAGATCCTGGCTGCGTGCGGCCTGGGCAATTCGAGCGAGCAGACTCTGTATGTCGCCGTGCCGCGGCAGTTTCAGTCGGGCAGGCGGCTCGCCTGGGCGTTCTTCGATGGGCAATCGAACCGGTGTCGCCGCGCCTTGAACGTCGCTGCGTTCAAGTTCGCGCCGGCCTTCCCAGCCGGAACCGAGCCAGATTGCAGCCACGGCGAGCAGCGCCATTCCAATGACTCCGGGCCACCCGAGTGCGCCCAGTACGCGCGCCGCGACCAGACGCACGATGGGTGCGCGTCGCTGCCTGGAACCATGACTGCCGACCAGCTCAGCACTCATGGCATGGCCCAACGTGTGCTGACGCTGAAACGTATGGAGCCTTGCCCCGGGGCGGGGGCCGGCACCGACTCATGCGCGATCAACGCCGTGCCTGTAAGCACGTCCGCTTCCGAAACGCGCTCCACATAGGCCAACACCTGATCGAAGCTCGACGCTTCCGCGTCGACCCTGATTGCACCTGTGGCCGGCTCGATCGCCAGTGCCAGCAGGAACACCGGGTCGCGAGTTGCGGATTCGATGGCGCGCAGCGCGGCGAGCCAAGGGCGCCGCAGTTCGACCTGGGCTTGCAGTTCGCGCCGCTGCATTGGCGTGATCGTCGTCGGTGCCGGCCTGGGTCTGGATGCCTCGCGCGTGGCCAGAGCAAGTTGTTCTGTGCGCTGCGCTTCTGCTGCCTCGGCCGCCCAGCGCTGGTTGAGCCCCCAGGCGCTGCCGAGCGCGACCAGCCCAGCGGCGAGCAGGCAGATGCCAAGCACAGGGGGACTTGGCCGCTGCAGGAAGTTCATGGAGGAGCGACTCATATGGCGCTGCCGAGCGGCTGCGGTGGCAGCGGCAGGTGTCGATGTGTTGTCTCGGTGCCGCCGGCAATGGGCAGCCAGCGCAGGTGCGAATGTCGCAGCCGGTCCGGCCGGGCCGAAGGCATGCCCCAGGCTCCGACGACCACCGGTTCGCGTTTCGTTTCGATTCCCAGACGGCAGGACTCGGTCTGAATCAGTCGCTCCACGTCATCGGCATCCTCGCACCGCGGCGCGCCTGCGTTGAAGCCAGTGAATCGGCCGCGATCGAATCGACTCACGATGGCACGGTCTTGTTCGAGCCAGACAAACCAACCGGTTCGGCCCGGCCAGCCTCGATTCGGCCGCAGGCGCTGCAATGCCCAATGGAACGCCGGTGTCAACACCGCCCCGCGCAGGCCGACCTCGCGCGCCGCGTTCGACAGCGATTGACGCACATCCTCCGGCAACCCTGCACCGAGTGCGTACCGATCGCCGGCGCGATGGTCGACCCTGAGGTTCCAGGTCGACACTTTCGCTGCGCCGTTGTCATAGAGCAGACCGAGCCGATGCCGCACCAGCGCCTCGACCTGCGGCCTGGACCACAAGACGCCACCCGTATCGACCAGGAGCAGGGGCAACCACGTGGAATCGAGGACCAGATCGACTCCTGCGCGCTGGGGTGCCGGATACATCGCCCGCAGCACCGCCAGCATCGCGTTCGGCTGCGGCAACCCCGCACCGTCCAGCGCATGCGATGCAGCGAGCTTCATGCCACCCTGGACGTCGACCCAGCGTTCAATGGCGTCACGGCTCAGGCGCACGCAATCGCGCGGGCCAAACTTGTCAAAGAGCCACACGGTCAACCTCTTCCATCGTGGTGGTGCCGCTGGCAGCGGCTTGCAACGCTTGCGCGCGCAGGCTGCGCCAACCGCCGCGCTCGGCCTCGGCTTGAATCTCGGCCTGCGATGCGCGCTGCGCGACCATCGCCTTCAGCCTGGGCGTCATCGTCAGGATCTCGCCCAGCGCAAATCGGCCCAGGTAGCCGGTGCCGCGGCATTGTTCGCAGCCCTTGCCAACCATCAGTCGCAAATCGGGCCGGCCCTGCATCAGTCGAACCAGGGCGGGGTCGAGCTCGGCGGGCCCATTCTCGGCCGGCACCGCGCAATGCGGGCAGACCCGCCTGAGCAAACGCTGGGCGAGTACGCCATTGATCGCAGAAGCGAAGGTATAGGCGTCGATGCCGAACTGCTCGAAGCGGCCGACGACGTCGAACACCGTGTTCGCGTGGACGGTGGTGAACACGAGGTGGCCGGTAAGGGCCGACTGCACGGCGATCTGTGCCGTCTCGGCGTCGCGGATTTCGCCGACGAGGATCTTGTCAGGGTCGTGCCGCAGGATCGAGCGCAGGCCCCTCGCAAAGGTCAGCCCCTTGCGCTCGTTGACCGGAATCTGCAGCACGCCGGGCAGTTGGTATTCGACCGGGTCTTCGATCGTGATGACCTTGTCGCGCGACTCGTGCGTCTCGGCGATCGCGGCATAGAGCGTCGTCGTCTTGCCCGAGCCGGTGGGCCCGGTCACGAGCAGCATGCCGTGGGGCTTGCGGCACAGGGCGTGCAACGCCGTGCGCGAGGCTTCGTCATAGCCCAGCTTCGCCAGCGTCAACCCTGCCAGGCTCTGCGCCAGATGTTCGCGATCCAGAATGCGCAGCACCGCGTCTTCGCCGTGGATGCTCGGCATGATGGAGACGCGAACGTCGATGGCGCGAGTCTTGTAGGCGATTTGCATGCGTCCGTCTTGCGGCACCCGGCGCTCGGCGATGTCGAGTTGCGCCATCACCTTGACACGGCTGATCGCTTGCGCGGCGAGTTCGGCGCTGTCGACACGGCGCATCGCCGTCAACACCCCGTCGATCCGGAACTTGACGGCCAAGCCCGCGGGATCGCTCTCGAGGTGGATATCGGACGCACCGGTCTTGAGCGCGTCGTACAGCGTCGAATTGACGAAGCGCACCGCCGGGCTGTCGTCTGCGCCGATGCGTTGGAGGCTCAAGGTCTCGGCCGAGGCGAGGGCCAATGTCGTGCCCGCTTCCAGACCGCCGAGCCCGACGCTGCCCAAGGCCGACATGCCGATCTCGGCATGCGCCAGCCAGGCGTCGAAG
>JAEMQF010000012.1 GCA_022758925.1 Burkholderiales bacterium | reverse complement strand
CAATCGGCGCAGCCCTTCATCATGATCGGCGGGCCGATTGCCACCACCTCGTCGATGTCGGCATGTGCCGAGATCGCCTGCCTGATGCCTTCGGTGACGAGGCCCTTGATGCCGGCCGAGCCGTCGTCGGTGCAGACGATCAACTCGTCGCAGCAGGCGCGGAACTTGTCCTCCCAGAACATCAGGCCCTTGTTGCGAAAGCCCAGCACGCCGATGACGTAGGCGCCGCTTTCCTTGTAGGCCCTTGCCTGCGGATAGATCGGTGCCACGCCCAGGCCGCCGCCGACGCACACCACCTTCTTCGCCTGGCCGATATGGCTCGGAATGCCCATCGGCCCGACCATCGCGTGCAGCTTCGTGCCGACCTGGCAGCGCTGCTGCATTTCCTTGGTGGTCTTGCCCACGGCCTGGATCACGAGCGTGATGGTGCCCCGGTCGCGGTCGAAATCGGCGATGGTCAGCGGGATGCGCTCACCGTGCTCGTGTTCCATCACGATCACGAACTGCCCGGGCCGTGCCGCCTTCGCCATCAAAGGGTGGCGGATCTCGAGCAGGTAGGTGACTTCGGAGAAATCCGCGCGCGCGACGATCTCGAAATCAGACATGGCAACCCCCGATGCTGCAGCGCCAAGCCATCGTCGACGTTCGGATTACCGGTAGGTGTAGGTAACGGCCACTGCCCACGTGAGCTCTGCTTGCCCATAGCGTAGCGGCGCGATGCCCACAGCGATTGCGGTACATCAAGTCTGCGGTCGAGAGCGTGGGCCGCGCCGCCGCAACATGGGCCTGCGCGCGCACAATGCTCAGGCCGATTCGCGCTGGGGCGATGCTCGGCGAGCGCGGGAGATTCGCCATGCCACAAGCTTTGTTGCCGGTCCTGAAGAAGCATCCGTTCGTGGCCGAGTTTCGCGAAGCACATGTCGATCTGCTGGCGTCGCTGGCGAAGGGGGTGCACTTCGACGCAGGCCAGGTCATCTTCCATGAGGGCGACGTCTATTCGGTCTTCTATCTGCTGGTTGAAGGCATGGTCGCGCTGGAGCTGGAGGGGTCCGACCATGTGCTGCGGGTGCAGACGCTTTACGCCGGCGACGAGCTCGACTGGTCGGCGGTGCTGCCGCAAGCCGGCAAGCATTTCCAGGCGCGCGCGCTGATGCCGGTCACGGCGCTCGCGTTCGAAGGCGAACAACTGCTCGCCACCTTCAAGCGTGACCCGGAGTTCGGGCTGGCCTTCATGCTGCGCCTGATGGGCGTGGTGTCGGAGCGGCTGCGCGCCACGCGCGTGCAGTTGCTCGACATGTATTCGCCGGTGGCGAAGCGCGCCGGGACTTGATGCCGATTCGGTTTCAATGATTTGAAAGGCGGTCGGCGATCGGCCACTATGCATAGATCTCAACTAGGCGTAGGTCGTGCGTTGGGAAGGCGCGTGACGCGGGCGCGGCGCGGCGCTTGGCAAGGGCGACGAGCGAAGTTCTAGACATAGTTTCTGCTTCCGAGTCTAGTGGTCCTCCCACTTCAGGAGACCGCTATGGGTAAAGTCCAATCGCCTCGGATCAGTTGCATCGACTGGCTCGACGAGGGTCCTCTCGCGCCTCACGGCCAGGCATACAAGCAGTACCTTATCGACCGCGCCTGCGCGGCGAGCACGTTCGGCAATTGCCTGGGTGGCGTTGCCCACTTCGTGCAATGGCTTGGCCGGCGTCGTATTCGGGTTCGGCGCATCGATGAGACAGTCGTCGCCGAATTCCTCAATGAGCACCTTTCGCACTGCAGTTGCGCCGAACCTGTGCAGCGCGATCGACGCAACTGCAGCGCCGCGCTGGGTCATCTGCTGGTGGTGCTTCGTGCCCAAGGCGCAATCGCTGCGCCGGCATTGAGCGCCACACCGGTTGATGACGAACTGCGTCACTACGACGAGCACATGAACCACGTTTGTGGCCTTGCGCCGAAGACGCGCAGCGCCGCGCTACGCATCGCCGGGCGGCTGCTGTCGCAGCGCTTTGGCGGCGGTGCCGTCGACATCTCGGCAATCAGGGCCGAGCATGTGCGCCGCTTCTTCGGGCAACAAGCCAAGCTGTACAGCAAGCCCGCCAGCGCCGCGGCGGTAGTCGCGGCGTTGCGCGGCTACTTCCGCTATCGCGCTTCGCTCGGTGACACCGTACACCGACTCATCGGTGCCGTGTCTTACCCGGCCAGCTGGCGATTGGCCTCGCTGCCCAAGACATTGACTGCCGAAGAGATCAAGCAATTGATCGACTCGCTCGGCCAAGCCGGCCGTTCTATGCGGCGCGCAGATGCTATCGTGCGTTGTGCACTCGATCTCGGACTGCGCAGCGGTGAGGTCGCCCTGCTGAGCCTCGACGACATCGACTGGCGCGCCGGCACGATCACATTGCGCCGCACCAAGAGCCGCCGTGAAGACGTGTTGCCGCTGCCGGCGACCACTGCCGAAGCCCTCGCCGCGTACCTCCAGTTCGAGCGTCCCAAGACCAGCAATCGCGCAGTCTTTGTGCGTCACATCGCTCCTCGCGATGAACCCGTCGGCCCGGACCTGGTGCGCAAGACGATCCGCCAGGCCTACGCGCGCGCCGGGTTGCCCTACACCCGCTCACACCTGCTGCGCCACACGATGGCCAACCGGCTGCTCGCGGGCGGCTCGTCGCTCAAGGAAGTGGCCGACGTGCTGCGCCATCGTTCGCTCAACACGACGCTCATCTATGCCAAGCTCGACAGTCGCAACCTCGTCGAGGTCGCCTTGCCGTGGCCGGGGAGCGCAGCATGAGCGCGACCACCGTACGGACCCTTGTCGAGCGCTATCTGGTCGAGAGGCGGCGCCTGGGCTTTGACCTGCGCAAGTCGGCTTACGCCTTGCGCAGCTTCGCGAGCCACGTCGGTGCCGCCGGCCACCGCGGGCCTTTGACTGTGGAGGTCATGGCCGACTGGGCGCGGCGCGACAGCCACGGCGGTATTGATCCTCGCACCTGGGCGCGCCGGCTCAAGCTGTTGCGCTCGTTCACGCGATGGCTGCAACAGTTCGAGCCGCGCACCGAGGTTCCCGACGATGCGATCTTCGGCCGTCTGCCCGAGCGACAGGCCCCACACATCTACAGCGAGCAGGAGTTCGTCGAACTGCTTGCTGCCGCGCGTCGGCTCGGCCCGGCGCCTGGCTTGCGCGGCGTTGTCTTCGAGACGCTGTTCGGTCTGATCGGCAGCTGCGGGCTGCGGGTGTCCGAGGCGGTGGGGCTGCGCAATATGGACGTCGATCTCGAGCACGGGATGCTCACCCTGCACCGAACCAAGTTCGGCAAGTCGCGTCAGGTGCCGATGCATCACAGCTGCGTTCAGGCATTGCGTCGCTATCGATCGGTGCGCGACCTGTCGGGCGAATCGGCGCAGGACGAGGCTGCGTTCTTCGTCGGCACGCGAGGGCAACGACGAGGCATGCCGTTGAGTACGCATGGCGTAGAACGTGTCTTTGCCGGATTGCGCGAGCAACTGGGCTGGCGCAACAGCGGCGCTCACCATGCCCCACGCATCCACGACTTGAGGCACACGATGGTCGTCCGTCGGGTGATGCTCTGGCATAGCCAGGGCGTGGACATCGATCAGGCAATGCTGGCGTTGTCGACCTATGTCGGGCACGTGAACGTGACCAACACCTACTGGTATCTGTCGGCGGTCCCGGAGCTGATCGCGCTGGCCGCGCAGCGCTTCGAGTTGTCGATGCACCCGTCGGAGGTGTCGCATGCGTAACGCCACCGGACCGAAGACACCGTCGTTCGCCTGGCTCGTCCAGCAGTTCTTTGCCGCGTACCTGGTTGAGCAGCGCGCGCTCAGCCCATGCACGGTGGCCTGCTACCGCGATGCCATGATGCTGTTCCTCGACTTCGCCGGCCGCATGCTGGGCAAGGGGCCGAGCGCCCTGCGACTGGTCGACATCCAGCCCGATCTGATCTTGGCCTTCTTGGATCACCTGGAGCGCGAGCGGCACAACGCGGTTCGCAGCCGCAACCTGCGGCTGACCGCGCTGCGTGCCTTCTTGAAGTTCGCCGGCCGGCGCGACGTGTCGGCGCTGCACATTGTCGAGCAGGCGCTGGCGGTGCCGATGAAGCGCTCGGACAGGCCGATGCTGGGCTACCT
>JAEMQF010000036.1 GCA_022758925.1 Burkholderiales bacterium | reverse complement strand
TGCAGGATGAAACGCGCCGAAGTGATGATGCCGTCGCAGCCTTCCTTCTGGATGCCAGGCAGGCCGGAAAGGAATTTGTCGGTGACGTCCTTGCCCAGCCCCGCCTTCCTGAAGCGGTTGCCGGGGATTTCGAGGATTTCCTCGGTTTTGAGGGTCTTGCCGTCGACGCCGAAGCGACTGATGCAAAAGCGCGCCGTTTCGATGTCGTGGATCTTGCCCAGATTGTGGTCGAGGCGCAGGACTTCGAGCCAGTCGCCGTCCGGGTCGACCATGCGCCACGAGGCCAGGTTGTCGAGCGCCGTGCCCCACAGCACCGCCTTCTTGCCACCCGCGTTCATCGCCACGTTGCCGCCGATGCACGAGGCCTCGGCCGAGGTCGGATCGACGGCAAACACGAAGCCGGACTGTTCGGCTGCGTCAGCAACGCGCTGCGTGACCACGCCGGCTTCCGTCCAGAGCGTCGCCACGTCGTGCGCGAGGCCCGGCAGGCGCAGCATCTGCACCGCGCTCATCGCTTCCAGCTTTTCGGTGTTGATGACGGCGCTGTCCCACGTCAACGGGATCGCGCCGCCGGTGTAGCCGGTGCCGCCGCCGCGCGCAATGACGGTCAGACCGAGTTCAATGCAGGCCGCCACCAGGCCTGCCATTTCGGCCTCGGTGTCGGGCGTGAGCACGACGAAGGGGTATTCGACGCGCCAGTCGGTCGCATCCGTCACGTGCGAGACGCGGCTCAGGCCGTCGAACTTGACGTTGTCGCGCGCCGTGTGACGCCGCAGCACGCGCGTCGCGCGCCGCCGCAGCTCGGCCACCGCCTCGAAATGCGCCTCGAAGCGCTGCACCGCGGCGCTGGCCGAGCGCAGCAGCTCGCCGACATGGGTGTCGCGCTGTGAATCGACGCCGGCGGCGCCGGGCTTGCGCCGCAATTCGACTTCACGCAACCTGTGGCGCAGCGCGCCGATGAGCAGCCCGCGACGCTTCGGGTTGTCGAGCAGATCATCCTGCAGGTACGGGTTGCGCTGCACGACCCAGATGTCGCCCAGCACCTCGTACAGCATGCGCGCCGAACGGCCGGTCTGGCGCTCTTCGCGCAACTGGTTCAAGACCTCCCACGAGCGCGCGCCGAGCAACCGGATCACGATTTCGCGATCGGAGAAGGAGGTGTAGTTGTACGGAATCTCGCGCAGGCGCGGCACGCTGTCGGCCGCTACCGCAGCGGAAATACGGTTCAACGCAAGTGGGGCATTCATCGGCGCCGGGGCCGCTGTGGGCGCCCGTCCTGGCTGGGGCGGGGCATCGTACCGCAGTGCAGCATGGGCGCATGTCATCACGGCGCAGCCGCCGCTAGCTATGGGTCGTCATCCCGGCGCACGCCGCGCGCGCACGCGGGATCCTGCACGACCCTCGGCGAAAGCACCACCTCCGTCGCGCACGCCGCGCGCGCACGCCGGGATCCACTGCCGACCATGGCCATGGCACTGCGGTTGATCTAGCGCATTGCGCTGGGTGGATCCCGGCTTGCGCCGATCTGACAACTCGACTCGACGGGGTTATCCCCCGTTGCCGCCGGCCCGTTTCCACGAGATAAACGCAACTGTCACACTTGCGGGCCAGACTGGCCTGCCGGCTTGGCATCGGGCTGGGCATTCACAGCGAAATTCACGGAGCAATACCTATGAAATCAAGACCTCTCGTTCTCGCCTCAATCGCGGTCACAGTGGCGCTATCGGCCCCGGCCCATGCGCAGGTCGAAATCCACTGGTGGCATTCGATGACCGCCGTCAACAACGAATGGGTTAACGACCTGGCCAACGATTTCAATGCCAGCCAAAAGGACTACAAGATCGTGCCGACCTACAAGGGCACCTACGACGTATCGATGACCACGGCGGTTGCGGCCTTCCGCGCCGGTCAGGGGCCGCACATCCTGCAGGTCTTCGAGGTCGGCACCGCCACCATGATGGCCAGCAAGGGGGCAGTCGTTCCGGTCACCCAAGTGATGAAGGATGCAGGCTTCAAGTTCGATCCTGCCGCCTACATCCCCGCCGTCGCTGGCTACTACACAGCGCCCAACGGCCAGATGCTGAGCTTCCCGCTGAACAGTTCGACGACGGTGTTCTACATCAACAAAGACGCCTTCAAGGCCGCCGGGATCGACACCAGCAAGGCACCGGCCACCTGGCCCGAAGTGGCGCTGGCGGCGGCCAAGCTCAAGGCCAGCGGACACAAATGCCCGCTGACGATCGCCTGGCAGGGCTGGACCCAGCTGGAGAGCTTCTCGACCTGGCACAACGTCGAACTCGCCACCAAGTCAAACGGCCTCAAGGGCCTGGATGCGCGGCTGGTGGCTAACTCGCCGCTGCATGTGCGCCACATCGAAAATCTGGCCAACATGAGCAAGCAGGGCCTGTTCATCTACAAGGGCCGCGCCAACGTGCCCGAGGCCAGCTTCGTCTCGGGTGAGTGCGCGATGATCACCACCTCCTCGGGCTTCTACGGCAACGTGAAGAAGAACGCCAAGTTCGACTTCGCCCTGGCCTCCCTGCCCTACTACCCTGACGTGCCGGGCGCGCCGCAGAACACCGTGATCGGCGGCGCCAGCCTGTGGGTGCTGGCGGGCAAGAAACCGGCCGAATACAAGGGCGTGGCAACCTTCTTCAACTACCTGTCCAGCCCCGAAGTGCAGTCGGCCAGTCACAAGCGCACCGGCTACCTGCCGATCACCATGGCGGCCTTTGCGCTGACCGAAAAGTCGGGCTTCTACAAGGAGAACCCCGGCACCGACACCGCCGTCAACCAGATGGTGCGCAAGGTCACCGACAAATCGCGCGGCATCCGTCTGGGCAACTACGTGCAAATCCGCACCATCGAGGACGAAGAGTTCGAGAACGTCTGGGGCGGCAAGAAGACGGCACAAGAGGGTCTGGACTCGATCGTCAAGCGCGGCAACGAACTCTTGGAGCGATTCGAGAAAGCCAGCAAGGGCGGCTGACGCTGCCCTGTCGACGACATGGCCGCCGAAAAGCGCGTCACCTTCCGTTCCCCGTGGCTGCCTTGGGCGCTGCTCGCGCCCCAGGTCGTCATCATCGCGCTGTTTTTCTTCTGGCCCGCAGGGCAGGCGCTGCTGCAGTCGTTGCAGCAGTCCGACGCTTTCGGCACTTCGGTGGAATGGGTCGGGCTGGAGAATTTTCGCAATCTGTGGAACGACGAAACCTATCTGGCGTCGTTCGTGACCACCGCGGTGTTCTCGGTGCTGGTGGCATCGCTGGGCCTGTCGCTGTCGCTGCTGCTGGCCGTGTTTGCCGATCGCGTTGTGAAGGGTTCCGGTATCTACCGCACACTGCTGATCTGGCCCTACGCAGTGGCCCCTGCGGTGGCCGGTGTGTTGTGGCTGTTCATGTTCGCGCCCAGCGTGGGCATCGTGTCTTACATGCTGCGCGAAGGCGGCTTCGAGTGGAACCATCTGCTCAATGGCAACCACGCGATGGCATTGATCGTGATGGCCGCGGTATGGAAGCAGATTGCCTACAACTTTCTGTTCTTTCTGGCCGGGTTGCAGTCGATTCCAAAATCGCTGATCGAAGCCGCGGCGATCGACGGCGCCGGGCCCTGGCGGCGCTTCTGGACGATCCAGTTTCCACTGCTGTCGCCGACGACGTTTTTCCTGCTGGTGATCAATGTCGTGTATGTCCTGCTCGACACCTTCGCCATCGTCGATGCGGCCACCTCAGGCGGGCCGGGCAAAGACACCTCGATCCTGGTCTACAAGCTCTACTACGACGGCTTCAAGGCGCTGGACCTCGGTGGTTCGGCCGCGCAATCGGTGGTACTGATGGTGATCGTCGTCATCTTCACGGTGGTCCAGTTCCGCTTCGTCGAGAAGAAGGTGAATTACTGATGAAAGGCAACCACCATGGTTGAGCGCCGCCCGGCGCTGGGCATCCTTGCGCATGTGGTGCTGATACTGGGCGTGCTGATCGTCGCACTGCCGGTCTATATCACCTTCGTCGCCTCGACCCACGCCAACGAAGACATCATCCACCCGCCGATGCCGTTGACGCCGGGCTCGCACATGGTCGAGAACTACACCGCCGTGCTGACCGGCACGCAGGCAGGCGGCGGCTCGAAGGCATCGGTCGGGCAGATGATGATCGTCAGCCTGGTCACCGCCTTGGTGATTGCGATTGGCAAGATCGCCATCTCGCTGCTGTCGGCCTTCGCGATCGTGTACTTTCGCTTCCCGTTCCGGATGTTCTTCTTTTGGGCCATCTTCGTCACCCTGATGCTGCCGGTGGAGGTGCGCATCGCGCCGACCTACAAGGTGGTGTCGGACCTCGGCATGTTGAACACCTACGCCGGCCTCACTGTGCCGCTGATCGCCTCGGCGACCGCCACCTTCCTGTTCCGCCAGTTCTTCCTGACGGTGCCCGACGAATTGACCGAAGCCTCGCGCATGGACGGCGCCGGCCCATTGCGATTCTTCTGGGACGTGCTGGTGCCGCTCTCGCGGACCAGCATCGCCGCCCTGTTCGTGATCCAGTTCATCTACGGCTGGAACCAGTACCTGTGGCCGCTGCTGGTGACGACCAGCGAAGACATGTACCCGGTAGTCATCGGCATCAAACGCATGATCTCCGGCGGCGACGCGCAGACGGAATGGGGCACCGTGATGGCCACCGCCATGCTGGCGATGATCCCGCCCGCGTTGGTGGTGATGCTGATGCAGCGCTGGTTCGTCAAGGGCCTGGTCGATACTGAAAAATAGAGGCAACGAAAGATGGGAGCGATCAGCATCCGCGATGTGGGAAAGCGCTACGGCCACGGGCCGAAGGCGAACCCGGTCATCCACGGCGTGAACGCCGAGATCAAGGATGGCGAATTCGTCGTCATCGTCGGGCCCTCGGGCTGCGGCAAGAGCACGCTGCTGCGCATGGTGGCCGGGCTGGAGGAGATCTCGAGTGGTGAGATTTCGATCTCGGGGCGCGTCGTGAACGACGTCGAGCCCGCCGAGCGAGACATCGCGATGGTGTTCCAGAACTACGCGCTATACCCGCACATGAGCGTGTTCGAAAACATGGCGTATGGCCTGAAGATTGCGAAGGTGCCGCCGTCCGAGATCAAGGCGCGCGTCGACAAGGCGGCGAAGATCCTGGAGCTGGGCAAGTTTCTGGAACGCCGCCCCCGCGAGCTCTCGGGCGGGCAGAGGCAACGCGTCGCGATGGGCCGCGCCATCGTGCGCCAGCCGCAGGTGTTCTTGTTCGACGAACCGCTGTCCAACCTCGACGCGAAACTGCGCGCGCAGACGCGCCTCGAGATCCAGAAGCTGCACGCTGAACTGGGCGTGACGTCGCTGTTCGTCACGCACGACCAGGTTGAGGCGATGACGCTGGCGCAGCGCATGATCGTGATGAACGCCGGGCGCATGGAGCAGATCGGCACGCCCGAACAGGTGTACCAGGCACCGGCGACGACGTTCGTCGCCGGCTTCATCGGTTCACCGCCGATGAACCTGATTTCGGGTCGTGGCGAGGGGCTGCAGTTCTACACCGGCGGCCAGGCGTTGGTGTTGCCGCGGCCGGCACCGCGCTCGGGCGAACTGCTGCTTGGGTTGCGGCCCGAGCATTGCGAACTCGTCGACGCGGCGGGCGCGGGCTGGCAGTTGCGAGTCGACGTGGTCGAGATGCTTGGCGCCGAACGGCTGGTCTACGGCAAGCTCGGCGACGCGCTGTTTACCGCGCGCATTGACGGCACCCGCGTGCCGCCCGCGGTGGGAGCGACGGTTTCAGTGCACGCCGCACCCGAGCGCCTGCATTGGTTCGACCCGGCGACGCAGCAGCGCATCCAGACGTGAAAGACTGGCCCTACCCGCTCTGGATTGCGCACCGCGGCGCCGGCAAACTGGCGCCTGAAAATACGCTTGCGGCGTTTCGCGTCGGCGCATCGTTCGGCTATCGCGCGTTCGAGTGCGATGTGAAACTCAGCGCCGACGGCGTGCCGTTCCTGCTGCACGACGACACGCTCGAGCGCACCACGCCCGCCAGCGGCACGGCCGGCGCTCGCCCCTGGGCCGAGCTGGCACGCCTGGACGCCGGTGCCTGGCACAGCCGCGCCTACGCCGGCGAACCGCTGCCGAGCCTGGGCCGCATCGCCCGCTACTGCCTGCACAACGCCTTTGCGCTGAACATCGAGATCAAGCCGACGCCGGGCGATGAGGAAAACACCGGCCGCGTCGTTGCGCAAGAAGCGGCTCGGCTCTGGGCCGGTCATCGGGCGCTGGCGCCGCTGCTGAGTTCGTTTCGCCCCATCGCGCTGACGGGCGCCCGGCAGAGCGCGCCGCAACTGCCGCGCGCCCTGCTGCTCGACAACCTCTGGTCGGGTTGGTTCGAAGTGGCGCAAGACAATGCATGCGTCGCCGTGATCACGAACCATCGCGTGATGGACGCCGCGTTGATCGCCCAATTGCACGGCGCCGGGCTGCGCGCCCTGGTCTACACGGTGAACGAAGCGGTCGATGCGCAGCGCCTGCTCGCGCTGCATATCGACGGCATCATCACCGACGCGGTGGACAGGTTCGCACCGGCCGGCGGCCTGGGCTTCATGGCGTAGCGACTCGGCAAGGCCGCGATGCCGGCGCATGCACCGGCATCGCGGCCGCTGTCAGGTCGGGTCCATTGCCGCGGCAGGCCGCACCATCGCCTCGGCGCCGAGCCAGTCTCGCTCCGGCTCGGGCTCGGGCAGCTTGCGCAGATCGCGAATCAGCGGAATGCGCGACGCCACCAGCGCCATCAGCAGCGCAGAGCCACCCGCGAACGCGAGCGCGGCGCGCAAGCCGATGTGTTCACCGAGCCAACCGCCGAGCAGGGCACCAGGGCCCGCCGGCAGCAGAATCAGCCAGCGCATCGTGCTCGTCATGCGGCCCAGCAGCGGCGCCGGCGTGACCGCCTGGCGCAATGCCAGGAAGTTGATGAACACCAGCACCGCACCGCAGCCGAAGAGCAGGAGCATCAGCGAGAACATCAGCCCGCCCCAATGACTGGCCGGTGCGAATGACAGCAACAACCAACCCCCGCCGCAAATCGCGAAGCCCGTCACCAGGCACGGCCCGGGGCCGATGCGCTGGCTGATGCGGTTGCCGAACACACTCGCCAGCACCGTGCCCAC
>JAEMQF010000293.1 GCA_022758925.1 Burkholderiales bacterium | reverse complement strand
TACATAGCGACCCCTATGCATAGTTCTCAACTAGGCATAGTCGTGTTGAGAAGAACGACGCCGACCCCTATGGCGCGCGGCGTCAGGGGTCGGCGCTTTCTTTACATAGTTACAGCGTCTCCAAGAATCGCATGAGCGAGTCAGACGCACGAAACCGGCGCAACTTGGTGTTGGGCTCCTGCAGCCGCGCGAGCGCCTTTGTCTTCATCGCGAGGTCGGCCTCGACGTAGCGATGGGTAGTGTTGGTGCTCTCGTGCCCGAGCCACAGGGCGATCACGTTGAAGCGCACGCCCGACTGCAGCAGGTGCATCGCCGTGGTGTGGCGCAGCATGTGTGGCGAGACCCGCTTCTTGGCGAGGCTGGGCAGGTGGATAGCGGCGTGTGAGACGGCAAGCGCAAGTCGCTGCGTGACGTTGCAGCGGGTCATCGCACGCCCGTCGCGGTTGGGCAGCAAGGTGGCCTCGCCACGAAGCGTCGGGTTTACGCGCAGCCAAGCACGGATCTCCTGCGCGGTCGTCCTCCATAGCGGCACTGATCGCTGCTTGCGTCCCTTGCCCTGCAGATGCACGCAAGCGGCCCGTTCGAGCACGACATCGACCACGCGCACGCCGACGATCTCGGAGACCCGCGCGCCGGTGTTGTAGAGCATCGCCAGCAGCAAATGATCACGCTGCGCGGTCCAGCTTGATCCCGGTTGCCCCAGCACCGCGAGCATCTCCTCGCGGGTGAGGAAGCCCAGCCTCGGTCGCTCGAAGCGTTTCATCGGCACCGCCAGCGCCCGCTCCTCGGTGTGCAGCGAGGCCACGTCGCGCCGACCGGCGAACTTCAGAAACGCGCGCAGCGCGGTGAGCCGCAGGTTGCGACTGCGAACCGCGTTGTGCCGTTCGCGCTCCAAATGATCCAGGAACGCCAGGATCAGATCGGGCTGGATGTCGACCAGCCGCAGTGCGGTCGGCGCCTTGCCCAGCGTGCGGCCGGCGAAGTCCAGGAACAGCATCAACGCATCGCGGTAGCACTCTACGGTGCGCGGGCTGACCGCACGCTGCGCGACCAGGTGCTCGGTGAAGAACTGCTGCACCAGCGCGGCGAACGACGGTGGCTTTGGTGCGGTGGAATTACGCATCTTGCACCTCCGGCCGTGGCATAAACGACTCGAAGCGTCCTGCGGCCAGCGCCATCAGCTCCGGCACCGCCGAGAGGTACCAGTAGGTGTTGGTCACCATCGCGTGCCCGACGTAGGTCGACAGCGATAGCATCGCCTGATCGATGTCCACCCCCTGCGCCTGCCAGAGCAGGATGCGGCGGACGACGAAGGTATGACGAAGATCGTGAATGCGCGGAGCGTGGTGCGCCCCGCGGTTGCGCCAGCCCAACCGCTGGCGCAGCTCGGCGAAGACGCGGTGCACCTGACGTTGGCTCAGCGGCAGTCCCCGCCGGCGGCCTCGGGTGCCGATGAAGAACGGGGCATCTTCCTCTGCGGACTCGCCCGACAGGTCACGCTGCCATCGATAGCGACGCAATGCTTCCACCGTGCTCCAGTGCATGGGCAACTGGCGCGACTTGCCGAACTTGGTCCGGTGGACAGTGAACATCCCGCGCTTGAGATCAACGTCGACGTTGCGCAGCGCCAGCGCCTCGGAAACTCGCAGCCCAGAGCAGGCGATCAGTCCGAACAGTGTCTCGAAGACGATCCCGCGCAGGCCCGGCGCCGGCCCGAGCTGGCGGGCGGCAGCCAGCAGATCGACGATCTCCTGCTCGCTGTAGACGTGCGGCGTCAGCCGCTCGGACAGGCGCCCGAAGATCGCATCGTGGGGAACCTCGGTGTGGGGTTCGAACTGCTGCAGCCAGCGCGTGAATGAGCGCAACTTCTTCAGCCGTCGCGCCCAGGTGCGCGGATCGTTGCTGCCGCGGCTGTCGCGCCGCGCCCAGTCGCTCATGATCTCGACGGTCAACGGCCCGCGATGTCCGACGGCGTTGACGTGGCGCGCGAAGGCGCGCAAGGCGTATGGCGGGCGGCCCAGGTCGAAGCCCAAGCGGCGACGCTCGACCAGATAGCGCTCGACACGCGCCTGCAGGGTGGTGGCCGCGCTCATGCTGCGCTCCCCGGCCACGGCAGGGCGACCGCGACGAGATTGCGGCTGTCGAGCTTGGCGTAAATGAGTGTGGTGTTCAGCGAACGGTGCCGCAATACGTCGGCGACTTCCTTGAGCGAGGAACCGCCGGCCAGCAGCCGATTGGCCATGGTGTGGCGCAGCAGGTGCGCTCGCGTGTAGGGCAGCCCGGCGCGCGCATAGGCTTGGCGGATCGTCTTGCCGACGAGATCGGGGCCGACGGGCTGATCGCGGGGCGCAAGGTGACGCACGAACACCGCCCGGTTGATGGTCTTGGGCCGTTCGAGCTTCAGATAGGCAGCGATAGCCCGGCCAGTGGTCGCCGGCAGCGGCAGCACGTCTTCGCGGCGGCCCTTGGTGTGCCGCAGCGTGATCGTGCCGACGCGCCAGTTGATGTCGTCGAGACTGAGCCGCGCGATCTCGCCGCGGCGAAGCCCCAGATCGAGGGCGCAGCGCACGATGGCGTCAGCGCGGCGCAGGGATCGACCGGGTTTACCAAGCGCGCCAACCAGCCGCTCGACTTCTTCGGCCGTCAGTGTCTTGGGCAGCGACGCCAACTGCCAGTTGGCGGGGTAGGACACCGCCCCAATCACGGCGTGCACCGCGTCACCCAGCGAAGCACGGTAGCGGAAATACCCACGCAGCGCCGACACCACCGCACCGGCGGTTGCCGGCTTGCTATAGAGCTTGGCCTGCTGCGCGAAGAAGCGCCGAACATGCTTAGGCTTGATCGCCGCGATGTCGATGTGCCAGTCACCGAAGCGCGCGGTCAGTAGCCGTCGCACGATGCGCAAGGCCGTGCCCCGGGTCTTGGGTGCCAGGCCGCGCACATGGTCCATGTGCTCGTCGTAACGGCGCAGTTCCTCATCCACCGGCGTCGTGCGCGCCGCCGGCGGGGCGATTACACCCTGAGCACGGAGCACGACCAGCAGATGACCCAACGCGGCGCTCAGACCGCGCCGATCATGCTGAACCGGTCCGGCGCAGCGGCAGCGAGGAAGGTGCTCGTTCAGGAACTCGGCGACCGCTGCCTCGTCGATACGTTGAACACGCCGATGGCGGCGGTGAATCCACTGCGCAAAGTGGGCGACGCTGCCCACGCAGTTGGCGAACGTGGTCGCAGCGTAGCCGCGGTCGGTCAAATATTGCTTGAAGGCATCAACGTAAGGTGCGAGGGGCCCTTGGGCGAGCCAGTTGATGCGGCTGAGTCGAGCGAGTCGGACGTTACCCATGGTGGTCTCCTGAAATGGGGACCACCACTGCACTCGACTGCCGAAACTATGTAAAGAAGATTGCCGGCTCACCTCGCCAACAGCCGCGCTGCGCTTACGTCACGCAGATCCCGCCAGGGCGAACTATGCCTAGTTGAGAACTATGCATAGGGGTCGCTATGTAAAGCTTTACATAGCGACCCCAAGCAGTCCTACAAGTTGCGTGATTCGGTGCCACAAAGCTGTCGTTCAACGGCTCGAACCACACTTGCTCACCCGTGGGGCCAGGCGCCGCACGCCAGAACGTCCTGTCTCAACTGTTCTGCGCAGGTAGCCGTGGGTCGAAGCCGACGGTTGGCGATGCGGTCCCCTGGTTGGGCGGGCCCAGTCGCACGTCAACGGAGTCGGGCTTTGCTCGACCCCGCAGGCCCGTCAGGGCTGCGCCGCCAGGGTCGCCAAGCGTTCGATGATGAAGTCCACGTCTGCTTCCGTGGTGCGTAGGTTCATGAAGCACGCGCGCATCGCGAACCGGCCCTTGACGCTCGCCGGGCCCAGGAATGCGGTCCCGCCCTCGACAAGGCGTCGGAGCACATCACGATTCCCATCGTCGTCGAGCGCCGCGACCCGGAAGCAGACGGCGTTGAACGTGACGGGCGCCACCAATTCGAAGTCCGCTGAGGTACTGGCGATCGTTCCCATCTGCTGGGCAAGATCCGACATTCGTTCGACGACTGCCACGTAGGCCGCCTTGCCGAAATACCTGAGCGACCACCAGATCTTCAGAGCCTTGAACCCTCTCGACAATTGCGGACCGAAATCGGCGAAGTTGACGAGGTCCGGGTCATCCTCCTTGGCGAGGTAGCTGGGCGTCGCCCGATATGAGTGCTCGAGCGCACTGACGTCCTTGACGAGGACGCAACCCGCCTCGAACGACGCGAACAGGAACTTGTGGGGGTCGAGCGAAATCGAGTCGGCGCGCCCCAGCGCCAGGAGCTGGCCCTTGAAGCGCTCACTCAATGCCGAAAGGGCGCCATACGCCCCGTCGACGTGAAGCCATAGATCCTCTTCGGCGCAAAACG
>JAEMQF010000276.1 GCA_022758925.1 Burkholderiales bacterium | reverse complement strand
GAGATGGTGCGCTTCTCGAACTCCGGCAACGAGGCGGTGATGGGGGCGCTGCGCCTGGCCCGCGCCTAGAGCGGGAAGGATTCCTACGTCCTGGTCGAGGGCGGCTACCACGGCCTGTTCGACGCCGCGCTGTGGTACACGCCCGTCGATAGCTGGCGATCTGGCGCCGGTGACCCGCACCTGGTGCCCTATAGCGCCGGTGTCCCCGGGATGCTGCGTGCCCTGGTGCACGCCACACCGATGAACGACGCCGAGCGGCTCGAGACCGTGTTCAAGGCCTACGGCCACGAAATCGCGGCCTTCCTGATCGAGCCGATCATGGGCAACTGCTGCTCGATTTCGGCCACCCGGGAATATCTGCACGCCGCTCGCGCACTGTGCGACCGTTACGGCATACTCATGATCATCGACGAAGTGAAGACCGGCTTCCGCGTGGCGCGCGGCGGAGTCCAGGAGCTGTTCGGCGTGAAAAGCGATCTGTGCACATTTGCCAAGGCCATGGGCAACGGCTATCCGATCTCGGTGCTGGCCGGCCGCGAAGACATCATGCGCAAGCTCGGCAAGGGCGTGGTGCACGGTGGCACCTTCACCTGCCACTCGGTCGCCCTTGCCGCCGCCGAAAAGACCCTGGAGATCCTGGCCGAAACGCCCGCACTGCAGACCATTGCCGAGTACGGCACCAAGATGCGCGCCGGCATCAGCCAGATACTCAGACAGCGTGGTATTCCCCACTCCTTCAGCGGCCACCCCTCGATGAGCGGCCTGTTCTTCAGCGAACAGGCGCCGCGCAACTACCGCGACTGGGCCAGCAGCGACTACACCTTCTACGACACCATGGCGCCCCATCTGCACGATCTGGGCATACTGTGCGAACCCGATTCGCGCGAACCCTGGTTCGTATGCGAGGCCCATGACGGCAAGTGCCTGGCGGAAACACTGGAGCGCTTCGAGACCGCGGTCGAGCGCGTCCTGCAGCAGAATCGCAGCCCCGGCCCCGCGCACCAGACAGGCTAGAAAAATCGTGGCGGCAGCAAATTATGATGCGATCGTGGTCGGTGCGGGCCACAACGGTCTGACCAACGCCGCCTATCTGGCACGCTCCGGCCTCAGGGTGCTGGTGCTGGAAAGCAATCCCTGGATCGGCGGCGCTGCGGTCAGCCGCGAGATCCAGGACGGCTGGATCTACTCCAACTGCTCCTATGTGTGCAGCCTGCTGCGGCCCGAGATTTTTCGCGACCTGGAACTGGCGCGTCACGGCCTGCAGATCGTGCCCTACGGCGGCGGCCTTACCATCACCAGCAGTGGCGATATCCTCGGCAATTACCCCGACGAGGACGTGCAGCGCCGCGAATTCGCGCGCCACAACGCCCACGACGCCGACGCCTATAGCCGTTACTCGACCGATGTGATGCGCCAGTGCAAGTTCATTCGCCCACTGCTGCTGCGCACGCCCCCGGATCCCACCTCGCTGCGGCCGCGCGATATCCGCGAAATGATCTTTCTTGGCAAGGAATTCAGAAAACTCGGTGAGCAGGCGATCTACGACACGCTGCGCTTCTACACCATGAGCATCGCCGATTTTCTGGGCGAGTATTTCGAGTCCGATCTCATCAAGGCGCACCTCTCCGGCAGCGGCATCATCGGCACCGCGCTGGGCGTGCACTCGCCCGGTACGGCCTATGTGCTGCTGCACCACTACATGGGCGATGTCGATGGCTCGATCGGCTCGTGGGGCTTTGCCCGCGGCGGCATGGGCGCGGTTTCCAATGCGATCGCCTCAGCCTTCAAATCGCACGGCGGCGAGATCATCACCGACGCGCCGGTCGAGCGAGTGCTGGTCCGCCACGGCAAGGTGACCGGTGTCGCACTGGCGAATGGCAACGAGTACCACGCCAAGGTGGTAGTGTCGAATCTCGACCCCAAGCGCACCTACACCAGGCTGTTCGACGACAAGGATCTGAGCCCGGCGTTCATGAAGCGCGCCGGCAATTTCAAGATCCGTGGCTCCTCGGGAAAAGTCAACATCGCGCTGGATGGCCTGCCGATATTTACGGCTCTGGGAGCCAACAACCCACTGCGCTTCGGCGACATGCACTTTCTCGATTCGCTCGAAAAAATGGAGCTTGCCTACGACGACTGGAAGAGCGGCACCTGGTCGAAGGACCCGTACCTCGATCTGCTGATCCCCTCGATGACCGACCCGACCATGACGGCGCCCGGCAAACACTGGATGTCGGTGTTCGTGCAGTACGTGCCGGCGCAGATTCACGGTCGCGCCTGGACCGACGCGGATCGCGACGGCTTCAAGCAGACCGTACTCGACAAGATCGCGCGCTACAGCCCAAACTTCAAACAGCTGATCCGCCATGTCGAGGTGCGCACACCCAGCGATCTCGAAGACGAAGTGGGCCTGACCGAGGGCAACATCTTCCAGGGGGAACTTACCATGGACCAGCTGTTGTTCAACCGCCCGTTCCCCGGTTACGCGCAGTACCGCGGCCCGGTCAAAGGTTTCTACATGTGCGGCTCCGGCACGCATCCGGGCGGCGGCGTGATGGCGGCCCCGGGCGCCAACGCGGCGCGCGAGATCCTGATGGATCTGCGCCGGCCCAGACAGGTGCCCGAGGGGTGGCGCGATGACTGAGCGCAAACGGGTCATCATCATTGGCGCCGGGCACAATGGCCTGGTGTGCGCCGCCTACCTCGCGCGGGCCGGTCGCGAAGTGCTGGTGCTCGAGGCCGCCGGGCGCGTCGGCGGCGCTGCCATCACGCGCGAATTCGCGCCCGGGTTTCGGGTCTCGGCCTGTGCCCATCTCTCCTATCTGCTCGATGCCACCATCAGCCGTGAGTTGCAGCTGGCGACCCACGGTCTCAAATTTGCGCGTACCGACCTGCGCACCGTGGCCCTCGCCGCCGCCGGCGAGCATCTGGTGCTCAATGGTGCGCTCCTCGAAGCGGGCCAGGTACCGCCAGCCGATCACGCGGCGCTGCGCGACTACCGCACCCAGATGCTGCGTTTTGCGCGCGTACTCGGCAAGCAGCACAACCGGCGCCCGCCACGCATTGCCGGCGGCGGCCGCGCGGATCTGCTGGGCGCTGCCCTGCTGGCGCTCGATATCCGCCGGCTCGGGCGCGATTCAATGCGTGAGTTCATGCGGATCGCGGCTATCAACATCTTTGATGTACTCGACGAGACTTTTGAATCACCCCTGCTGAAAGGCGCCCTGGCGCTCGACGGCGTGCTCGGCGCCCAGCTTGGTCCGCGCTCGAATAATTCGGTGCTGGCGCTGCTGCATAGATTGAGTGGCGAGGCGAGCGGCGTGCCCGGCGGTGTGTCGTTGCCGGAAGGCGGCATGGGTGCGGTGAGCGATGCGCTGGCGGCCGCAGCCCGCAGCAGCGGCGCCAGCTTGCGTACCGGAGCCACCGTCACGCGCATCACGCTCGACGGCGAGCGCGTATCCGGCGTCGAGCTGGAAGGCGGCGAGCGTTTGTCGGCCGGCACCGTGATCTCGAATGCCGACCCCAGCCGCACACTGCTTGGGCTGCTGGGCGCCCAGCATCTGGAAACCGGGTTCGTGCACCGCGTCCGTCATTTTCGCGCCAAGGGCATGGCCGCGAAGCTGCACCTGGCACTCGAGGGCTTGCCCGCGTTCGCGCGACTGCCAGCCGCGCTGGCCGGCGAGCGCCTGCTGATCGCACCCGACCCGGCCTATATCGAACGCGCTTTCGATCACGCCAAGTACGGTCGCTGCTCGTCCGAGCCGGCGCTGGAAATCACCCTTCCCAGTGTCCATGATCACACCCTGGCACCGGCTGGCAGGCACGTGCTGTCGGCGATTGTGCAATATGCGCCCTACGATGTGCGCGCCAGCAGCGAGGCCGCGCGCGCTGCATTTCTTGAAACCACGCTGAGCCTGCTCGAGCGCTACGCACCAGGCCTGCGTCAGCAGGTTGTCGCTTCGGAGCTGCTGTTGCCGATCGACATCGAACGGGAATTTCGCATCACTGGCGGTCACTGGCACCACGGCGAACTCAGCATCGACCAGTTCCTGATGCTGCGGCCGGTACCGGGCGCGGCCCAGTATGCGATGCCGGTCAACGGGCTCTACCTGTGCGGCGCCGGTTGCCATCCGGGTGGCGGCGTCATGGGCTCGGCCGGCAGGAACGCCGCCCAGGCGGTACTCGCCGCGGAGCAGCCGACATGAACCCCGACATGAATCACAAGGAACACTTCCGCACCGCGGTCTACCCGACGCCCTTTCATCCGCGCAGCTCGCAACTCAATGTGCTGAACGAGTGGCATCGCTGGAAGGACTACACCATTGCCGATGCCTACTTCGATCAGGCGCTGGAATACGCCGCGATCCGCAACGCCTGCGCCGTGTTTGATCTCTCGCCGATGACCAAGCATCGCATCACGGGCCCCGACGCGCTGCCATTCCTCAATCGCCTGATCACCCGCGATGTGGCCAAGATCAAGCCCGCCCGGGTCGGCTACTGCGTATGGTGCGACGATCAGGGCAAAGTCATTGACGACGGCACCGTGTTTCACATGCGCGCGGGCGACTACCGCCTGTGCTCGCAGGAGCGCCAGCTCGAATGGCTGATGCGTTCGATGCATGGTTTCCAGGTCTCGGTCGTCGAGGACACGCATGAGGTCGCGGGGCTCGCCCTGCAGGGGCCGACCAGTTGCGCGGTGCTGAAAGCCATAGGCTGCAGCGGCGTCGAGCGTCTCGCCCCGTTCGCTATCGACTGGTACCCGTTTGCCGGCGGCGAGCTCATGGTCTCGCGCACCGGCTACACCGGCGATCTGG
>JAEMQF010000099.1 GCA_022758925.1 Burkholderiales bacterium | reverse complement strand
GGTTATCGCCAGCGGGATCGTCGGCACCGTTCTTGGCGTGGCCGGCGCCATCCTTGCCGCGGTTATCGCCAGGGGGATCGTCGGCACCGTTCTTGGCGTGGCCGGCGCCGTGCTTGCCGCGATCGTCGCCCGCGGGATCGTCAGCGCCATGCTTGGCGATGGTCACCGCGGGCGCACCGAAATAGAACGTCTTGGGAATGGCGGCCGACGCGGTTGATGCGGCAAATGCGGCGACAACGGCCGCAGAGAGGAGTGTCTTGTACATGGTCGATTTCCTTTCGGGGTTGATTGAGTGGCGACTGGGTCGCCGCGGTCACTGGCCATCACGAAGCTTGTTGGTCATCCCGCACGCAACAGAGCACTCTGCGACGCTGCAAATACGATCGACTGTGTAAAGGTCGGTCGCCGTGTACTACCGACCCATGAACGCTGAATCACGAAACCGCAGTGGATCAAGTGCGAACCTGCGACAGCCGACACAGACTTTGACTGCACGCCCTTGGCGATTGCATTGAACCGGCCGAGATCCGCGCCCTGCGCACAGCCCCGCGCGTGCTTGGTCGAACAGATGACTCATCACGGGATCTCCTTTCTTGCCCGTTCCGATGTCTTGCGCATCACAGTCCTGGCTGCAGAACCCGCCGCGGGCGTGCGCTTGCCACGGCAGTTCCCGAACGCGGAGCATCGGCAAGCCCGCGGGTCGGAGAAGTCGAGGGAATCAGACGGATGACCAGCAGACTCTGGCCGTACCGCGCGGGCGCACAGAGGTCAGTGGCGCTCACGCGCACTGGCCTTGGAGCGGTTCGGTTCAGGGGCAGCCGTTGTCGGGCGGCATCACGTTGAGCACTGCAGCTGCAGCGTCGACCTGGCGAAGTCTGGTCCCGCACAGCGCCGAGCTGAGCTGCACCAGGCGCCGGGCAAGGTTCTTCGCTTGCATGTCGGGATTGAGGGCGCGCACGAGCGCCGCCGTGCCGGCGGCCAGCGGCGCGGCCATCGACGTGCCGCTCCAGGTGCCATAACCGCCGCCCGGCACAGAGCTCGTGATGCCCTCGCCGGGCGCGGCCAGATCGACCCACGAACCGAAGCTGCTGAATGCAGCGAGACGCGCATCGGCGTTGCTGGCGCCCACGGCCAGCAAGCCGTACGAGCCTTCGGCGGCCGGGTACTGCCGAATGGCGTCGGTGGCGTCGTTGCCGGCAGCGGCCACGATGACCGCACCGGAGGAGCTTGCACAACGGTCCTTGTCGGCGTTGTAGCCGGGGTCGGTGAAGTCGTCGGCCGGCTCCTCCACGGCAGCCGGAATGGCGCAGGCAGCGAGCTTGGCCACGCTGTCGAGAAGCTGCGTGCGGTTGGTGCTGCCCAGGCTCATGTTGATCACGTGCGCGCCGTCGTCGGTCATCGGGTTGTGATCAGGGTCGACGGCATACAACATCGCCTCGACCAGCACCCATGCATTGCCCACGCCTTCGGCATCGAGCACCCGCAGCGGCATGATCTGCGCGCCCGGCGCGACCAACGCCACCAAGCCGGCCACGTGGGTGCCGTGGCCGAAGCTGATGTTCAACGAACTGCCCACTTCGGAAGGGTCGGCGTCGAAGTCGACGAAGTCGAAACCTGCGAGCAGTCGGCCGGCAAGTGCCGGGTGCGTGCGGTCGACGCCGGTGTCGAGCACCGCCACGCGCACGCCGGCGCCCACGGTCAGGCGGTGCGCTTCGCGCAGGCGCAATGACTGCGGCGCCCACTGCGCGGTGTAGGCCTGCGGTGTGCCGATCGCCCAGGCGTTGTTGCGGCGCGCCTCAGGGCTGCTGTGAGCGAAATTCGGTTCGACGCTCAGCACGTTGGGTTCGAGCGCCATGGCTTCAATTTTCGGGTGCACGTCGGCCAGGCCGATGCCCTTGAGCCTGTAGATCGGCCGCGCGCCGAACTGGCTCACCAGGCTTAACTCGTACTTGAGCAGCAAGGGACCGAGGGCTGCCGTGCTGCGCAGCCGGACCAGCATTTCGCCCGGCAGTTCTGCGTCGGCCGCGGCTGCTGCGGCATGCAGGCCAAGGCCCAGCAGCATGGCGCCAACGGCGCGCAGCGCACGGATTCGAAATGCGGCAGACATCATGGTGATGTGTCCAGTTTGGCGGGGTTGCAGATCAGACAGAGCAATCGCCGGGCCGATTGATACATGACGGGCAGTGTGGCGCAGTGCACCGCGCCTACCAGCCACCGTGCAGCGTGAAGGCGGCCCAGTAGAACGGGTGCGGGTGTTCGCGCCGCACCTCGGACTGGGCCAGTTGCAGCGCTTCGGCCGGTGCCAGCCCGCGGCACAGCGCGGCATAGAACCCGGCCATGAACATGGCAGTCACCGCATCGTCGACCGGCCACTGGCTGGCCACCACACGCGCCGCGCCTGCCACCATAAAGGCGCGCACCAGCCCGACCGACTCGTTGCCGCTGCCGGCATCGGCAACGCCCGTCTCACACGCACTCAGCACCACGATGCCGGCGCGCAGGCTCAGCGCTTCGGCCAGCTCGACCGTGAGCGCGCCATCGTGCAGATGCAACGCCGAGAACATCGGATTGTCACTGCGAAACTGCGCGTGGCAAGCCAGATGAATCACATCCGCGTTGCCGGCGTTGGTTCGCAGGTTCTCGAGCGTGGCCTGCGCTCCGACGAAGGCCGAGTCCTGCGGGAACAGGCCCGCAACGAACTCGGCCTCACGCGCCGCGTGCGGCAAGCGGCTCGACTCGCCCAGGGCCAGTGCCTGGCGCGGGGGACCCGGTTGCCGAAGCAAGCCTCTCAACGCGAGCCTTGCGCTGGGCACCACAGCCAGCAGGTGGCGCTGTGCCAGTGACTGTTCGCCGTCATGCAGGGCCGCAAAGGGCAAGGAGCCGAGTTGCGCGTGCGGAACCACGAGCACACGCTGCGCGCCCGCCAGCGCGCCGGCCAGCGGCGCCCACACCAGCGCATGCAGGCGACCCATGCGTTGCACTGCACGGGTGGTCAGGCTCTGCAGGTGCTGCTGCAATGCCGCGGCGCCATGGCGCAGCGTGTCGATCTGGAAACGTGCCGCGCTCAAGGCATCGAGCACGTCGCTCCACCTCGCCAGGTTACGAAACAGTTGCACGCCGGCACCGGTAACGACGCAGGCAAACAGCTCGTCGTCCAGAACGCCGTATTCGAGCAGGGCACCGGCTTCTCCGAGCAAGCCCTGGAGGGCAGACAGTTCGAATGCCTCGTCGGCGGCGACGCTGGAGCGCGGCGCGTCTGCCGCGATACGCGCCCGACGAGCACGTTCGAGTAACTCGAGTTCGGTTCGACGCAGCTCGTCGCTCAGCGCCGCCGACGACTCGCCTTCATCCTCGAGCCGTTGCACCCGCCGGTAGAGCCAGTTCAAGCGCTCGCGCAAGCCCGGAGTTGAAGCGTCGTCGTCGGGGCCGGCCAGCTGCGCCAGGCGTTCGCCCAGCGAGCGCGCCCGAAAGCGATCGAGTTGTAGAAGCACCGTCGACGCAGCGGCGGGCGACGGCGTGCGGGAGTGTGCCTGCAACGCTATGCGCAGCAGCTCTTGATACGGCCGCAGGTGGTCGGTCAGGAAAGCGCTGCGCAATTCGTCACCCGGCAGCGCCCGGCGCTGGTCTTCGAACAACTCGACAGCGGCGTTGAAGGCGGCGTGCGCCGCCCCGGCCTCGCCGAGCGCCTGCGCCACCAGCCCCTGGCCGGCGAGACACCGCACCTGCACGGTCAGCAGCTGCAGTTCGCGCGCGCGCTCCAGCGTGGCGCCGAAGATCGCGCTAGCCTGCTCGATGCTGCCGGCGCACATCAACGCATTCGCCTTCACCACATCGGCGCGGAGCCGCCCGTCGGCCAGACCCGCAGCGGCGAAGCCGCGCGCGGCGTGCCCAGCCAGAGCCACAGCCGAGCCGGTATCACCCCCCGCCAGCGCCAGCTCGGCACGGGCCAGCGTGACCGCCGATTCGCCGACGCAGTTGCCTTGCGCAGCGAACATCGCGGCGGCGCGCGCAAACGAATCCATGGCCCGCACCGGCTGGCCGAGCAACGCAAGCGCGCGGCCACGCTGGGCCAGCGTCCAGGCCTGTTCGTCGGGAATGCTCAAGGCCTCGAAGCGTGCCGAGACCTGGTCGAAAAGCGCCAGCGCTTCGGGCAGCAAACGCAGTTCGAGGTAGGCGTCCGCCAGCTGCTTCTCGGTGATCGCAAGGTGCTGCGGCATGCTGAGCTGCTCGTAGCGGCGCCGCGCGCTCTCGAGGCCGGCAAGCGCCTCGCGGTAGCGCCCGCGCGCGAGCTGCAGCAGCGCCACCGACTCGTCGGCCAGGGTTTCGAGCACCGGAAATCCGTGCGTGCCGGCGCGCATGCGGGCGCGTGCGTAGATGCGCAAGGCTTCGTCAAAGTCGCCCATCGAAGTGAGCGCGTTTGCCATGTTGATGTCGGCCATGACCGAATGTTCGTGGTCGCCGACGCGCGCGAACAGCACCGCCGCGGCGCGGGAGTCGCGCGCGGCCTGTGCGTAGTTCCCGCGCCGCTCGTGCAGCGCGCCGAGATTGAGGCCGACCTTGCCGGCGGCGCGCACGTCGCCCAGCGCCACGAAGGCCTGCTGCGCACGCTCGGCGCATTCGGCTGCGGCGTCGTACTGGCCCTGCATCGACAGCGCCATGATCTTGGGCACCTGCGTTTGCGCGGCGTGGTCGGCTTGGCCCAGGCTGCGAAAGGTCTCCGCGGCACGATCGAAAAGCTGGGTGGCCTCGGCCATGCGGCCACGCGTCACGTGCGCGATGCCGGCTGTCCAGTCGGCCAGTGCTTCGATCTCGCGTGCCTGCGCGGGTGCTCGAGCCTCGCCGCCCGTGCACAGGGCGCGCAACGCATCGGCCGCATTCGTGGCACGCTGCGGCTCGCTGCTCCAGGCGGCGTAACACAGGTCTTTCAGGGCCCAGGCAAGCGCCAGTCGGTGCTTATCGGCCAGGTCGGCGGGCGCGCCCTCGCCCGAGTCGACCATGCGGGCGGCCCGCTCGGCCAGCGTCGGTTCGGCAAGTGCGGCGCTCACCCCAGGCACTCGTTCATCGGGTTCGCTCACCCACGTCGATCGGGGGTAGCACGATCTCGTCGCCCCCCATGCGCAGCGTCAACCGGTAGGTGCCGCGGTGCACACCGTCCAGGCGGAATTCGCCCATGGAGTCGAACGGCGCGGTGCGGGCTTCGAAGGCGCCCGGCGCGCTCCCGGAGGCCGCCGACAGTTCGACCTCGCCGGCCTCGTCGGGCCCGAGAATCTGGCCCCTCAGCGCATACAGATCGGCGGCGGGGCTGATGCGCAAATCAATGTCACGCCCCTGAGCGGTGAACAACAAGTGGCGCGTGTTGACCGCCACGCCGCGCATGCCCAGCGCCACCGGCGGGCGCGCCCAGCTGTCGAAGCTGAGCACGGCACTCACGAGCCGAAGCCCGGCACGGGCAGCGTCCGCGAGCGGCGTGGCTTCGCGTTGCGCCCACAGGCCGATGGCGGCCCGCACGAGTGCGGATGGAGCGTCGGGCAGGGCCACGGCGCGCTGCACGAGGTGCACAAATTCGTCGTCGCTCAGAGTGTCAACGGGCTTCATGGTGTTCAGATTCGGGTGGCTGGTGCGCAACAGAGCCGCCGCCACCCGCGGAAATACAAGGGATCGACTCGAACAATATCTCAGGTCGCCAAAGTGCGCAATTTGTCGAGGCAGCGCGAACGGGTCGGGCCGATGCTGCCGACCGACGTGCCCTGGCGCCGAGCCACCTCGTCGTAGGAAAGCCTTTCGTCTTCGTCGCGGAACAGCAGCAGCAGCAGGCTGCGGCAGCGCTCGTCGAGCCGGTCGAGCGCCACGCGCAACTGGTTGAGCTGCTGCAGAGCGGACAAGGCCTCCTCGGCGATCGGCGACTCGTCGGCGACATCCCATTCCGAGGGTTCGTCAGACTCATCTTCGCTGCGTGTCATCGACAGGCTGCGCCGGGCAAGCTTGCGCTGCAGCAGCGCTTCGCGTTTCGCCGTGGTCACGATCCAGGCCTGCAAGCGGCTCGGATCGGCCAAGCGCGGCAGGTGCTGCACCAGGCGCGCGAACACGGTCTGGAAGACGTCGGCCGCGCCGTGTTCGTCGAGCCCGACACGCCGCACGATGGCGTAGACCAGCCGCTGGTAACGCTGGACCAGCACGCCCCAGGCCGCGCCGTCGCCGTGCAGGCAACGCGCGACCAGCGCTGCATCGTCTTCGTCCGACATGGTGGCGGCCATGTCAGTTGGCGCCCCGGCGGCGCGCGCTGCCGGGCTCAAACCGGCCCGCGCCCGCCGGCCGAACGCCGGAGCAACGGGTCGTCTCGCTGGATTCGATCCGGGCAAGCTGTGCATGGGGCTGGGCTTTCGATTTGACGATCACACCTCGGTCATTGCAATCCATGTGCCGCCCCTGGCCTGGGCGAAAGGCTTGGAAACACTGACGTTTCGCAGATCTTCGACAGTGCGCTGGGACGGTTCGGGGCATTTGCTCCACCACGGATGGGGCAAATGCCCCAACGCCGCGAACCTGCTGAAGCGCCCGGCAGCACGTGCGATTGCTGGCGCCCGGTGAAGCGCAGTGAAGCCGGAACAACACCCGCGGGTCACGGAACTTGCATGGAGACACGACGCGCACTGACCCCGAGCCCGCGCCACGCATGCCTGGTTTCGCCCACATCGGCAACCCTGTCCCCTTCAACCTGAGCCGATGGTACGCCGTGGTCGCTTTGGTGCCTATCGGCTTCATCGCCTTCGCGCTGGGCGGGCTTCTCGACCGCTTCGTGACCCAGCGCTTGTTGTGGCAGGAAGCGGTGCTGACCAAGGAGTTCGTGCAAAGCCTGGCGCAGGCGCTGCCCTTGGAGGCGTTGCTGCCTGCAATTTCGCCAGGTGTTGCGGCGGCTCCGACAAGCGTGCATTGACCAGGTCTGGGTTGGGCCTCGGGTCAGTCAAACAGCGTGCATTCGAAGTCCCGGTGCGCGTTCCAGCTTGACCAGCGGCGCCTGGCGACCCTTTGCAGTCTGTCGGCGTGCTTTTGACGTGCCGACAATCGCGGCGGCGGGGCGGCGGCACCCCCGTTCTCCCGCCCACGCTCGCGGGCGAGCGTCGTTGCGTGCAAAGCTGAGCCGCATCATCACCGCTGTGCCTTGCAACCATTCGCGGTGGCCGCGACCATCGCATGAAGAAGCGGTATTGATGGCCCAACGCCTGCGAAGCGAAAGCGGTGCCCCGCGAGCGTGGGCCGAAGAACGTGCCCCGGGCCACCTGCCCTGCGCCACGCTTGCACGCAGCCCGCCGCGAATGTCAGCAAGCGGCCGATTCCCGCAGACCGAGCCTCCCAACTGATTGACACCTCAGCCAGGCAATGCCGCGACTCAGCCCGGGCGGTTGCTCAACGAACTCCAGTCGCTCACAAGGAAACGCCGGGCCGCCCCAAGTTTCCTTGACCCCCTCGGGGGGCAGACGACGTATGTCGTCGGCCTCGCGCCAGGGCCTCTGCACCCTTGCCGCGCCAATGGGGAGTGGCGCCAGCGCCGCGAGGATCACCTCGCTGTTCATGTTGTCGTTCGCGAACATCGCATCCGCACTGCGGGGCGCGCGCGTCTTGGCCTGCAGGTCGGTGCTGACAATGGCAACCGCGGCAGACGGATCCGCCGGCGCCTCGCTGCGGCCGCCGAATGCGGTCAAGAACATTGCGACGACAAGGCGCAGAGGCATCGGTCCGATGAGCGGTCTTGCCACAGGATCATTTGCGCGGTTCATGGCGGTCCTGCGTCGATGGCTGGGTCGAGTTCAGGGAGTCCACGCCGACACCAACTCTCCTGCCTTGGTCGGAGGATTTCCGGAGCACAAACCGGACATCGGATTGAGATGAGCCATTGAGGCCGACGGGATGAGTCATCGCGGATTCCCCGAAGCGATATTGAAAAAGCCGCTTTAAAAGCGGGATTTTCAAGGCACAATCCTGCATGATCGAACGCTCCGCCCTCGAAGCCGCTGTCCGGGCTGCACTGGCTCGCAGCCCCGCCGTGGCGCTGGTCGGGCCGCGCCAGGTGGGCAAGACCACGCTCGCCCGCAGGCTGCTGGGGGCAGGGTCGGCGCAATGGTTCGATCTGGAAGACCCGCAGGTCGAAGCGCAGCTCGCCGCACCGCTCACCGCCCTGAAGGACCTGCGCGGCCTGATCGTCATCGACGAGGTTCAGCACGCCCCAGACTTGTTCAAGGTGTTGCGCGTGCTCATTGATCGTCAGAGCGACCCGGCCGGCAACCCGGCACGCTTTCTGCTTCTGGGCAGCGCCTCACCTGCGCTGCTGCGGCAGTCGAGCGAGTCGCTCGCCGGGCGCATCGAGATCATCGAAGCGGGCGGCTTCACGCTGGACGAAACCGGGCCCGATCAGGCCGCGGCCCTGTGGTGGCGCGGCGGGTTTCCGCGCTCGTACACGGCGCCGTCGGACGCAGACAGCCGGGTCTGGCGACGCGAGTTCATTCGCACGACCGTTGAACGCGACCTGCCGCAACTGGGCATGAACGTCGCCGCCCCCGCGATCTACCGCTTCTGGGCCATGCTGGCACACCTTCATGGTCAGATCTGGAATGCGGCCGACCCGGCGCGTTCACTCGGTGTCAACGAGAGCACGGTGCGCCGTTACCTGGATTGGCTGACCCAGGCCTATCTGGTGCGGCAGCTGCAGCCCTGGTTTGTCAACCTGGGCAAGCGCCAGGTCAAGGCGCCCAAGATCTACCTGCGCGACACCGGCCTGCTGCATGAACTGCTGGGCGTCACCGATCCACAGGCGCTGCACCGGCACCCGAAGAGCGGCGCCTCGTGGGAAGGCTTTGCGCTGGACCAGGTCTTGCGCATCGCGCGCCCCGACGCGGCGTACTACTGGGCCACTCATGCGGGTGCGGAACTGGACCTGCTCATGTTGAAAGACGGGCGGCGCGTGGGCGTTGAGTTCAAGCGCGCGGATGCGCCGACCGTGACGCCGTCGATGCGCATCGCGATGCAGGATCTGGGGCTCGACGCGCTGTACGTGGTGTACCCGGGCACGCGGCGGTATGCGCTGGCGCAGGGTGTGCAAGCGCTGCCCTTGGCGGCATTGCTGCCTGCAGTTTCGCCAGGGGGTGCGGCGTCTGCGACAAGCATGCATTGAGCAGGTCTGGGTTGGAACTCGGTTCAGTCAAACGGCGTGCATTCGAAGTCCCAGTGCGCGTTCGAGCTTGAACAGCGGCGCCTTGTGGCAGGGGCTGACGCGGGGTTGGGCGGTGAAGGCGGCGCGGGCTGTCAGCGCTGGTGTAGAACCGCTGCGACACGCCGATGAGGCGGCGGACTTGAAGGCGCAGTGGATTCAGAGTCGGTGCAAGCCCCGGCGCGCACCAAACCACGAGGAGGCAGGCGTTGCCACGCGCCCGCCAAGGTCAGCAAGACTCGAAGGAGACAGAATTGTCGCAGCCGGATTTCCCCAATTCAACCGCCCTCGCGCGGCGAACCGCGCTCGCGCTGTGCCTGGCCTGTACGGCGGGCCTCCCGGCATGGGCCGGCGAAGGCGGTACCTCGCACATCCTGCCCGGCGCCAATGCGACGCTGATGGACCTGCCGCCGACCTCGCCCGGGTTCTTTTTCAAGCCGATGTTCCTGAACTACCGCGGCGAGGCCTCGGCGCGTGTCCCCACGGCCGCCGGCGTGGTTGCGAACATGAATGTCGAGGCGAACACCTTCGTGCTGGGCGGCGGCTACGGCTTCGAGCAGACGGTGCTGGGTGGCACACACTACTCGGCGGCTGCGTTTGTGCCGTACACCCGGCTCGACATCTCGGCCAATGCCGAGGCGCTGGGCGGGGTCCGGGTCAACAGCAAGGTGTCGGGCTTCGGCGACGTGACGCTGGTACCGGTGATGCTGGCCTGGAAGGCCGCTGACTGGCAATACGACTTCCTGATGCCGGTGTACGCGCCGACGGGCAGCTACGAGGTCGGCCGGCTGGGCAACCCGGGGCTGAACTACTGGACCGTCGATTTGATCGCCGGTGCCGGGTACAGCAACGCCAAGTCGGGCCTCAACGCGGCCGCCCACTTTGGCTATGCGATGAACACCGGGAACTCCGACACCGACTACCGCAGCGGCAACGTCCTTCACGTCGACGCGTCGGTGCAGCAGATCTTTCCGCTCGGCTCGGGGTTTGCGAACATCGGCGCCGAGGCGTGGTACTTCCAGCAGGGCAACTGCGACAGCGGAGCCGGCGCCACGCTCGGTTGCTTCAAGGGCCGCACCTCCGGCATCGGCCCGGTGCTGGGCTATATCCTGCCGATCGGCCAGCAGAAGCTGATCTTCGAATTCAAGTGGCTCGCGGAGCTGGACACCCAGAACCGCCTGAACGGCGACTACCTCTGGCTGAAGATGGTCTACAAGTTCTAGCGCGACTGAAGGAGAAGACGGCGCTGAACCCGCCGTGAGGCTCATGAGCAAAGCACCGGAGACTGCAATGAATCCTGACCACAATCACCCTCGCCCACGACGCTCGCCGCTGCTGCCCTGCCTGGGTGCGATCCTCGGCGTGCTGTTTGCCGGCATGGCCAGCGCGCAGGAAGTCCTGCCTTTCCCGCCCACGCCGTCCGGCTCCAAGGCGGGGCTGACGATGCAGACCTCCACCTACAAGAAGCGCGTCGAGCCGCAGCGCCTGGCCAAGGGCG
>JAEMQF010000256.1 GCA_022758925.1 Burkholderiales bacterium | reverse complement strand
CGCACGAGCGGACGGTGTTGATGGCGCAACGCCTGCGAACCGAAAGCGGTGCCCCGCGAGCGTGGGCCGGAGAACGTGCCCCGGGCCACCTGCCCTTGCTCCACGCATGCACACAGCCCGCCAAGAACGTCAACAACATGCGGGGCACTGCCCGTGGCGAGAGGCGGCTCGCCAGCCGCTCAACTTGGGGGTCGGCTTTCCGGCGGCGAGCTTCGTGAAGCCAGCGACGTCTGGCGACCTACCGCAGTCGGTCAGCCCGCCAGTTGAGCGGCCCGTCAGCGGACATTGATGAACAAGGAATGCCGGTTCGCACCGATCGGCGCCGACGCGTCGCGATCAAGGCCCCGCAACTCGGCACCGAGCGCTTCGGCATCAAGCCGCTGCCGGGCACGGCGCTGGTGCTGCAGGAGCGCGGCTACGCGGCACCGATCTGGTATACGCCCTGAACGTGAGGTGCGATGCCCAGCGAACAACAGATCACTTCGTGAGGATCGCCGCGGCCCCATGTTCCGCCCGCCAGCGCGCCGGCGTCGTGCCGCTCCAGCGCCGGAACGCGCGCGTGAAGGCACTGGCGTCGGCGTAGTCGAGAGCAGTGGCGATCCGGGCCACCTCCAGTTCCGACAGTTCGAGCATCTGCCCGGCAAGCCGGAAACAGGCCTCGCCCCTGAGTTTCTGGAAGCTGGTGCCGAAGGCATTCAGGCGGCGATTCAGGGTGCGGCTGTGCATCGAGAACAACGCCGCGACCTGGTCTGCAGTGCCATGCCCTGTCACGAGCGCGGTTCCCAGCAGGCTCAGTACCTGCCCCGGCAAATCGTCGCTGTGCCTGGCCTCGAGGGCATCGATCTGCTTCTGCAGCAGGCGGCGCGCCTCGGGATCTGCGCCGGGCAAAGCATGACGCAACCAATCGGCAGAGAACACGACTGCGTTGTGTTCGGCGTCGAAGACCAGGGGCGCCTGGAAGAACTGGCGGAACGGCGCAACGTCCTCCGGCTTGCGGTGGGCGAACCGAACCTCGGCGGCCTTCCAGTCGGGGTCGCACAGGTCGCGCATGATGTTGACGATCACGGCGAGCGCGCCATCGCAGACCTGGTCGGTGGCCTCGACGTTCGGCTGGTAGATGCGGTAGCTCATCACGGCCCAGCCGCCATTGACCTCGAGGTTCGTCGCCGCGCCGCGAACGTGAAGATGCAGCCCCTGCACGAGGCTGCGCAGGGCGCTTCCGACGTCCGGTGCGTGCTTGGCGAGCAGGCCCACCAGACCGAAGGCATACAGGTTGGTGCGCTGCCCCGCCAGCAGCCCGAAATGTCTGCAGCCGGTGCTGGCCACGCAATGAGCGAACAGCCGTCCCCGTGCCGCGTTGGAAATCAGGTGGTCGGGATCGTCGAAAAGCTTCGGGTCGAACCCCGCCTCGGCCAGCACTACGGCCGGATCCGCTCCCAGGCTCCGGAGGACAGCCGGAACCGCCAACGAACTGCCGATCCGCACGGTCCCTTGCTCGGGGCTGTGTTTCGCCGGTCGCTGTGGCGAAGCGCCTCCTGGATGTCGCATCGTTGATCTCCCGCAAGGACGATAGCCGGGATTGTCCAGAAAGGTCCATCCGACGTCTGAAATTGTCCAGCACGGCCGCGCTCTTCGCGAACAATCGATTCCGGTCCCATGCGGCCGAAGTGGCAGGTCTTCCTCGGCTTCAACACGCAGTTCAAATGACCGCGCAACGCCTCGCGACGCGAGTCTTGGCCCACGCGCCTCGCGCCGCAAGGTGCTTTCAGGATATGGAGCAAGCATGACGAACTATCTTCTCGCTCTGGCACCACCGGCGCGCCGCAGCCGCTTGGCTTGGGCCGCGCTGCTCGTGGCCACCGCGCTCGTCGTCCCCGCGAGCCAAGCCAACGCGCAGGCACCTGCGGCGCCTGCGGCTGCCGCACCCACGCCCGCCGCCGAGGAAATCGACAAGCTGGTCGGCCCGATCGCACTCTACCCGGACGATCTGGTCGCGATCATCCTGCCGGCCGCGACGAACCCGTTGCAGCTGGTGCAGGCGGATCGCTTTCTCGAAAAGCGCAAGGCCGATCCCAAGCTGCCCGTCGACGACAAATGGGACGACGCGGTCAAGTCGCTGCTGAACTACCCCGACGTCGTGAAGAAGATGAGCGGCGATCTCGACTGGACGAGTGCGCTGGGCGAAGCGGTGGTCGCCGACCAGGGCGCGGTGCTCGCGGGAATCCAGAGCTTTCGGCGCAAGGCGCAGGCTGCGGGCCACCTCAAGTCCGACGCCAAGCAGGTGGTGAAGACCGAGAAGGAGCTCATCATCATCGAGCCGGCCGATCCGCAGGTGATCTACGTGCCGCAATACAACCCGACGACGGTTGTCGTCTACAGCGCGGCTCCCGCCTACGCCTATTACCCGACGCCCTACCCGTCGTACTACTACCCGTACCCGCCGGGCGCAGCGTTCGCCGCCGGCGTGATCTGGGGTGCGGCGATCGGCGCCGCGTGGCACGGCAACCAGTACCACACCAACTACAGCGGCAACGCCAACATCAACATCAACCGCAACACGAACATCAACACCGGCAACATCAACACCGGCAATGTGAATCGCAGCGGCGGCGCCAGCCCGCAGTCGGCTGGGGGCAGCAGCGCCTGGTCGTCGAACAAGCAGCCTGGCCAGGTCAGCAGCTCCGTCGGCAAAACAGCCCCGACCGCACGCGTCGGCGGCACCCAAGCGGCGGGCGGGCCCGGCGCCGCGGCGGGCGCGACAGCACGCCCGTCGACACAGGCCGCGGGTGGCACCGGCAAGCAGTCGGCCGGCGGCGCCGGCGCCGCGACCGGCGCGGCGGCTAGAGCGTCCACGCAGCCTTCAGGGGGCGGCAACGCCTTCGGTGACTACGGCTCGGGGCGCAGCGCGCAGATGGACAGTTCACGCGGCGCGGCGAGCACCAGTTCGATGTCCAGCGCGGGTGCACGCAGCGGTGGCGGTGGCGGCGGCGCACGCGGCGGCGGCCGGCGTTGACCCCAGGAGCGTCGCCATGCATTCATCACGATTCATCGAACACGAGACATTCGCCATGAACATCACTCGCCTCTGGCCATTCCTGCGACGCCTGGCGCTGGCGCTCACGCTGGCGGTTCCACTTGCCGCGCCGTGCGCTCCACAGGAAACGTTCGCGACGCCGCAAGCGGCAGTCGATGCGCTGATGGTCGCGCTCAAGGCCGACAGCGACGCGTCCATGATCGCGATCTTCGGAGAAGAGCACAAGGCGCTGATCGTCCAAACCGATCGCGCGGCGGCGAGCGCGGACCGAGCGAAGATCCTCGCTGCGATGCAGACAATGCGCGTGCTGCGCGAGCCGACGCCCGATCGCCGGGTGCTGCTGATCGGCGACCAGGCGTGGCCGGTGCCCATCCCCATCGTGCGCACGGGTGATCGCTGGCGCTTCGCCACCGAGGAGGGCGCGGGCGAGATTCTGAACCGCCGCATCGGTGGCAACGAGCGCAATGCGATCTACGTGCTGCGCGCCTACATCGACGCGCAGCGCGCCTACGCCGCGCGCGACCGCGACGGCGACGGCGTGCTGCAGTACGCGCAGAAACTCGCCAGCACCCCAGGCAAGCACGACGGGCTGTACTGGCCCGCCGACGCCGCCAAGGGCGAAGAGGAAAGTCCGTTCGGGCCGCTGATCGCCGAAAGCGCCGCCTACCTCAAGGGTCACGTTGCCGGCGACCCCTACCGCGGGTATCGCTTCACGATCCTCACGCGCCAAGGCGCAAGTGCACCGGGTGGCGCTTATAGCTACGTGATCAACGGCCGCATGATCGCCGGCTTCGCGATGATTGCCTTCCCCGCAGACTACGGCAAGAGCGGCGTGATGAGCTTCATCGTCAGCCACAACGGCGTGGTCTTCGAGAAGAACCTGGGCCAGGATTCCGCGGCGGTCGGCGCGAAGATATCGGCGTTCGACCCCGGTGCCGGGTGGAAGCCCGTGGCGCCCTGATGCCACCCGCCCATCGAAGAATGCACTGAAGAGATCGGACATGACGCAAGCGAATGCCAGCCTGCCGACAGCAAAGCAGACGACCTTGGGGCTCTATGTGACGGCGAAGCAAGCCCACGAAAAGTGGAAGGCCGAGCCTGCGAGAGTGTTGATCATCGACGTCCGTACCCCCGAGGAGTATCTGTTTGTCGGCCATCCGGCAATGGCCTGGAAGATCCCCGTCGGCGCCCAGAGCTACGAGTGGGACACAGGCAAGGGGCAGTTCCCGATGAAGCTCCTCCCCGACTTCGTTTCCCGGGTGAAAGAGGTGGCGAAGCCCGAAGACACGATCCTGGTCATGTGCCGGTCCGGCGGACGCAGCGCCATCGCCGTCAACCTGCTCGCCCAGGCCGGGTTCACGCAGGTCTACAACGTCATCGATGGCATGGAGGGCGATGTGGTCAAGGATCCCGACAGCGTCTTTGTGGGTCAGCGGCTGGTCAACGGCTGGAAGAACTCGGGCAGCCCATGGACCTACAAGCTCACTCCCGACCGGATGCTGCTACCCAAGGATCAGGCCTGAGACTTCAGGCACAGGAGGTTCCCGATGTTTCCAGGCCAACCCTTCTTCTTCGCCCAGCGCGATCGCGAGTCGCTCGCGCGGCAAATGCGCCTTGTCGTGGCGCTCACGCTGGGTGCCGGCTGTCTGATCGGTGCCGGTAGCGCATGGGCTGCCGAAGCCGCTGCCGGCCAGTTGCCGCTGAAGCAATTTCCGGTGGCGCATGTCTTCACGTTCCTGTTCCTGATGCTCGGGCCGATCAAGATCATCGGGCCTTTCGCGAACATCACGAAGGGTGCGGATGCCGCGTCGACACGTCAGATCGCCCTGTGGGCGGCACTGTTCGCGAGCATCGCACTCCTGCTCGCAGCATTCCTGGGCGAGTTCTTCCTCGACAGATTCGGCATTCCGCTGCCCATCCTGGCGCTTTCCGCGGGGATCATTCTCTTTCTCGTGGCGCTGCTGGGCATCCTCCAGCAGTTAAAGCCCTTGGCGTCGCACACCGAGGAAGTTGCGGGCCCGGTCCCGCTGCAACCGTTGAAGATCGCGTTGACGCAGCTGGCCTTCCCGACGATCGTCACGCCGTATGGCATTGCCGCGCTCGTCGTGTTCGTCGCGATGAGTCAGACCCCGCAGGCACGGCTGACCGTCGGCGCCATCGCGTTGGCGATCATGCTGCTGAACCTGGGCGTCATGCTGACGGCGAAGCGCATCCTGCCAGTCCTGGGCCTGGTGCTGCCGATTCTGGGCGCCGTGCTCGGCGTGGTTCAGGTCGCGTTGGGGCTCCAGATCATCAACAACTCGCTCAGGGCGATGGGGGTCATGTGAGGCTTCGACTCCGGCGACGACTGAAGTGACCGCCTCGAACATCACGTGACATGAGCCGGGGAGCACTCGAATGGCACATCCAGTTGCGGTCAGCGCACCAAGTCTCGATACCAGCATGAGGCTGGCCTTCGAGCGCACACGCATCGCGTACGAACGCACGATGATGGCCTGGGTCAGGACCGGAACGTCACTCATCACCTTCGGCTTCTCGGTCTACAAGTTCTTCCAGATGGAGATGTCCAAGGCTGACATCAACGCGCCCATCATCGGCTCGCGCGAGTTCGCCCTGGTCTTGATCGGCATCGGCCTGCTCTCGCTGCTGCTGGGCACGATCGAGCACGGGCGCGACCTGAGGGCGATGCGGCAACAATATCCAGGCATGCCTCGGTCCATGTCGGCCGTGGTCGCGGTGCTGATCGCGGCGCTGGGTGTGGCGGCGCTGCTGGCCGTGATCTACCGCGGTTAGGTGCAGTCGCATCAGTCGAATGCAAGGTGTTCAGGTCCCGCAGGCGTACGCCGAATCGAGAGATGAAGAATTCCACGTCAGTGCCCACCGATCCCCTGAACCCGCCGGACTTTTCGCTCGTCCCGGCAGGACTGTTCGTCCAGCTTCTGCGTTGGGCGCATCTGCCCGACAGTGTGCTGATGCAGGCGCGCCAACGCATCATCGCGATCGCGCTGCTGGCCTGGTTGCCGCTGCTGCTGCTGTGCGCGCTGGAAGGCCAGATGCTGACGGGGAGCCTGGCAGTACCGTTTCTGCTCGACATCGAGGCCCATGTCCGTTTCCTGGTGGCGGCCCCGCTGTTGATCCTGGCCGAGATCGCGATGCACCGGCGCATACCGCCGTTGTTGCAGCAATTCCGGGTCCGACGTCTGGTGCCCGAGCATTCGATGGCACGCTTCGAGGCCGCCGTCGCGTCGGCCTTCCGGCTGCGCAGCTCGGCGCTCGCCGACGCGCTGCTGATCGCCGCCGTCTACGGGGTTGGTGTCCTGATCGTCTGGCGGCACTACGTGGCGCTCGACGCGGCCACGTGGTACGCGACACCCTCGGCCACGGGCTCGAAGCTGAGCCTCGCCGGGATCTGGTACGGCTACGTCAGCGTGCCGATCGTGCAGTTCCTGTTGTTCCGCTTGTACTGGCGAATGCTCGTCTGGGCGCGTTTGCTTTGGCAGGTGTCGCGCATCGAGTTGAGCCTGGTTCCCGCGCATCCGGATCGCTATGGCGGCCTGGAATTTCTTGCCAGCACGGGATACGCCTTCACGATGTTTGCCGCGGCACACGGTGCACTGGCGGCCGGGCAGATCGCCAGCCGCATCTTCTTTGCCGGTGCCACGCTGCCGCAATTCGCGAACGAGATCAGCGGCCTCATCATCTTCATGCTGTGCGTGGTGCTCGCACCCTTGCTGTTCTTCGCGCCGCAGCTCGCCGCGGCGAAGCAGGCGGGCGTGCTCGAATACGGCGCACTGGCCGAGCGCTACGTGCGCGGGTTCGATGCCAAGTGGCTGCGCGGCGGCGCGCCGGCCGACGAGGAGCTGATCGGCAGCGCCGACATTCAATCCCAGGCCGACTTGGGCACCAGCTACGACGTGGTTCGCAGCATGCGAATTGCGCCCTTGTCGATTCAAGCGATCGTGCCGCTGGTATTGGCAACCGTGATTCCCATCGCGCCGCTGATGCTCACGATGATCCCGCTGAACGAGCTGCTGAAGAAGCTGTTCGGCATCGTGTTCTAGAGCCTGTCGGGCTCCTGGCCTCAGCGTGCAGCGAGGCGTCGTGCAACGCGGGCCCTCGCAGTCCGCCTTGGAGTCGCTTTCTTGATCTGACGCAATCAGCGAATCCGCTTCTGTCCAACAAGGTCCAGCCGGCGTCCGAAATTGTCCAGCGGCCTTGGCATGCAGTGCGAACAATTCAGGCATGACTGGCAAGAGCATGAGTGGATCGGTGGCCAGGCGAGCAGCCGGGCAGGTAGTCTTCGTGCACATGCCGAGAGTCAGTTCGAGCGAGGTGACCGGACCTCTTCATCTTGGGAAAGTGCCACCACCGCCGGTCAGGTGCTGTGCCAAAGGAAGGACTGAACCATGACCAAGAAAGCGACGAAACTCAGCACGGTCGCGTTGAACTGGAAAGAGGTGTACTACACCAACTGCCCGCTCGTGTCGGCCAGCAATGTCGACCAGGAACTGGGCTGGACCCGGGAGGAGTTCAAGAAGATCGGCGTCAAGTACGCCTTCATGCGTTCCACACCCGACAACGACTGGTACCCGCATTACATCCACAACCTGGACAACCTGATTCGCTTCGGCGGTCTGTTCCCGCCGATCCACGTGAACGCAGACATCCGCGGCACCCGGCTGCTGGGGCTGACGCACGCTCCAGCGGAGGGCGGCTGCATGATGGTGCGTGCGCGCGACGACATCTACCGCATGGTCGAACTGAAGGGCAAGAAGATCGGCCTGTCGAAGAGCCTGAACACGATCAAGAACGACTGGTGGCGCATCCAGGAGGAGCAGGGCATCGAATTGATGCTGCGCATGAACGGCATGACCCGCAAGGACGTGGAGATCGTCGAGTTCCCGTACCCGGACGACTGGTACAACAACCCCGAAATGGTCGGCCCGCCGATGGAGAACGCGTCGGAGTTGTGGCTCAAGCGCGACCACAAGCACGACCTGGCCTTCCGCCCGCTGGAGACGGCGCTGGAGAAGGGCGTTGTCGATGCGATCTATACCCAAAGCAAACCCTTCCAGCATCTGCAAGAGGCAACAGGCCAGATGAAGGCAATCGAGGACCTGTCCCGGT
>JAEMQF010000411.1 GCA_022758925.1 Burkholderiales bacterium | reverse complement strand
GCGCGCTGCCGATGCAGACCACGGCGAAGGCCTTCGGCGATCTGATCGCGGCCGAGATTGCACGCTGGAGGGAAGTGGTTCGCGCCGCCAACATGAAGCCCGACTGATGATCTGCCTCAACGGCGCCGCCGCACCTGGTTCCATGCCACCGAAGGAGTTCCCATGATTCGTTCCAACGTCTGCGGTCTGATCGCGAGGGCGCTTGCCGGCGCTGCGCTGGTGCTTGCCGGCGCTGCGCTGCTGCTTCCCGGCGCTGCGCTGGCGCAGGCGCCGGCGGGCAAGGTCGAAGTGCTGTGGCTGGGCCAGTCGTGCTTTCGCATCACCACGCCTTCGGGCAAGGTGATCGTCACCGACCCCTGGCTGCTGCAGAACCCGAAGGCACCGCCCGCGTACAAGAAGCTCGAGGCGCTGGGCAAGATCGACGCGCTGCTCGTGACCCATGGCCACGGCGACCACTTCGCCGACGCGCCGGCGCTGGCGAAGATGCACAACGTGCCGCTGCGCGCGCCGGGCGACATGAATGCGACGCTGGTGGCGCTCGGCATCCTGCCTGCGGCCCTGGCCCCGCGCTTCAACAAGGGCGGCACGGTCGAGGTGGCGCCGGGAATCAAGGTGACCGCGGTGCGCGCCGAGCACTCTTCGGCGATCAACTGGCGCAACCCGGCGACCGAGAAGGACGAGGTGCATTTCGGCGGCGAGCCGCTGGGCTACATCATCGAGCTCGAAAACGGCTTCATCATCTACCACGCCGGTGACACCGCGGTCTTCGGCGACATGAAGTACATCGGCGAGCGCTACCAGCCCGACCTGGCGCTGGTGCCGATCGGCGGCAATTTCACGATGGACCCGGCCGACGCGGCCTACGCGGTGCGCGAGCTGATCCGGCCCAAGGCCGTGATCCCGATGCACTACGGCACGAACCCGCTGGCCAAGGGCACGGCGAAGGAGTTCGTCGACGCGATGGGCGCCTCACCGATCAAGGTGCTCGTCGCCGAGCCGGGGGTTGCGCTGTTGTTCTGATTTGACGCCGCGCCGAGGAGCTGAATCATGATGCTGCGTCGCACCCTGTCGACCGCGCTTGCTCTTGCTCTCGCGCTCGCGCTCGCGCTCGGCTTGACGGCGGGCTGCGCGAACTCGCCCAGCGTTCCCGGCGCCACGCAGAGGCAGGCCTTGGCACCCACGGGCAAGCTGCGGGTCGGGGTCTACCTCGGCAGCCCGACCTCGTGGGTGAAGCACACCTCGGGCGAAGACCGCGGTGTCAGCGTCGAGATCGGCAGGGAACTTGCCAGTCGGCTCGGCGTGCCCTACGAACAGGTCGAGTTCCCGCGCGTGGCGGCGGTGCTCGATGCGCTCAAGGCCGGGCAGGTGGACTTCACGGTGACGAACGCCACGCCGGCACGCGCACGCGACATGAACTTCACCGAGCCGCTGCTGCAACTCGAACTCGGCTACCTCGTGCTCCAGGGTGCGCGCGTGGCCTCGATCGCCGAAGTCGACCGGCCCGGCATCAAGGTCGGCGTGAGCGAAGGCAGCACTTCGCAGACCACGCTCTCGCGCGAGTTGAAGCAGGCAACGCTGGTCACTGCGCCCTCGCTCAAAGCGGCGACCGCGATGCTTGGCGCCGGCCAGCTCGACACGTTCGCGACGAACAAGGCGATCCTGTTCGAGATGTCCGATCAACTCCGCGGTTCCAGGGTCCTCGACGGAAACTGGGGACTCGAACAGCTGGCGATTGCGATTCCCAAAGGGCGCGAGGCCGGCATGGCGTACGTGCGCGACTTCGCCGAGCAGGTGAAGAGTTCCGGGCTGGTGCACCAGGCCGCCGAACGTGCCGGGCTGCGCGGCACGATGCCGGCAACGCGTTGAGCCTGCGCCCACGCTGTGGGCAAGCGCAAGCCTTCAGCGCTTCACGAACCTCAACGTCATGCGGTCGCTCTCGCCGATGCCGGCGTAGCGCGCACGGTCCTTGTCCTTGTTGGCGTAGGAGGGCGGCAGCGCCCACACGCCTTCGTCGTGATCGGCACTGTCCTTCGGGTTGGCGTTGATCTCGCTTGACGCAGACAGCGTGAAGCCGACGCTTTCGGCGATGCGCGTGACATAGGCCGTGTGCACATAGCCGCTGCTGGCCTTGGCGTCCTGCACCTTGTCAGCCGGCAGGCGGTGGTCGACGACGCCGAAGATGCCGCCGGGCTTGAGGCTTTCGTGCACGCTCTTGAACACGGCCTTGACGGCAGCTTCACCCTCAGCCGCCCAGTTGTGCACGTTGCGAAAGGTCAACACCATGTCGACGCTGCCGGCGGGGGCGATCTGCACCAGGCGCGGCGGCTCGAACGCGCCGACCTGGACACGGTCGAAGGCCGCGGGATTGGCCAGCAGCCTGGCCTGCAGGCGCTCGGCGCTGCGCCGGTAGTAGGGCCAGCTGGACTGCGGGTCGTCGGCAGCCAGGATCAGTTTGCCGTGCTCGCGCAGGTAGGGCGCGAGGATCTCGGTGTACCAGAGCGCGCCCGGGCTGATCTCGACCACCGTCATGTGATTGCGGATGCCGAAGAAGGTCAGCGTCTCGTAGGGGTGGCGCCAGCTGTCGCGGGCGACGAAGGCCGGCGTGCGCTGGGCACTGGCGATCGCCGCTTTCAGGGCGTCGTCGGCCAGGGCCGAGCCGCAGGTGGCCAGGGCCAGCAGGCTGATCGCAATGCGTCGTTTCATGTCATGGTCTGCGTGTCGGTTTGCGGTGGGTTCGCGTCACCCCGCCAGATCCAGCTCGGGATAGCGGCGAAAGATACCTTGCTCGTTGAATGCGATGCGCCGCTCGCTTCGCAGATAAGCAGCCACCTTGGGCAGCGCTGCCACGCGCTGATGCAATTGCACCACCGCAGGCGTGCCGGCAAGGGCCTGTTGCGCGGCTTTCGGGAAGGCATAGCGCAAGCCCTCGACCACTTGGAACAGCGACAGGTCTGCATAACTCAGCCTGCCTCCCACCAAATGCCGCGAGCCACCCGGATTGCGCACGATGATGGACTCGAACCACTGCAGGTACTTGGGCATGCGCGTGCTGCAAAAGCCTTTCGCGCGGCGCAGCGCTTCGGCCTTCTGCTCCACGTAGAACAAGCCGCTGTCGATCGGGTGATGGGTGTCGTGTGCCTCGGTCACCATGTCGGCGATGGTGAGCTGGATCTGCTGCGTCCAGACCTGCATGCGGTGATTTCGCGCCACGAGCTTGAGCGGCGGCGCGATGTGATTCAGGATGGCTGCGGTCTGGCCGATCAGCACATCGCCATCTTTCAGGAACGGCGGTGCGAAGGGCGGCTGCGTCTGGGTGCGGCTGCGCAGCTCGCGCTGCATCGCCGGCACGCCTTGGCCCGCGTTGGCCGCGCCGCGCGCGACGTCGATGTAGGGCGCTCCCGCGGCTTCGAGCGCCAGGCGCACGAATTCGCCGCGACCTTGAATCGTCGGCCAGTAATAGAGTTCGTAAGCCATGCGCGCAAATATAGCTTGCGCTCATCGGCCCGGTCGAGGCTGGTGCCTCAGCGCGCTACGCGCTGGCTCGAGCCGGGCTGCGGCACGCTCGCCGCGTTGTTCCAGCTCGCACGCAGCAGCCCATCGCAGCGCCGCGCATTGCCAGCGCACCGCATCACGGCGCGCTCGGGCGCGTGCAACTGCGGTTTGCAGGTTGAAGGCGCGCCTTGCCGCATTTTCTCGTTCCGCGTCGATGGGCGCGGCGCCCATCGCGCCGTCGGTTGAGGCAGGTCAAAGCGCTTCGCCCACCGGGGTCGTGATACTCAAAGCCCGGTGCATCTTGGAGACGCTGCGCGAATCGACGCGGCGACAGCGAGGTCCGCGCGGCAAGAAAAATGGCAAAGCTGAACGCTCCAGGAAGCGCGCGCAACGACCCCGCCGAAGACGCCATGGCCACGGTGCTGCGCGCCGAGCGCGAGGCGCGCGAGGCGATCGAACGCAGCAAGGTCGAGGCGAGCCAACTCGCCGAGGCATCGCGTTCGGGCGCGCGCGCAGTGGCTGAACGCACCGAGCGGCGCATTCGCGCCGCGGTCAGCGCATTCGAGCGTGAACTCGCGCAGCGGCTGGGCGAGATCGACGCCGAAGCCGCGCTGATCGCCGCGCCGCACGAGCTGAGCGGCGACGAGTTGTCTGCACTCGACCGCGCGGTGCGCGCAATCGCCCGGGAGCTGACGGGAGCAAGGCCGTGATCGAATGCGGCAGCCTCGAATTCGCCCAGGCGCGGCTGCAGGCGCGCCACGCACAGCGTGCGAGCGCAGCCGCCTGGCAACGTCTTGAGACGACACGCGAATTCGGCGCACTGCTCGAAGTTGCGCGCAGTTCGGCCCTGCACCCCTGGCTCGCCGGCATCACGCCTGCGAGCACGTCGCACCAGATCGAGGCCGTGTTGCGATCGCATTGGCGCGCGCTCGTGGCCGAGGTCGCCGGCTGGATGCCCGCGGCGTGGCAGGCCTCGGTCGCCTGGTGCGCGTCACTGCCCGACCTGCCGCTGCTGCAGCACCTGGCGCGCGGCGGTGAACCCAGCGCCTGGATGCACGACGATCCTGACTACCGCTCGCTGTGCGCGGTGGCGCGGAGCGAGCGCCGCGCCGCGCTGGCCGGCGGCAAGTTTGGCGCACTGGCCAGCGCGTGGCTTGAGCCGGCGCTGCTGGCGCGCGCTTGGCGCGCCGAGTGGCAGCGCCGCCTGCCCGAGCGGCCCGATGATGATGAGCACGACACGTTGCACCAGCTCACGGCTGCGCTGCTCCAGCACGGCGCTGCGTTCGCCGCCGCCGCGCCCGGCTCCGGCGGATTGCTGCGCCGATCGCTGCAGGCACGGCTGTCGCTGCTGCTGCGCCGCGCCACGCTCGAGCCCGCCGCCGCGTTCATCCATGTCGCGCTGTGCGCGCTCGATCTCGAACGCCTGCGCGGTGAACTGCTGAGCTGCCTGCTGTTTCGGCGCGCGAGGGTGGCCTGATGTTGCGGCCCCGCCCTGCCCGCTGGTTCGAAGTTCTCGCCGCGCGCGACGACGCGACGCTGGTGCTCGAGGCGTTGGCCCGCACCGGCGCGGTCGAACTCGAGGCCCGCAGCGGCGCCGCAATGCCGGCCGAACTCGGCGCAGTGATGCCGCTGCTGGCGCAGTTCCTCGAACTCGCGTCGCGCTATCGCGCCTACTGGCCCGCGCCGCAGGACTGTCGGCCCTCGCCCTTCCCCGAGGCACCGGCCGCGACGCTGCAGCGCTGCCTGGCCACGATCCGGGCCTGGGCCCAGGACGCCGAGCCGGTGGTGCGAGCTTTGCAACGCGCCGCGGGCGAACGAAGCGAGCTGCAACTCTGGCAGCTCGTTCTCGACGAATGGGCGTCGAGCGGGCTCGACCCGAGCCACTTCGCCGCAGCCGGGCCGTTGGTGCAGGCGCGGCTGTTCGTGTTGCCCGCAGGCACCGATGCCGAAGCGACAGCGCCGCTGGGCACTCCAGGCCTGGAACTGCTGGCCAGCACGCGGCAGATCGACGCCGCGCCGCACCTGCTGGTGGCAGGGCCGCCCGATGCGCTGCAGGCGCTGGCGCTGCGCGTGACCACGCTCAAGGGCAGCGTCCACGAAGTGCCGGGCTGGCTGCATGCCGATCCGCGCGCGAACCGGTCGTTCGTGCAGCAGCGCCTGCTGCTGCTGGAGCGCGAGCAGGCCGACCTGAACGCCGCACTGGCATCGTTCAGCCTGCGCCACGGCCTGCCGTGCGCGCTCGGCGACGCGAATCGCCTGCAATGGGTGATGCACAACGTGAACGCGCTCGAAGCCGGCGAGCTGTTCTGCTGGATCACCGGCTGGTCCAGCGACGCGCGCGGCGACGCTCTCGCCGAGGCACTGCAGCATTGCTCGGCGCGCGCGCTGCTGCATTACACGGCGCCGCCTGCGGGTCTGCGCGCGCCGTTGCTGCTGAGCAACCCGCCCTGGGCGCGCCCGTTCGAGATCTTCAGCCGCGCACTGGGCATGCCGTCCTCCGCCGAGGCCGACCCGACGCCGCTGCTGGCGATCGTCGTGCCGTTGATGTTCGGCTACATGTTCGGCGACGTCGGCCAGGGCCTGCTCCTCGCGGCCGCGGGCTGGTGGTATCGCAAGCGCTTTCCGATCGCCCGCTTGCTGATGGTCGGCGGCTTGTCGGCCTGCCTGTTCGGGCTGCTGTTCGGCGGCGTGTTCAGCCTGCACGCGTTGATTCCGGCACTGTGGGTGCATCCGCTCGACGCGCCGCTCGCGGTGCTGCTCGCGCCGCTGCTCGGGGGCGCCGTGTTGCTGACGATGGGGCTGGGGCTGGACGCGCTCGCCGCGTGGTGGCGCGGCGAGATGCGGCGCTGGTTGCTGACCGACGCCGCGTTGATCGTCGTCTACCTTGCGCTGCTGGCGGCATTCGTCGCGCCGGTCGCCCTGCTGCTGGCCGCCGCGGCTGGGCTGTTCTTCTGCGTCGGGCATGCGCTGCTTGACGGCCGCCTGAAAGCAGGTTTGAGTGCGATCGGCGAGCTGGTCGAGAAGACGCTGCAGATCCTGATCAACACGCTGTCGTTCGCGCGTGTCGGCGCATTCGCGCTCGCCCATGCCGGCCTGTCGTCGGCGATCGTCGCGCTCATGGACGCCGCCGACAGCAGCGTCGCCAAGGCACTGGTGCTGGTGCTGGGCAACGTGGTCGTGATCGTGCTCGAGGCGATGGTGGTGTCGATCCAGACCACCCGGCTCGTGCTGTTCGAATTCTTCACCCGCTTCATGCGAGGCACCGGGCGCGCCTTCCGCCCGCTGCCCGCTCCCCCCTTCACCACCCAGGAGAACTAGATGAAAAATACGCTTGGCGCTGCGGCCGCAGCGGTCGCGCTGACCCTGTTCGTCGGCCTGGCTGCCAGCTTGCTGCTGATGGCGGCGCCGCAAGCCTTGGCCGCTGCCGATGCGACGGCGATCAGCGCCAAGGCAGCAGCGCTCGACAGCAGTTGGGGGCTGATCGGCGCCGCGCTCGCCACCGGGCTGTCGTCGCTCGGCGCCGGTTTCGCGGTGGCCAAGGTCGGCACCGCGGCCGTCGGTGCACTCGCCGAAAAGCCCGAACTGTTCGGCCGCCTGCTGATCTTCATCGGCCTGGCCGAGGGCATCGCGATCTACGGCCTGATCGTGTCGATCCTGATCCTGAACCGGCTTGCATGAT
>JAEMQF010000204.1 GCA_022758925.1 Burkholderiales bacterium | reverse complement strand
TCCGGTACGGTGCCTGCCCTGCCGATACAGTAGTACTCAATCCCCAACCCCGCCATCACCGCCAGCAGCAGCCGCAGCGGGCAACCGGCATCGGCAGCAGAGCTGGCCAGCGGCGTCACGTCCTTGGGAAAGCACGAGCCGGCGTGGCCCGCGCCGGCATCCAGAAATTGCAGGCCGATGCGCGGGTCGGTGCCGATGCCCTGACGCACCCTCTCGATGTCCGCACCCACCCGCTCGGACAGCCCCGCGAGCTCGTTCATGAAACCGATGCGCGTGGCCAGAATCGCGCTGGCGGCGTGCATGCTGCCGCCGTGAATCCAGCGCGAGCGCCCGGCTTCAACCTGCCAACAGGCCGCGGCGGCGGCAGTCCGCCGAAGTCGCCTGCGCCAAGTTCACCAGCAGCGGAACCCGGGCGTGCCCTTGGTTCAGCGCGGCGGCCAATTCGGCAGCATGGCGCACGTACTCGTGCACCATGCGGTTCCACAACTTCCTCGACGCAAGCCAATCGCCGGCCGACTTCAAAAGGCCGAGCTCTCGGCGCGATCCAGGTTGTCGATCGTCGGCCCCACGGGCTCGACCAGGAGGGCAAGGCGCAGCGGCAGAGTCACAGCACCACACCTGTGGCCAACGCAGCCGCATGGATGGGCTGCAGCTTGGTGGCGGGGTCGAGCAACAGCACATCGACGCGACGCCCGCCGAGCAGACGCTCTGCATATGCCGCCAAGCGAGCGGCCAGCCACACGGGGCGCTGCAACGGCCGCGGCGATCGCACCAGCAGGTCCACGTCGCCACCGCGGTGTTCATCGTCGGTGCGCGAGCCAAACAGCAGCACCTCGCAATCGGCACCAACTTCATGCGAGAAATGCGCTTTCACTGCGAGACGTTGTTCGGTCGACAATCGCATGCTGCGAGTTTAAGCACGCTGGTCGCGGCTTGGCAGTGTGCGCGCCCTGCCAATGCGGTGGTACTCCAGCCCCAATGCCGCCATCACCTGCGGCTCATCCAGGCAACGCCCATCAAACACCACCGGCGTGCGCAGGGCCGCCTTGATGGCCTGGAAGTTGGGAGTATGGAACTCCTTCCATTCGGTATCGATGGCCAGCGCGTCGGCGCCCTGCAGTGCCTCGGCGGCCGAGCCCGCGATGAGCAGGCCAGGCACATCACGCAGCACCGCGCGCGGCCTCCTTGCCGGCCGCCGGGTCGCAGGCGCGGATGCGCGATGAACCGTCAGGCCTCGCTCTTGGCACGAGATCCAACGGAAACCTTGCTCAGGCGCTCGGCCATGCGGGTTTGCCACCCCGGCCCAGTGGCGCGCCAGCGGGCAACCACGTCGGCTGGCAAGCGCAGAGAGATGAGTTGTCGCGGGTTGACGGATTGGGGGCGCCCACCCTTCTTCACCACCGCGCGAGCAAGCATTTCATCGGAGAGTTGCGGCAGCAGCTTGTACTCGGCTGGCTTGATGCGATGCGCATCAACGCGAGCAAGATCAGACTTTGAGGTAGGGCGCGAGGCGGGTTTGCTCACGGTCATTGGCCTTTCGCATACTGAAGATGTGGCGAACCGTGCCACGCAGGGTGTAGCCCACGACCACCATACGGCCCTCGAGCATGCCGTAGCAGATGACGCGTCGTTCACCGTAATCCTTGCGCCTGTCTTCGACTTCCACCGTTACCCCTTCGAACACGAGCAAGCTGTCATCGAAGTCAAGGCCGCGGTCGGCCAGGGTTCGTGTCCGCTTCGCTGGGTCGTAGGTGATGCGCACGCAATTAGTGTATATACATAAACATCATCCGGCAACTGCGCGCGTACAACATTTCCACGAAGTTTCACCGCTTCATGCCGGCAGCAACGTCACCGCCGCCCTTCAAGAGCTGTGGTGCTCCAGCCCAAACGCCGCCATCACTGCCGGGTCATACATGGAGCGCCCGTTGAACACCACCGGCGTGCACAGGGCTGCCTTTCTGGCCCCGTAATCGGACGTGCGGAACTCCTTCCACGCGGTGACGATGGCCAGCGCGTCGACGCCCTGCCGCGGGGCTTGATCTCGAGATCCACACCTACCCGCTCGGACAGCCCCGCGAGCTCGTTCATGAAACCGATGCGCGTGGCCAGCATCGCGTTGGCCGCGTACTTGGTGAACTCGGTGCTGCGCCGGTCCATCACCAGCACGCGATCGTGGTTGCGCGCGAAGGGTGCGAACAGCGAGCGCATCAGCGTCGCGCGTTCGTCGTCGGCGCTTGGCCACTACTTCGCGATCGAGCCACGCGTCTGGCTGAAATACGCTACCGCAGTTACCTCAGGCAGCCAGCTTTGCGCTCGCCAGCCGGTTAAGGCTGACGCCTTCTTCCGCCGCCTGGAGTGCGAGTTGTCGGTGCACCAGCGGCGGGATGCGTACCCGCAACTCGCCGCTGTAGCGGCGCTCCGCGATAGTGTCCGGCACCAACTCGCCGGATGCTCGCAGATCCTTCACGACATCCGCCACAACGGCCCGGATGCCGGACAGCGCTTTTTCAGGAGTCGGCGCGAGCCAGCTCAACGATGCGAGCTCGGCGCACAGCCCGACATGCGCTGCATCTTCGGCGGACCAAGTCACGCGGTAGGTGTAGTGGTCGAGGCTCATTTGGTTTTCCCTTGCGGTTTGGCGACGAGCTCGGCGTCGCAGGCCAGGCGCTCCAAGTCCATCGGCGTGCGGCGCGATGGCTACCCGCGCCATGGTGTTTCAGCGAGCGCGCTTGCGCCCCTTCGCCGGTGCGACACCCCAGGCTCTCGACAAGGACTTGACCGTGGCGGTTGCGCCGTGGAGGGACAACGCCGCCAACAACTCGGCTGCCGTGTACGGTGGATCCTTCAGGTCGGCGAGCGTGCGGGTCAAGACACCCTGAACGCGTTCGGGTTCGGCCGCATGCAGTGCGTCGATGAAGGCGCCGGGGGACAGCGTCACCACGCCTTGCATTGCCAGCGCGCCAGGCGGGAGGTCTGCGAGGTTGGCCGTCACCAGGAACACTTTGTCGACGTCCGCTTCGGCCGATCGCGCCAGCATGAGCGCGGCTGACGCAACGTGGACGTCCTTCTTGTCGACGGCGGCCGGTACCCTTGCGATGGCGCTTGGGTCCATGTGGCCAAAGATCTCATGCCGCATGCGCGCGGCGGCGCGGAAGGCGCCCAGCCTGCGCGCGCCGCCGTCTGGCGCCGCCGCTCCGGTCACCGCCTGGAAGTTTCGCAGGAATTCGTCCTCGATATCGGCGGTCCAATGCGGCAGGTACAGGCCTTCGAGGGCCAGGTCGAAGAGTACGTCAGACAGCCGCGGCGGCAAGAGCGCACAGGCGTCCAGCACCGCGAGGGAGAAGCCCCCTGGCGACAGCGGATGGTCAGCCACGTGTGCGGGCGGGCTCGCGCCGCGCGGCCTTCATGACGACGACCTCCTCGACGCCATAGATGCCTGCAGCCTTGCCGGCCTCTCGATAGTCCTTGTCCGGGGAGGGCCGGCGCGAAGCGATCCAAGCCTCGACCGAGGCCAGAGACACTTTGCGGTGGCCACCCGACGTCTTGGTTGCGCCGGCCAACTTGCCGCTGTCGATCAGCATAGCGACATAGGGGCGCGAGCAAGCCATGATCTCGGCGGCTTCGACCGTCGAGAGCATGCGGTCGACATGAGCTGGAGTAAGCGAAGCCATCAGGCTGTCCGCCACACTCGCCAGATGCAGTTGCGCGGACAAACGCGCATTGCGCGAAGCCTGGTCGGCGCCGTCAGCGCCCGAAGATCGGACTCGTCTTGCCCGCCAAGTGGTGTGACCGACGATCCAGCCTTCGGGATCTGGCGCGACCGCGACGACATGGCCGACGTGGCGGCCTATATGCGCAAGCTGCGCACGCCGCGCTACGACCGCGATGGCTCGCGCCTGGCAGTCGGCCAGGCCGACCCGTCGCCGCTTGTCCGGTACGGTGCCTGCCCTGCCGATACAGTAGTACTCAATCCCCAACCCCGCCATCACCGCCAGCAGCAGCCGCAGCGGGCAACCGGCATCGGCAGCAGAGCTGGCCAGCGGCGTCACGTCCTTGGGAAAGCACGAGCCG
>JAEMQF010000372.1 GCA_022758925.1 Burkholderiales bacterium | reverse complement strand
GGGTGTCGCACCGGCGAAGGGGCGCAAGCGCGCTCGCTGAAACACCATGGCGCGGGTAGCCATCGCGCCGCACGCCGATGGACTTGGAGCGCCTGGCCTGCGACGCCGAGCTCGTCGCCAAACTGCAAGGAAAGACCAAATGAGCCTCGACCACTACACCTACCGCGTGACTTGGTCCGCCGAAGATGCAGAGCAAGTCAGGCTGTGCGCCGAGTTCACATCGTTGAGCTGGCTCGCGCCGACTCCTGAAAAAGCGCTGTCCGGCATCCGGGCCGTTGTGGCGGATGTCGTGAAGGATCTGCGAGCATCCGGCGAGTTGGTGCCGGACGCTATCGCGGAGCGCCGTCACAGCGGCGAGTTGCGGGTACGCATCCCGCCGCTGGTGCACCGCCAGCTCGCACTCCAGGCGGCGGAAGAAGGCGTCAGCCTTAACCGGCTGGCGAGCGCAAAGCTGGCTGCCTGAGGCAACTGCGGTAGCGCATTTCAGCCAGACGGCCTGCAATTTCTGTATGCCGGCGCTGGCTGTGGCGGCCCTTTGCACGCCGGTGGTGTTTTCTGCTCGGCTCTGCACTCAGCGGCTTGCCGCAGCGTCATGCGCCGCCTTTGCCGCGCGCATCAGTGAAGGATGCAGGATTCCCAACTTGGGCGTCTGGCCGTAAGGGGCGCGTGGCGCTACCTTGAAGAACTGGTCTGTCCAGGGCAGTGCCAGTGCCACCTTGAAATCGAACTTGGTGTCGAAGGCCAGCCCTGCCAACGTGAACGCGCTCGGGTTGGCGGCTCTCGTGATTGCGAATTCACCAGCCTTGAGGTGATCGACTCGCTGCGACGTGCCGTATACGACGTGTACGACCACACCGTCTTCCTGTGATACCACAGCGGCAACGAGTGCAGGCCGCGGCTTCGGGCCCGGGGCAGCGGCCGGTCGTTCAGGAAACCAGCACCAGACGATGTCGCCGGGAGAAGGTGGCTTCCAGATGCTGGGCATCGGGAGTCAGGTATCAGAAGAGGCGCTGCTTTGCCAACACCTTGCCTTTGGGCATGCGGGCCTTGGCCAGCGTGCGAACATTGGAAAGTTGGTGCGCCGTCAGCGGCCCGTCGTCGGCCTCGTAGGCAGGGAGCATCTCCTCAGCCAGCTTCGACAGCGCCAGATGCACGACCTGGGTTTCGGTTGTGTCCAACTGGCTGGCGAGCGCCTTGACCGTGTCGCGCGTGACACCAAACCGGCCGTCTTTGGAGCGGAACTTCAGGAGCAGCGAATCCACTGCGGTGGGCATGGCGGAACTCCGAGTCATATGTATTCAGTATATATGCCAAAGTCGTGATTGACAAGCAACCCCTGTGCTGGTGATGGACCGGCGCAGCGCCGAGTTCACCAATTACGCCGCCAAAGCGATGCTGGCCACGCGCATCGGTTTCCCCACACGGCCCTTCGACGGGCGAACGGGGTGCGGGGGCGGAGCGAACAGGCGAATGCAGGGGAGGAGTTCCGCACGCCCGATTTCGAAGCCATCAAGGTGGCCCTGCGCACTCTTGACATATCGGTACGCGACGGCTTCGGGAATTTACTTGCCGAACAGATCGGCGTGCGTCCCGGTACGCTCGAAGCGAACCACTTCATCATCGACACAGTAAATCAGGACCCAATCGGGTTCGATATGAAGGTCGCGGCTTGGCTTCCATTCGCCCTTCAGCGGGTGGTCGCCGAGCTCGCGGGGAAGAGGTTGGCCATCCAGCAGCAGGCCGATCACGTGACGCAGCTTGCGCATGTCGTAGCCGCGCTTTTTCGCCAGCTTCGCGTCGCGTTTGAACTGCCCGGTATAGCTGGGCAGGCGCATCAAATGCCCAATTGTTTGAACAAGTCAGACGCGCTGGAGGCGTGAAATACGTCTGACCCTTTGCGGCCCTTGCGAATCGTGTCTGCGGTAAGTGCGTTGGGCGTTTCGCTGTCGGCGATGTAAAGGCGCATCAGGTCGCGGATGATCTGAGCCGCGGGGCGATGGCGATCTGCTGCCACGGCCATGAAGCGTTCACGCAGTTCGGGTTCCATCTTGATGGACATCTGCACTTCTTTGGACATGGCGGCCTCGCTTGGTTGCGTTGTCAACGCCGCCATTGTAAGGGTATCTGTTGGATGTTCAACGCATACCTGTCGGAAAGTCCTTCGTTTGCAGGCTGCCATCGCCGATGAATTGGCGCAACGCGGGCTGGCAATGGATTTTGCGGTGGTCTCGAACCCGGAGTTCCTGAAGGAAGGGGCCGCGGCGGCCGCGTTCTTGCGCCCGGAGCGCGTGGTCATCGGTGCCGACGACGAACGCGCGGCGCTGCTGATGCGCTCGCTGTACGCTCCCTTCGTGCGCAACCATGACCGCGTGCTGGTGATGGACCGGCGCAGCGCCGAGTTCATCCAGTAGGCTGCCAATGCGATGCCGGCCACGCGCATCGGTTTCGCCGCACTGCCCTTCGATGGGCGAACGGGGTGCGGCGGCGGAGCGAACGGGCGAATGCAGGGGAGGAGTTCCGCACGCCCGACTTCGAGGCTATCAAGGCGGCCCTGCGCACGCCGGTGGTGTTTGATGGGCGCTATTTGTATGAGCCAGCGGTGATGGCGGCGTTGGGTCATGACGACCTTGTGCCAGGCCTTCGCGGTTGCAACCATGGGAATGACGCGCTTTTCTGCGTCACGCTGGACGCTCGCACTGAACGACACCCTCCACCAGGTCATCCGCGCCGTAGCGGGCTTCCGCCTCGACGAACTGCGCGCGAGCGGACGCGAACTTTCGGTCGGCACGCTTGTAGGCCTTGAGCTTTTCGAGCACACCGTACAGGTCTGCCTCGACTTCAGCGGCACGCTTTTCGATGTACTCGCCCACGGCCTCGTTCACCATCTTGTTGATGGGTTTGCGAAGAACATTCTTCAGGATGCCGAGACCAACTTCAAACTCGGGCCTCAGGCGCAGCGTCTTGGCCCTCACAACTGCCGAGCCATCTCCGACGCTGAGGCCTGCGACCCTATCGCGCTTTGGCTTGGCGGCCGGCGCGGAGCGTCTGGCAGAAGTCGCCAGGAGCTTTGCCTTGACGCGGGGCTTTGGGCTGGGTTTGGCGCTGGCGATGGTCTTGTTCATGCGGCAACGATACGCGCCATCTGTCTCGGCGTCACATCAACGTTTTGACGTCGTGCTGGCACACGTCAGCCAGCCCATGTTCGCGCGCTACCTGAACACCAGCGAGTCCACGATTCAGAAATGGGAAGCCGGCAAGACGCACCCGAGCGGCCTGAAGATGGATTTTGCGGTGGTCTCGAACCCCGAGTTCCTGAAGGAAGGCGCCGCGGTGGCCGGCAAGGAGGCCGCGCGCGTGCTGGCCGACGTGCCCGGCCTGGTGATCGCGGGCTCGGCTGCCGAGGCGCTGCAGGGCGCCGACGCGTTGACCATCGTCACCGAGTGGTAGGAGTTCCGCACGCCCGACTTCGAAGCCATCAAGGCGGCGCTGCGCACGCCGGTGGTGTTTGATGGGCGCAATTTGTATGAGCCGGCGGGGATGGTGGCGTTTGGGCTCGAGTCCAACTGCATCAGGCGGCTGCGGCTCTTTCGCGCAGCGCGCAGGTTGGCCGATTGGCGCCCTGGTCTTTTGGTGGCTCACCTGCCTCGTATTTCTGCCAAGAGGTCAGGATGGCGATCCAGCACCTTGAGCAGCTTCACCAGCGCCAGCGGCGGCTTGGTCTTGCCGTTTTCATAACGCGAGAACGCGTTGACGCCGCCGCCGAAAATTTCGGCGGCTTCGCGCTGGTCAAGGTCGAGTTTCTTGCGCACGCTCACAATGAACTCTGGGTCGACAATCGACGCGTTGACCTGTTTGGTGAACTCACGCATCAAAGTCATTGTTCGACGCGATTGCGCAGCACCCAGAACGTGTTCGCCGCATGCAGGGCAAAAGTCCCCGGTCACCTGGGGCAGAACGGTTGACTCGCCTTTGTAGGTGTATGGCAAGTCGCGGGTGGCATGCACCAGCTTTGCCGCTCCGCAGCTCGGGCACTTCATGGTCATAGCTCCTTGAAAAAGTCGGATGTGGTCAGTGCCATCACGACACCGAGCACGGTGGTTTCGCTTTCTTGGCGAAGACAACTGCGGGGGCGTCCGCAACCGCGCTGGGCACCATGTTGCGCAAGACCCGTCTGGTTGCTTGCCAGTCGCCTTGCATCGCAGCGACGCCGGCGGCCGAGTATCCGCCACCGGGACGCGGTCGCAAGGTCACCACAGGGTGGCAGCCCATAACGCATCAAGAGCGTGCACATGGGTCAAGGTGCCCGGTTGAGCGCTTGCCGCACCTGCTGGTGCAGGGAAGCGAGGTCGTTTCCGGTGCAGTAGCTGCCGCTGCGGTTTGACGACCACCCCGCCGATACGCAGAATCCGTTCAACAGTGTTTCACTGAAGGCAGTGGCAGTCATGGAAGTGGTACTTCGCAAATGCGGCAACAGCACGGTCCTGGCGCTGCCGCCGGCAGTGCTCAAGGACCTGGGCCTCAAGGCAGGTCAATCGATGACCTTGGATTTCAGGCCCGATGGTCGAATCACTCTGGCACCGAGGCGCCGCCACAGGTTGGTCGACTTGATTGCCCAGTGTGACCCGAAGGCACCGCCGCCCGCCGACCTCGCCCTTTGGGACAACGCACGGCCAGCCGGCCAGGAGGCTTGGTGATGGCGGTGTTCGACCGCGGCGACATCGTGAGGGTGCGCCTGGACCCCGTGGAAGGCCACGAGATGCGCGGTGACGCGCGCCCGGCACTTGTGCTCACCACTCGCGACGTCAATCGGCTCGGTGACGCCGTTGTCGCGCCGATCACGCAGGGCGGTGAGTTCTCTCGCTTTGCCGGTTTCGCTGTTTCTCTGACAGGCGCGGGTTGCAAAACGCAGGGGATTGCCCTTGTGAACAAGATGCGGATGATGGACCTGGCCACGCGCAGGGCGAAGAAGGTCGAGCGAGCGCCGCAGGAAGTCATTGATGACGCCATTGGGCGACTGATGACGCTCTTTGAATTACGGAGCGCGCGACGCTGCTGATGCGCCCGCTGTGCGCGGCCTTCGTGCGCAACCATGACCGCGTGCTGGTGATAGACCGGCGCAGCGCCGAGTTCGCCAAGTACGCCGCCAAAGCGATGCTGGCCACGCGCATCGGTTTCCCCGCACTGCCCTTCGATGGGCGAACGGGGTGCAGAGGCGGAGAGAACGGGCGAATGCAGGGGAGGAGTTCCGCAGGCCCGACTTCGAGCCTATCAAGGCGGCCCTGCGCACGCCGGTGGTGTTTGATGGGCGTTATCTGCATGGGCCGACGATGAAGGCGGCGCTCGGGCTCGAGTACTACTGTATTGGCCGGACGAGCACTGTGCCACGCCACGACTGGCAGGCTAAACTCGCGGCATGCGATTGTCGACCGAACAACGTGTCGCACTGAGGGCACATTTCTCGCATGAAGTTGGTGCCGATTGCGAGGTGCTGCTGTTTGGCTCGCGCGCCGACGATAACCAACGCGGTGGCGACGTGGATCTGCTGGTGCGATTGCCGCGGCCATTGCAGCGCCCGGTCTGGCTGGCCGCTCGCTTGGCGGCACATGCAGTGCGTCTGCTCGGCGGGCGTCGCGTCGATGTGCTGTTGCTCGAGCCCGGCACCAAACTGCAGCCCATTCATGCGGCTGCGTTGGCCACAGGTGTGGTGCTGTGACTGCGGCGCTGCGCCTTGCCTTCCTGGTCGAGACCGTGGGGCCGGCGATCGACAACCTGGATCGCGCCGAGAAGCTCGGCCTGCTGAAGTCGGCTGACTGCCCCCTGGGCCTGCCCCCAAGCCGGAGTAATATCTCCCCATGCGCATAACAACTGGCACCGTCGTTTCCGGCAAAGTTGTCTTCGATGACTCGACTATTGCCGATGGGACGGATGTTTTCGTCCTCACCCGAGACGCTGACGAGGCGCCCCGGCTGTCGCCCGAAGAACTGGCTGAGCTCGAAGCCGGCCTCGCCGAGGCCGACCGAGGCGAGATGATTTCAGGCGACGACTTGTTCAAGCTCCTGCGCCGCCACGGATAGCGGTGGCGCTTGAACTGTTTATCTCGCGCCGCGCGGCCGCAGAAGTAGACCGCATTGCCGGGTGGTGGGCGGCCAACCGTCCGGCCGCACCAGGAGCCGTGCGCAGGGATCTCGAAGCGGCCTTCGCCCTTCTCGTCGAGCAGCCGGATATGGGTGGCGAAGTCACGGACGCAAGTTCAACCGACGTGCGGCGCTTTCATGTCGATCGAATCCGCTACTGGATCTACTACCGCGTACGCGGAAAGCGGCTGGAGGTCGTCTCCGTCTGGCATTCAAGCCGCGGCACCAACCCGACGATATGACGTGCGTCCGTAATTGACAAACCTTGAATCGTGCGCACTGACACGCCAAGCAGCGCGGCGAATTGCGACTGGGAAAGCCCGGTCCGGCTTCGAGCTTCAATGGCCGGGGAGACGACGACTTGGCCTCTGCCCGGCTTCATGTGCCAAACGAAAGGCCGCAGCCATGGCGTTTTGCTCCCGGGTCGGCACCCCAAGGTGTGCAGCGATCTTTCGCCACTGACGCACGACCCTCAGGCAGTTGCCGATGATCGCCTCGGCATCACGAACGGAGACGCGAAAGTACGATGCCACGGCCCGAGCGAGATCGAGGTCGATTGCATTGTCGTTCTGGCTGATGTTCAGTTTCAGTCCATGGGCGTTCGGGACCGGATTCATGTCAAAGGCCGGCGCCAGACGCCACCCCTTGCCGGGCACCAGGATGAAGCCATGATTTCGCGGATGGTCGTCGGCGTTGGAAACCAGCAGGTTGAAAACGATCCGCGACCACAGCTCCCGAAGATCGGCGTTGGTCTGCGCGCCGTGATCGATCAGGGCTCGCGCGATCTCAAGGTAGCTCGCGCCTGTTGAAGCGTCGTCACCGTCCTGGCGTCCGGTGAGCTAGCACCAGGTGCTATATTCAGGCATGTCGGCGAAGTCGCTTTCGCGAGTCTTCAAGACCGCTTGGTTCACCAGGGCAGCCAAGAAGGCACGCAACGGCGACCTACTGGAGATCTGTCATGGCGACTAAGGCAAAGTTCAAGAGCGATGCGTTCGCGGCCATCCACAGCGCGGCGCGGGGGTTGCACCGGGCCGGCACCATCGACAAGGCCACGATGCGCGGTTTCGATGAATCGTGCCTTGCTGCGTTGCCTGTGATCGCACCGCTGCAGATCAAGCGAATCCGCGAGCAGGCGCACGTGAGCCAGCCCGTGTTCGCGCGTTACCTGAACACCAGTGAATCCACGGTTCAGAAATGGGAAGCCGGCACGAAGCGGCCGAGCGGTATGGCGCTCAAGCTGCTGGCCGTGGTTGAGAAGCACGGTTTGAAAGTGCTCGCTTGACGCTGGACGTCCGACGAAGACAGCGCGGCCGACCTGCAGCACGTGCCGGTAGCAGCCCGCAACATCAGCCGCGTGTTTGCAACCCCTTCGACACTGACGCCAACCGAAAGGCCGCAGCCATGGCGTTTTGCTCCCGGGTCGGCAGCCCAAGGTGTGCAGCGATCTTTCGCCACTGACGCACGACCCTCAGGCAGTTGCCGATGATCGCGTCGGCATCGCGAACGGAGACGCGGAAGTACGGTGCCACGGCCCGAGCGAGATCGAGGTCGATTGCATTGTCGGTCTGGCTGATGTTCAGTTTCAGTCCATGCGCGTTCGCGACCGGATTCATGTCGAAGACCGGCGCCAGACGCCACCCCTTGCCGGGCACCAGGATGAAGCCATGATTTCGCAGGTGGTCGTCGGTGTTGGAAACCAGCAGGTTGAAAACGATCCGCGACCACAGCTCGCGAAGATCGGCGCCGGTCTGCGCGCCGTGATCGATCAGGACTCGCGCGATCTCAAGGTAGCTCGCGCCTGTTGAAGCGTCGTCACCGTCCTGGCGTCCGGTGAG
>JAEMQF010000340.1 GCA_022758925.1 Burkholderiales bacterium | reverse complement strand
TCGTCGTTCGTCGGCGCGCTGGTGGCGGTGATCATGATCACCTTTCTCGCGCCGCTGGTGGCGAAGTTCGCGCTCAAGTTCGGCGCGCCGGAATACTTTGCGGTCTATCTGCTGACGTTTTGCAGCTTCGTCGGCATGGGCAGGGGCTCGCCTTTCAAGATCCTGGTGTCGATGGCACTCGGCTTTGCGCTTGCGGCCGTCGGTATGGACACCGTGACCGGGCAACTGCGCCTGACCTTCGGCCAGCCTGAGCTGATGCGCGGCTTCGACTTTCTGATCGCCGTGATCGGTTTGTTCGGCATCGGCGAAATCCTGTTGTCGATGGAAGAGGGCCTGCAGTTCTCCGGCAAGGCCGCGCGCATCAATCCCAAGGTGGTGTGGGAGACCTGGAAAGAGCTGCCCAAGTATTGGGTCACTTCGGTGCGCAGCTCGCTCGTGGGCATCTGGATGGGCATCACGCCCGGCGGCGCAACGCCGGCGTCATTCATGAGCTACGGCCTGGCGAAGCAGATGTCGAAGAACGGTGCGAAGTTCGGCACCGGCGAGATCGAAGGCGTGATCGCGCCGGAAACTGCCGCGCATGCTGCCGGCACGAGTGCGCTGTTGCCGATGCTGGCACTGGGCATCCCCGGCTCGCCCACCGCCGCCGTGCTGCTGGGCGGCCTGCTGATCTGGGGTTTGCAGCCCGGGCCGCTGCTGTTTGTCGAGCAGAAAGACTTCGTCTGGGGCCTGATTGCCAGCATGTACCTGGGCAACCTGGTCGGGCTGATCGTGGTGCTGACGACGGTGCCGCTGTTCGCGTCGATCCTGCGCATTCCGTTTTCCATCATCGCGCCGGTCATCATCGTGATCTGTGCGATCGGCGCCTATACCGTGCACAGCGCGATGCTCGACATCTGGTTCATGCTCGGTTTTGGCGTGATCGGCTACGTCTTCAAGAAACTCGACTATCCGCTCGCGCCGCTGGTGCTGGCGCTGGTGCTCGGCGACAAGGCTGAAGATTCGTTCCGCCAGTCGATGCTGGTGTCGCAAGGCGAACTGAGCATCATGTGGGCGAATCCGCTCGTCGGGAGCATCACGACGCTCGCGCTGTTGCTGCTGTTCTGGCCGCTGATCGGCGCCGCGATGGGCGCGCTGCGGCGGCGCCTGGAAGCCTGACCTTCATAGAGCCGCGCATGCTCCTCGGTGGATCCGATGACAGCGAAGCGGCCTACCGAGTGAGCTGGCCGGCAGACGACTGCGCGATCAGGCGGGATCGGGCTGGCACTGCCGCCACTGCGCCTGCACGCCGAGGCGGGCCACTTCGGCAGCCACAAAAGCGCTGTCAATCTCGGTACTGGCGAGCATGAACCGGATGTCGCGCACGTGCTTGTCCTGGGCCCCTTCGCGCAGGTATTCGAGCTTGCGCAGGATCACGTACTCGGGCGGAGCGATCCAGGCGCCGCCCTCGTCAAGGCTGATCCTGCGCCGATGCTGTAGCGCCCAGCGGTGCAGAGGGTCGCGAGCCGCAAGGTAGATATCGGCCTTGAACTGGCTCATGTGATGAATCAAGTTGAAGTGGCCGCGACCGTCGCGAACCAGCTCGAGGCGCATGGTCTCGACGGGAGGGACGTAGTATTCACTCTCCGGGAACGCAGCCCGCAACGCAGCGACGTCCGCCAACTTCAGCAGCAAGACAACGTCTATGTCCGCAGTCAGGCGCGGCTCGCCGTAGACACTCGCCGCCACCGAGCCGGTGATGCAGTAGGGCAGGCCCAGAGCCTCCAATGGTTCGAGAAACGGCGCGAGCGGGCCGATGGACGAGTCAGGTGCCGGCATACAGCAGTGAGCGCCGGGCCTCGAACAGAAGCTGCTGTGTCGGCCAGTCCGGGTGCTTGAGCCGCAGTCCGGCAGCCCTCAGGCGAATGCCCGCGTCGTAAAGATCGGCAACCATGCGCAGCTTTTGCGCCGGCGTCATGCGCCGAAAACCCGCGACTTGAACCGGATGGAGTGCTTCGTGCATGCCCGCAATTATCGGCGCGTCGGGCGTGCGACACTGAGCACCGCACAGCACGGTTCAAATCTTCCCGCGCTGCTTCAGCCGGCTCAGCGTCTCGGCCGAGAGGTTCAGGTAGGCGGCGAGTTCCTTCTTCGGAATCCGGTCCGCCAGTTCGGGATGCTTGCGCTCGAAGCGGTGCACCCGCCCGGGGGCGTCGAGCAGATGCAGCGTGATCGTGTGCGCCATGATTTCGCTCATCAAGCGCATCACCTCATATTCGAACGCTTCCTTGAACTTGGGGTACTGGTTCATGAACGTGACCCAGGTCGGCATCGGCAATTTCGCAACCCTGGCCTTCGTCACGCAGACGATGCTGTACGGCGTGGGTGTGTTCAGGCGCCACGCGGCGTAGCTGGTTTCCATGTCGCGCTCGTCGGCGAAGCGCAGGATCATTTCTTTCGCGTCGGCGTTGGTGACCACCCGTTTCAGCAGGCCGTCGAGCACGAAGTACTGCTCCATGTCGTGCACGCCCTGGTGCAGCAAGGCATCGCCCTTGCTGCAATCCACCACCGCCAGATGCGGCTCGAGCGCGCTGCGCTCGGCATCGGTCATCTCCCGCAGCACGATGTTCTGCCTGAGCTGAACGCGAATGACGTTGCGTTCGCTGTGCTTGTCCAGGGGGATCGAGATCATCGGGTCTGCGGATGGAGATGGGTTGGGCGCCGATCGGCGCCGACCTCTTGCCCTTCAATTCTCGAAAATTGACCGCGGTCAACCGCGCAAACCGCGCTGCCTTCCTATGATAAGTCCGCCGCCTGAAGCGAGCCCGTGGCGCCAGGCACATGCGCAGTGCCAAGGTGCACGCCCCCGTTCGCGGCGAACCCGGCCATCCAACCGCCCCCGCAGGAGAGCATCATGTCCGCAGTCCTCAGCTCCGCCCCGGCGCAGACCTCCGTCCGCCCCCAGGTGGACGGCTTTCACCTCGTCATCGATGCCCTGAAACTGAATGGCATCAATACCATCTTCGGTCTGCCCGGCATTCCCATCACCGACCTGACGCGCATGGCGCAAGCCGAAGGCATGCGCGTGATCTCGTTCCGGCATGAACAGCACGCGGGCAATGCGGCGGCAGCGGCAGGCTTCCTGACGCAAAAGCCCGGCATCTGCCTGACGGTGTCGGCGCCGGGCTTCCTGAACGGCCTGACGGCGCTGGCCAACGCGACCACCAACTGCTTCCCGATGATCCTGATCAGCGGCTCGAGCGAGCGCGAGATCGTCGACCTGCAGCAAGGCGACTACGAAGAGATGGACCAGCTCGCGATCGCCAAGACCCTGTGCAAGGCGGCGTACCGCGTGCTGCATGCGCAAGACATCGGCGTCGGCATTGCGCGTGCGATCCGCGCCGCGCTGTCCGGCCGCCCGGGCGGCGTCTATCTCGACCTGCCCGCCAAGCTCTTCGCGCAGACGATGGATGCGGCTGCGGGCAAGGCCTCGCTCATCAAGGTCGTCGATCCGGCGCCGCGCCAGATCCCTGCGCCCGATGCGGTGCAACGCGCGTTGGCGCTGCTGAAGGGCGCGAAACGGCCGCTGATCGTGCTCGGCAAAGGGGCAGCCTACGCCCGGGCCGACGCCGATGTGCGCGCGCTCGTCGAACGCAGCGGCATTCCCTACCTGCCGATGTCGATGGCCAAGGGTCTGCTGCCCGACAACCATGAGCAGTCGGCATCGGCCGCGCGCTCGTATGTGCTGGAGCAGGCCGACGTCGTGATGCTGGTGGGGGCGCGCCTGAACTGGCTGCTCTCGCACGGCAAGGGCAAGACCTGGGGCGCGCCGAATCCGAAGCAGTTCATCCAGATCGACATCGCGCCGACCGAAATCGACAGCAACGTCGCCATCGCCGCACCGCTCATCGGCGACATCGGCTCCTGCGTTGCGGCGCTGCTGGCAGGGATGGGCGCGAACTGGGCCAAACCCGCGGCCGAGTGGACCGATTCGATCGCCGAGCGCAAGGACAAGAACCTGTCGAAGATGGCGGCGACGCTGGCGCTGAACCCGTCGCCGATGAACTTCCACAGCGCGCTGGGCGCGATCCGCGAAGTGGTCAAGGCCCGGCCCGACGCCATCGTCGTGAACGAGGGCGCGAACACATTGGACTTCACGCGCTCGATCGTCGACATGTACGAGCCGCGCAAGCGGCTCGACGTCGGCACCTGGGGCATCATGGGCATCGGCATGGGTTTTGCCGTCGCCGCGGCGGTGACCACCGGCAAGCCCGTGATCGCGATCGAGGGCGACAGTGCCTTCGGGTTCAGCGGCATGGAGGTCGAGACCATCTGTCGCTACAACCTGCCGGTGTGCGTGATCGTCTTCAACAACAACGGCGTGTATCGCGGCACCGACATCAACGCCAGCGGTGGCGCCGACGTCGCGCCCACCGTGTTCGTGAAGGGCGCGCGCTACGACAAGATGATGGAGGCATTCGGCGGTGTCGGCGTCAACGCCACGACGCCGAAGGAGTTGACACTGGCGCTGAACGAGGCCATCGCATCCGGGCGGCCGACCCTGATCAACGCCGTCATCGACGAGACCGCAGGCACCGAGAGCGGCCGCATCACGAGCCTGAACCCGCAGAGCGCGGCGAAGAAGAAGTGAGCGCGAACAACCCAGCCCAACCCAGAGGCGACAAATGAGCAAAGCACTCGACGGTGTACGCATTCTCGACTTCACGCATGTGCAGTCGGGCCCGACCTGCACCCAACTGTTGGCCTGGTTGGGTGCCGACGTGATCAAGGTCGAAAAGGCCGGCGAAGGCGACGCCACGCGCGGCCAGCTGCGCGACATTCCCGGTGTCGACAGCCTGTACTTCACGATGCTGAACCACAACAAGCGGTCGATCACGATCAACACCAAGGACCCGAAAGGCAAGGAGGTGCTGCAGCGCCTGATCAAGACCTGCGACGTGCTGGTCGAGAATTTCGCGCCCGGCGCGCTCGATCGCATGGGCTTCAGCTGGGAGCGGGTGCATGCGCTGAACCCGCGCATGATCGTCGCCTCGGTGAAGGGCTTCGGACCCGGCAAGTATGAAGACTGCAAGGTTTACGAGAACGTCGCGCAATGCGCAGGCGGTTCCGCGTCGACAACCGGTTTTGACGACGGCCCGCCGATGGTCACCGGCGCGCAGATCGGCGACTCGGGCACCGGGCTGCACCTGGCGCTGGGAATCGTCGCCGCGCTCTACCAGCGCAACAGCACCGGGCGTGGCCAGAAGGTATTGGCGCCGATGCAGGACGCGGTGCTCAACCTGTGCCGCGTCAAGCTGCGCGACCAGCAGCGGCTGGAGCGCACCG
>JAEMQF010000422.1 GCA_022758925.1 Burkholderiales bacterium | reverse complement strand
GACCTCGTTGCTGAAGGATTCGATTCCCGCGGCCGGCGTGAGCGTGATCTCGCCGCAAACCGCGGCCCAAGTGCGGCGCATGCTGGCACTGGCCACCAGCGTGAAAGGGACCGCGCCCAAGGCCCAGACCATGGGCTACTCGGTGGGCGGGAAAACCGGCACGGCGCGCAAGCAAGAGCGTGGCGTTTACCTCGACAAGAAATACCGCTCCTGGTTTGTCGGCATGGCGCCGATGGCCCGGCCGCGCATCATCGTCGCCGTCATGCTCGACGAGCCGAGCAATGGCAAGTATTTCGGCGGCGACGTGGCGGCGCCGGTGTTCAGCGAAGTCGTGCAGCAAACGCTGCGCGCGCTCGCCGTGCCGCCTGACCTGGACGTGCAGACGCAGGTCATCGCCGCGCCAGACGACGGCGTCGAGGAAAGCTTCTGATGGCGTTGACCTCACTCGCGTCAGCGCAGGCCGCCGTGCACTGGTTGCGCGAGCGCGGCGTGCGCGCTCTCGCCAGCGACAGCCGGCGCGTCACGCCGGGCGACGCTTTTGTCGCCTGGCCGGGCGCCGCGAATGACGCACGCCGCTTCGTGCGCGACGCGCTGCGCTGCGGCGCGCGTGCTTGCCTGGTGGAAGCACAGGGCGCCTCGGCCTTCGACTGGGCCGGCCTGGAAGGCGTGGCGTCGGTGCACGATCTGAAGCGAGACGCGGGTGCGATCGCCAGCGCTTTCTTGGGTGAGCCGAGCCGCCAACTGACCATGTTGGCCAGCACCGGGACGAACGGGAAAACCTCCACCGCCTGGTGGACCGCGCAGGCCCTGGCAGCACGCGGGCGGCGCTGTGGCGTCATCGGCACGCTGGGGTGCGGTGTGCCGCCCGGGGCCGACGGCAGCGCCGCGACCCTCAGCAACCCGGGCTTGACGACGCCCGACCCGATCGCATTGCATGCCACACTGCGCAGCTTCGTCGAACGCGGCCTGCAGGCATGTGCGATCGAAGCCTCGTCGATCGGTGTCGCCGAGCAGCGCTTGAACGGAACCCACCTCGACGTGGTGATGTTCACCAACCTGACGCAAGACCACCTCGACTACCACGGCTCGATGCAAGCCTATTGGGCGGCAAAACTGCAACTTTTCGAATGGCCTGGGCTGAAGGCCGCGGTCGTGAACATCGACGACCCGCGTGGCGCGGTCTTGGCCGATCAACTGCGAGGCGGCGCAATCGCCTTGTGGACGTATTCGGTGAGCACGCCGGCGCGCCTGCGCGCACGCAACGTTCGCTACCGCGACGGCGGGCTGTGCTTCGCGGTGCTCGAGGACTCGGCCTGTGTCGAAGTGAAGACGTCGATGATCGGCGACTACAACGTCAGCAACCTGCTCGCCGTGATCGGCGGGCTGCGCTCGCTCGACATTGCCCTGGTCGATGCGACACGTGCCCTTTCTCACCTGACCCCGGTGCCGGGTCGCATGCAGCGCGTGGTGCACGGCGACGGTCGCGACCACGGGCTCGCGGCTGGCCCGGCCGTCGTGGTGGACTATGCACACACACCCGACGCGCTGGACAAAGCCCTGATCGCCTTGCAGCCGCTGGCGCGGCAACGCGGCGGGAGGCTGTGGTGCGTGTTCGGCTGCGGGGGCAACCGCGATCCGGGCAAACGCCCCGTGATGGGGGCGATTGCGGCGCGCCAGGCAGACACGGTGGTGGTCACGAGCGACAACCCGCGCGACGAAGACCCCGCCGCGATCATCGGCCAAATCGTCGCCGGCATGCCGCCGCAGGCAGCCCAAACCATCGAAGACCGCCGCGCCGCGATTGCGTACGCAGTGGCGAACGCCAGCGCCGACGACCTCATTCTGCTGGCGGGCAAGGGCCATGAGGACTACCAGGAGATCAGGGGCGTGAAGCGGCCGTTCTCCGATGTCGATGAGGCGCGGCGCGGCTTGGTCGCGCGCGGCGGGCGAACATGATGACATTGGCCCTGGCGCAAACCCTGGTGCCCGGTTCCACGCTCGTGGGGGCGCCCGACACGTTTGTGGCACGCGTGCACAGCGACACGCGCAGCCTGCGTCCGGGAGACCTGTTCGTCGCGCTGCGTGGTGAGCGCTTCGACGCGCATGATTTCCTTGCCGCGGCAAAGGCCAGTGGCGCCGTTGCCGCGCTGGCCGAGCGTGGCCTGGAAGAGGCCGGTCTGCCGGGCCTGCGGGTGGACGACAGCGCGGCGGCGCTCGGCCAACTCGGCGGCGCCTGGCGCAGGCGGATGCACTTGCCAGTGATCGCGGTGACGGGCAGCAACGGCAAGACGACGGTGACGCAAATGATCGCGGCCGTCCTGCATGCGTGGCAGGGCGACGCTGCTCTTTCGACCCAGGGCAACTTCAACAATCACATCGGCCTGCCCCTGACGCTGCTGCGGCTGCGCCAGGATTCGATTCGCTGGCACCGGGTTGCAGTGGTCGAATTGGGCATGAACCACTCGGGCGAGATCGCAATGCTCGCGGCGCTCGCGGCGCCGACGGTGGCGCTGGTGAACAACGCGCAGCGCGAACATCAGGAGTTCCTGGCCGGCGTGGAAGCGGTGGCGCGGGAGAACGGCGCCGTGATCGAAGCGCTCGGTCCTCGCGGCGTTGCGGTGTTCCCGGCCGACGACGCGTATGCGCCCCTGTGGCGCAGCTTGGGCGGCAAGCGCGAGGTGCTGACCTTCGCCTTGGATGGCATTGCCGACGTGACCGGGCAAGCCACATGGTCCGGCAGCGAATGGAGCGTCGCAGTGCACACGCCGGTGGGGCGGACCGAACTGCGCCTGAACGTGGCTGGCCGCCACAACGTGAAGAACGCGCTCGCTGCCGTCGCGTGCGCGTTGGCTGCGGGCTGCCCGCTGTCGGCCATCACCCAAGGCTTGCAGAAGTTCGTTGCGGTGAAAGGGCGCTCGCAACTGCGGACCTGGCAGCGCGGTGCAATGCCGGTCACGCTGATCGACGACAGCTACAACGCGAACCCGGATTCGGTGCGCGCCGCGATCGACGTTCTGGCCGGCCTGCCCGGGCCGCATTGGCTGGTGCTGGGTGACATGGGTGAGGTGGGTGATGCCGGCGAGGCCTACCACCGCGAAGTCGGCGCTTACGCCGTTCAACGCGGGATCGAGGCCTTGTGGACGGTGGGGATTCTCTGTCGCCACACGGCCGACGGGTTCGCCGGCGCACGCTCCTTTGACGAAGTCGGCGCCCTGCTCGCGGCGCTGGCCGATGCGCCGCCCTGCGCATCGGTGCTGATCAAGGGCTCGCGCTTCATGAAGATGGAGCGCGTCGTCGCCGCGTTGCTCGGCACAGGGGGCTCGTCGCATGCTGCATAGGCTGTCGAGTCACAGGAGGCGCCATGCTGTATAGCCTGTCGAGTCACAGGAGGCGCAATGCTGTATAGCCTGTCGAGCCACAGGAGGCGCCATGCTGTATAGCCTGTCGCAGTGGCTGACGACACTGTCGCCGGAGTTCGGCTTCTTCCGCGTCTTCCAGTACATCACGTTTCGCGCCGTGATGGCGGCGCTGACCTCGCTGCTCATCGGTCTGGCCTTCGGGCCGTGGGTGATCCGGCGCCTGACCGCGCTGAAGATCGGCCAGCCGATTCGCGAGTACGGCGTGCAGGACCATATCGCGAAGAGCGGCACGCCGACGATGGGCGGGGTGCTGATCCTGATTGCCATTGGTGTCTCCACCTTGCTGTGGTTCGACTGGAGCAATCGCTTCGTCTGGATCGTGATGGTGGTGACGCTGGGCTTCGGCGCGATCGGCTGGGTCGACGACTGGCGCAAGGTCGTGCACAAGAACCCCGAGGGCATGGGTTCGAAGGAGAAATACTTCTGGCAGTCTCTGATCGGCCTGGTGGCGGCGCTGTACCTCGCGTTCAGCGTCAGTGAGACCTCGAACCTGCGGGTGTTCGAGCTTTTCCTGCGCTGGGTACAAAGCGGTTTTTCCACCCACCTGCCGCCCAAGGCGGACTTGATCGTGCCGTTCTTCAAGACGATCAGCTATCCGCTGGGCATGTTCGGTTTCATCCTGCTGACCTACTTCGTGATCGTCGGTGCGAGCAATGCCGTCAATCTGACCGATGGTCTTGATGGTCTGGCGATCATGCCGGTGGTCATGGTGGGCTCGGCACTGGGCGTGTTCGCCTACGTCACGGGCAACGCAGTGTGGAGCAGGTACCTGCTGTTTCCCTACATCCCGGGCACCGGCGAACTGCTCGTGTTCTGCGCCGCAATGGCCGGCGCCGGGCTCGCGTTTCTGTGGTTCAACACGCACCCGGCGCAACTCTTCATGGGTGACGTGGGCGCGCTTTCTCTCGGTGGCGCACTCGGAACGATTGCCGTGATCACGCGCCAGGAAATCGTGCTCGGCATCATGGGCGGCGTATTTGTCGTCGAAGCGCTGTCGGTGATGCTTCAGGTGGGTTGGTTCAAGTTCACGAAGAAGCGCTACGGCACGGGCCAGCGCATTTTCAAGATGGCGCCGCTGCACCATCACTTCGAGAAGTCGGGCTGGAAGGAGACCCAGGTCGTGGTGCGTTTCTGGATCATCACGATGCTGTTGTGCCTGGTCGGGCTGGCGAGCCTGAAGCTGCGATGACGGCTGTTTTCAATTCGCTGCGCGATAGCACCGTGCTCGTGCTCGGCATGGGTGATTCAGGCCTGGCGATGGCTCGCTGGTGCGCGCGCTGCGGGGCCGATGTGCGGGTCTGGGATTCGCGCTGGGGCACGGCTGCAGGGCCGCCTCAAGCCGCGGCGCTGGCCGAACATGTGCCGGGCGCGCAGCGCATCGAGGGACCGTTGACGCCGTCGGCGCTCGATGGCGTGCATCGGGTCCTGAAAAGCCCCGGTCTGGCGCCGCACGATCCACGCATCGCTGCGCTGCTGAAACAGGCGCGCGAAGCGGGAGTCGGCGTGCAAGGCGAACTCGACCTGTTCAACCAGGCGCTGCGTGACTTGCGCGCCGAACAGGGTTATGCGCCGCGCGTGGTTGCCATCACCGGGACGAACGGCAAGACGACGACGACGGCGATGGCGGCGCAGATGATCGCGCGCACCGGCAAACGCGTCGCGATGGCCGGCAACATCGGACCGACGCTGCTGCAGACCTTGTCGGATCTGCTCGCAGATGTGCCGGCGGCCGACGTTGCCGCGACCCTGCCCGAGGTCTGGGTGCTCGAACTCTCGAGCTTCCAACTCGACGGGGTAACCGGCTTCGAACCTGACGCCGCAGCGGTGCTCAACCTGACCGAAGACCACCTCGACTGGCATGTCGACATGGCGTGCTACACGGCAGCGAAGGCGCGCATCTTCGGGCCGCGCACGGTGCGGGTGCTGAATCGTGACGACGAAGCCGTGGCACGCCTCGCGCCCGAACCGGCGCCTCCCGCCGCACCACGTCGCGGCGCCGGCAAGGCGCGCGGCACGCTGCCGCCCCGCGTGCTGTGGTTCGGCCTTGAGGCGCCGCGTCACGCTGGCGACTTCGGTCTGATCGTGGAAGGAGGCATGGCCTGGCTGGTGCGCGCGCAGGACCAGGCAGAGCTGCCCCGGCGCGGCGCCGCGGCGCCGGCCAATGCCGACGAGTTGTACCTGCAGCGCCTGATGCCGGCCGATGCGATGCGCGTGCGCGGCCGGCACAACGCGGCGAATGCACTCGCGGCACTTGCCTTGGCCACGGCGATCGGTTGCGCGCTCGCGCCGATGCTGCACGGCCTGCGCGAATACCGCGGCGAGCCGCACCGCCTGGAGTTCCTGGGCAGCGTGGGCGGGGTCGATTTCTTCGACGACAGCAAGGGCACGAATGTCGGCGCCACCGTCGCCGCGCTGAACGGCCTGGGGGCGGACAAGGCGCCGGCCAAGCTGCTTGCAATCCTCGGCGGCGACGGCAAGGGGCAGGACTTCGCGCCGCTGCGCGAACCCGTGCAGCGCCATGCGCGCGCGGTGGCAACGCTGGGCCGCGACGCGCCGGGCGTAGAAGCGGCAATGCTTGGCCTGAACCTGAAGCTGGCTCGACATGAAACGCTTGAAGCCGCGACGCGCTGGTGTTTCGAGCAGGCGCAAGCCGGAGACGCCGTGTTGCTGAGCCCGGCGTGCGCGAGCCTGGACATGTTCCGCAACTATGCGCACCGCGCCGAAGTCTTCGCGCAGGCCTATCGAACCCTGGCCAGCGAACGCGGAGGGTTGACCTGATGAGCGCCGCCGTGCAAGCCTGGCTGCGCGCGCGTCTGCGCCCGCCTTCGGGCCTGTACCGGCTGCGGGCCTGGATCGCAGCCGTCGGATTGCGCGGCGGTACGTCCGCGAAGCGGCGCGAGTCCTTGCCGGTGCGCGATCAGGTGCACCTTCGGCAAGGTCAACCGGTGCGCCTGCTCGGCTTTGACCAGGCTCTGGTGTGGATGATTGCGGCCTTGCTCGCGCTCGGCCTGGTGATGGTCTACAGCGCTTCCGTCGCCCTGCCCGACAACCCCAAGTTCGCGCGCTACACCGCCACATACTTCATGTGGCGCCATCTGATGTTCATCGGCATCGCGGTTGTTGCCGCGACACTCGCGCTGCAGGTGCCGATGCGCATCTGGGAGAAATTTGCGCCAGGCGTGTTCCTCGTTGCGCTGGCGCTGCTGGTGGTCGTGCTCGTCGTCGGCAAAGACGTGAACGGCGCACGCCGCTGGTTGCCGCTTGGCCCCATCAGTTTTCAGCCCTCCGAGCTGGCCAAGCTCGGCATCGCGATGTACGCCGCAGGCTACATGGTGCGCAAGATGGACGCGCGGGAGAACTTCTTTCGCGCCGTGTCGCCGATGGCGGTGGCGATCGCCGGCGTCGGCCTGCTGCTCCTCGCCGAGCCCGACATGGGCGCATTCATGGTGATCGCGATGATCGCCATGGGCATCCTGTTCCTGGGCGGCGTGAACGGCCGCATGTTCCTGCTGATGAGCGCGGTGCTGCTCGCTGCCTTCGTCCTGATGATCACGTTCAGCGAGTGGCGGCGCGAACGCATCTTCGCCTACCTCAACCCCTGGGACGAGAAGTACACGCTCGGCAAGGCGTATCAGTTGTCGCATTCGCTGATCGCCTTCGGCCGCGGCGAGCTGTTCGGCCAGGGCCTGGGCTCAAGCGTCGAGAAGCTGCACTACCTTCCCGAAGCCCACACCGATTTCCTGCTCGCGGTGATCGGCGAAGAGTTGGGGCTGGTGGGCGTGGCGTGCGTGATCGGTGCGTTCTTCTGGCTGTCGCGGCGCTTGTTTGCGATCGGCCGTCAGGCGATCGCGATGGACCGCCTCTTCGCCGGCCTGTTCGCGCAAGGCATTGCGATCTGGTTCGCCGGCCAGGCCTTCATCAACATGGGCGTGACCCTCGGCGTGCTGCCGACCAAGGGGCTCACCCTGCCACTCATGAGTTATGGTGGCTCGGCGATCCTGACGAATCTTGTGGCACTCGCGATCGTCCTGCGCGTCGACGTTGAAAACAGACAGCTCATGCGCGGAGGCCGCGCATGAGAGGCTTGGGCTCGGCAAGGCCGAGACCAAGCCCGACTGCGCGCAAGCGCAGGCGCTGTGTGTTTCGGCGCAGGGTCATGTCGCGAAGCGACGTGAAGCGCGCGCAGCGCGCGTGCCGAAGCCAAAACAGACAACTCATGCGCGGAGGCCGCGCATGACCCGGCGCCACCTGATCGTGATGGCGGCGGGCACGGGTGGCCATGTCATTCCCGGACTGGCGATGGCGCGCGAAATGCAATCGCGCGGCTGGAGCGTGAGTTGGCTCGGCACGACCACGGGCATGGAGAATCGGCTTGTGCCGCCCAGCGGCATCGCGCTTGACACGATCTCGTTCACCGGCCTGCGCGGCAAGGGCCTGGTGCACACGCTGAGCGGTGGGTTGCGCCTGCTCGCCGCGTTCTGGAGCTGCCTGCGGATCATGCGCCGGCGGCGCGCCGACGCCGTGCTCGGAATGGGTGGTTACGTCTGTCTTCCGGGCGGAATCATGGCCTCGCTGCTGGGGCGGCCGCTGCAGCTCGTGAATGCCGATGCGACGCTGCTGTTGAGCAACAAGTTGCTGCTGCCGTTGGCGGACGGCGTCGCGTTCGGCTTCGACGGCGCAGCCGCGCACCGCGTGCGCAATGCGGTCGTGACCGGCAACCCGGTGCGCGCCGAAATCGAAGCCCTGCCGGCGCCCACGCAGCGTTTCGCGGCACGCGATGGCGGGTTGCGTTTGCTGGTCGTCGGCGGCAGCCTCGGCGCGAAAGCCTTGAACGATTGTGTGCCGCAAGCGCTCGCCCTGATCACCGCTGCGCAGCGCCCGCTGGTGATGCATCAAACCGGGCCGGCGCAGCACGACGAAGTGCGTGCCCTTTACCAACGCCTGGGCGTGCGCGCCGAGGTCGTGCCCTTCATCGACGACATGGCGAACCAGCTCGCCCGGTGCGACGTGATGATCTGCCGCGCCGGCGCTGTCACGGTCAGCGAGTTGTGCGCGGCTGGCGTCGCGGCGGTGCTGGTGCCCTTGATCGTCAGCACGACCTCGCACCAGCGCGACAACGCAACGTGGCTCGCATCGCATGGCGCTGGCATTCACTTGCCGCAGGCCGAACTGAATGCAACGAAGTTGTCCGCACTGCTGGCGGGATTGACGCGTGCGGGGCTGCTCGCCATCGCACAAAAGGCGCGTG
>JAEMQF010000324.1 GCA_022758925.1 Burkholderiales bacterium | reverse complement strand
GACTCCTTGGACCAGGTAATCGGTCGAGGCGAAGTCGATGGTGAAGTTGACAGGCGAGCCTGGCAGGCTTGGATCCGAACCAGTCCAAACCGTGTGAAGCACGTTATTGACGTCAAGGAGATCTACCTGACGGACAAACCCGTTTCCCCAGGTTTCACGAACTACCACTTGGTTGGCATACACCGGGGTTGCAAATCCGACAGCGACGAATTCTTGTGTGCCATTCCTCGGCAACGGTGCCCAAGCAGTTTCGATATCACCGTATTTAATGGTGTCTGGTGGACCCAGCAACTGATCGGCCGACCAATCGGAGGTTGAATACTGGCTGCTGAAGGCGATGACGCTATTTGCATACCTACTGACCACACCGTCAACCAACTCGGTCACCCCACCGGTGACATCCCCCGCCTCCACTACCGGCGCGTCGTTGGTGCCGGTGACTGTGATCGTCAGCGTCTGGTCATCAGAGGCCAGCGGCGCACTGCTGTCGGTCGCGCGCACCGTGTAGGTCAGCGTGAGATGCTCGCCCGCCGCCAGATAGTCGAAGGCTTCGTTGCCGGAGTTGAACAACCAACTCAGGTTGTGCGTGTCACCCGCATCCGCATCGATCGGGCCCGGCGTGAGCGTCAGCATCGCTGCCAGCGCCGCGTCGTTCGAACCCAGACCTGTGGTCGTGTCCGAGGCCACCACCGACACCACCGACGCGGCCACCGTGTCCGAGAGATCCGCATCCACCACCGTCAGCGTGCCGCTGCTGCTCAGCGCCGCATTGGTCTCGTTGAGCGTCTTCGCATCGCTGTCGGTCGTCACGACGCTGATTACCGGCGCGTCGTTGGTCCCGGTGATGGTCACGCTGACCGTGCGCGATGCCGTGCCGCCGTTGCCGTCCTGCACGTTGAAGCTGAAGGTTTCGAGCTTGGTCTGGCCATTGGCCAAGTACTCCACCGCGGCGTCCGCCACGCTGTAGTTCCATCTCACCACGCCGCCCAGGCCGGTGCCCGTGGTATCGGTGTTGACGCTGGCCGTCAGGCTGCCCAGCGCGCCCGCGCCGGGCGTGACTGCGCTGAGGCTGTGAATGTCGGTGAGGTCGACATCGGTGAAACTGATCGTGCCGGTGTCGGTCAGGTTGCCCGTCGGCGTCACCTGCTCGGTGACCGCACCGCTCACGTCGGTAGCCGACACGATCGGCGCGTCGTTGGTGCCGGTGATGGTGACATCGATCTGCCGGGTGACCAGCCCGCCGTGCTGGTCATCGAGCGCAATGGTGAAACTCTCCACACGCGTCTCGCCCGCGGCCAGGTAATTCGTCGCCGAGCTCGCAACGCTGTAGGTCCAGGTGAGCTGCCCGCCCATGCCGCTGCCCGTGGTGTCGTGGTCGAGCACCGCAGTCAGCGTGCCCAGCACGTTGCCCACCGGCGTGCCCAGCGCCGAGACCAGGTGCGCATCGGCCAGGTCCACGTCAGCGAACTGGATGGTGCCCGAGTCGGTCAGGTCGCCCGCGCCCACCTGGCCGCTGCGCACCGAGAACACGTCCACACCTGCAATGCCGGTGTTGCCGGGCAGCGTGGGCAGCGCCAGCATCTGGGTTTCATTGCCCGATTGCGGCAGTTCGAAGTAGTGCACTGCGTCTTGGGCGTTGTAGCCGGCCCGGGCCGTCCGGCCGCCCAGGCCGTTTGAGGTCCCGGCGGTCCAGTTGATCGCCTCGTAGCGCAAAACGATGTCGAAGTCACCGTTTCCCTCGTTGATCAACTGCACCTGGAAGGCGTTGGCCTTCTGCCCCTGGGGGAAGTGCCCCACATCGTCCCAAGTGGCAGTGAATACCCCGTTGACGCTGTCCAGGTCGTACCACAGCAGGTTCGAGCCGGTGGAGTTGCCCCCAAGGGTCGTTCCCGCCGAGCTGGCGCGGGTGTCGACGTCTCCCCAGAACGGGGCAATGATCGGCCTGCCGACGCCCGCCGCGATCGAGCTCGGGCTGAAGTTGCCAAACGCCGAATTGAACGTGATGTTGCCTGTGTTGTTCAGAAACAGCGAGGTGTAGCTGTTGCCAAAGAAGTTGATCCCGGTCGCACCGAACAGGGACGTGAGGTTGATCGCGCCCGTCGACTCGTCGTCGGCCCTGCCAAGGGTGCTCTCGCCAAAACCGCTCGCACCCCCCAGGCCGTTCACCAAAACATTGCCCGCTGTCAGGTAGGAGGCCGCGAGCGCAGTCTGCGGCGCCGGCGTTGAAGCACCACCTGCCGGCTCAGTCACTCCACCGGTCAGGTCCTCGGCCGTTATCACCGGCGCATCGTTGGTGCCCGTGATGTCGATCGTCACCGTGCCGCTCGCCGTGCCGTCCTGGCTCGCGACGGTGAAGCTGTCCTGCACCTGCTGGCCGGCGGTCAGTTCGTCGTGCGCACCATTGCCGGTATACGTCCACGCACCATTGGCGTTGATGCTGAAGTCGCCGTAAGCGCCTTGGACATGGGTCTGCGCCACCACGTGCGCTTCGCCGCTGTCCGGGTCGGTGATCGCGAGCATGCCGCTGGCGTTCAGTGCCGCAGCCGCGTCGCCTTCAGTGAGCGGCGTGGCACTGGAGCTCACCGTCGCAGCGTCGTTGCTGCCGGTGATGGTGATCGTCAGCGTCGCCGTATCCGTAGCGCCCGCCAGATCCATCACCGTGTAAGAGACCTTGCTGATTGCGGTCTCGCCAACGGCGAGATGCTGGAACGCGCTACGCGGATTGAACGTATAGCTTCCGTCGGCATTGATGACGAATGTTCCGCCGTTGTCGCCAGGCACGCTCATCGCGACCTGGCCAGCAACGCCGTTCACCGCCGCGACATGGAGCACGTCGAGGTGATCGACGTCGGAATCATTGGTGAGCACGTTGCCCAGAAGTGCCGCGCGATCCCCGTCCGTCGTCGCGCTGTCATCTCCCGCAACCGGCCCTGAGTTTTCGAGGACGACGTTGTATTGCTCCCAGTCACTGACAGTCAGGTCGAAGGAGGAAAACTTGAACGCTGGTCCCCCGTCCCCTTTGGGATTCGCGTTGTCCGCTAGAAATTTATCGAAGGCAGTGAGCTCGGCCGCGGCGGCGGCACGTTCGCCATAGGTGAGGTGGAGCTCAAGCGTGTCGAAGCCCTTGCCGCCGTCGTACAGGTCGGTCGACGTCGTCTTGCCGTGCGCCGGGGGGAGGAGGAGGTTCTCTGTCCAGCTGTAGACGCCCGTATCGTCACCGGCCTGCGTGTACACCTTGTCGTTGCCGGCGCCGCCGTTGAGGTAATCACCCCCGGCGCTGCCATGTCCGCCTGACCCGGCGCCGCGCGATCCACCGCTGCCGACGCCGCCGTGCGAGCCCACGCCATCGGAATCGCCGTACAGGATGTCGTCACCAGCACCTCCGTCGAGTTGGTCGCTGCCTCGTCCGCCAAAGAGCGAGTCGTCGCCAGCCTCTCCGCTCAGCGCGTCATTCCCGGTGCCCCCGAAGAGCATGTCATTGCCGGCGCCGCCAAAGAGGGTGTCGTTGCCGGCCTGGCCGTACAACTCGTCATTGCCCGCCCCGCCATACAGGGTGTCGTTGCCGCCCCCGCCGGACAGGGTGTCGTTGCCCGCTCCGCCGACAATGACATCGCCCTTCTTCGTGCCGTTGAGGATGTTGTCGGTGTCGTCGCCGATGATCGTTGCCATTTTCAGATCTCCAGTCGTCAACGCGGCGCAGGGTCTGCCGCAGGGGTATTCGTTCAGGGGTCAGGCAAACGCGGGGCCGACGCGCCGCGCGGTTGAATCGGCCGCCATGTCGCGCAGGCGCTTGTCGGCGTCGGCAAAGAATTTGCTCATGCGCGCGCCGCCCGGCCAGCGGCCAGACCAGCGCGCGCCGCGCGCGCACAGGCGGTGCGCGGCCTGGGCCGTGACGCCGATGCGGTCGGTGCGCTCGCAGGCCTGCGGGTTCCACCAGGCGCCATCGCCCTTGTGCTTGAGCACGAGGAACAGGCGCATGCAGGTGTGCAGGCTGCCGAAGCGCGACAAATAGACCAGCGCGTCTTCGGGCGAGCGCTTCGACTGCAGCGCAAACAGCGGCAGGTAGCGCTTCAGCAAGGCGGATTCGAGCCCGACGTGATCGGGCATGTACTCGTCGCACAGCAGCCAGGCCAGGTCGTCGAGCGCGTCGCGGGCACCGCAGTGTTCCCAATCGATCCACGCCGCGCCGTCGTCATCGGCGCCGTTGTCGAGCAACAATGCGTTGCCCGGTCGGGCGTCCCACTTGACGAAGGAGAACTGTCTGGGCGTCAACTGCGCGGGTCTGATCACGGCGCCGATGTCCGGGTCCGGCACGCCGAGTTGGCCGGCGACACGGCCGGGAGTTGACAGCAGTTCCGCCAGCCATTCAGGCGTGACACCGATGGGTGCTACACGTTGCCAGAGCGCCGCCTTCTGCGCCGCGCGTTGGCACAGCAGCAGCCCAGCCGCGGCTCGCGCAGCCCAATTCCCAACGCAGTGCACATCCGCGGCGCCCAAGGCTGCCGACAAGCGCCGCTCACCGAGGTCTTGCTGGATCAGCCACTCACCGTCGAATGCGAGCACTGCCGGCACCGGCGCGCCGGCCGCGTGCAATTCGCTCAGCACGCCGGCTTCCAGGGCCGCGCGCGCCGCGTGCTTGCGGCGCGTCACGACGAAGGATTTCGCTGCGCCGACCGCCCGCACCGAACAGCGAGACTTGCCTCCTGGGTATTCGATCCTGTCAGGCTCGATGCCGATCAGATT
>JAEMQF010000162.1 GCA_022758925.1 Burkholderiales bacterium | reverse complement strand
CGAATCGGACGCGTCGCGCGCGAGCGTTTCGATCTGCGCATTGAGCCAGGCGCGTTGCGGCTGATCGAGCCGGCGCAGCAGCCACTCGCGCAACAGACTTGGCGCTGCCTGGTACGAATCGGACCCCGTCATGGGCTGGTATTCTAGGAGCCCGACAGGCGCCTAGGTCGCATGCATCCAACATTGGTAATCCTGGCCGTGGGCTTGACGCCAGCCTTGATCGGCGCGCATACGCCGAATCTGCAGCGCCTGGCCAGCCGCGGCGGGATGCGACGGTTGCGCAGCGTCACACCCGCCGTGACCTGCAGCGTGCAGTCGACGCTGCTCACCGGGTCGATGCCCAGCGCGCACGGCATCGTCGCGAACGGCTGGTACTTCCGTGATCTGGCGGAAGTGTGGCTGTGGCGCCAGTCGAACAAGCTCGTCACCGGCGAAATGGTCTGGGACGCGGCGCGCAAGCTCGATTCGAGCTTCACCTGCGCGCAGATGTTCTGGTGGTACAACATGTACTCGAGCGCCGACTGGAGCGCGACGCCGCGCCCCATGTACCCGGCTGACGGCCGCAAGATCCCGGACCACTACGCGCATCCGTACGAGCTGCACGGCGAGCTCGACGCCAAGCTCGGCCAGTTCCCGCTGTTCAAGTTCTGGGGGCCGCTGACCGACATCTCGTCGACCGAGTGGATTGCACGCGCCACGCTGCACGTGATGGAAACGCGCAAGCCGACGCTGACCTTCACCTACTTGCCGCATCTCGACTACAACCTGCAGCGCTTCGGCCCGGATCTCACGCATCCGCGCGTGCAAAGCGATCTTCGGCAAGTCGATGCCGTCTGCGGCACGCTGATCGACTTCGCCGCAGCGAGCGGGCGCGAGGTGATCGTGGTCTCGGAATATGGCATCACGCCGGTGCGTGAAGCGGTGCACATCAACCGGGCGCTGCGCGAGAAGGGGTTGATCGCGGTGCGGCCCGAAGAATTCGGGCGCGAGATTCTCGATTGCGGCGCGAGCGCGGCGTTTGCCGTCGCCGACCACCAGATCGCGCATGTCTACGTCAATGACCGCAGCCGCATCGGCGAAGTGCGCGCGTTGCTGGAAAGGCTCGACGGCGTGCAGAGCGTTCTCGACGCGCAAGGCCAGCGCGCGATCGGCCTGAACCATGAACGCTCGGGCGAATTGGTCGCGATCTCGAAAGCCGATCGCTGGTTCAGCTATTACTACTGGCTCGACGACGCGCTCGCCCCCGATTTCGCGCGCACCGTCGACATCCATCGCAAGCCGGGCTACGACCCGGTGGAACTGTTCCTCGACCCGCAGCTTCGCTTTCCGATGCTCGCCACCGGTTGGCGCCTGGCCAAACGCAAACTCGGCATGCGCGCGCTGCTCGACGTGATCTCGCTCTCGGACACCGCCCTCGTCAAGGGCTCGCACGGGCGCCTGGCCGACGACCCCGAGCACGGCCCGCTGGTCATCAGCTCGCGCGCCGATTGCCTGCCTGCGGGCGAGGTGCAGGCGACCGCGTTCAAGCAACTCGTGCTCGACCACCTCGCGGCTTGAAAGCTCCGCGCCCGAGGCTGGCGATGTCGGCGCGGCTGCACTCGCTCAGTCGGCCTTGACACCTGCATCTTTGCTCAACTTGACCCAGAACTTGGCGTCCTCGGCCAGGAACTCCGCGAAGTGTTCAGGCGAGGCAGACGGTGAGATCTCCGTTCCTTCGCGCGCCAGGGCTGCCTTCACCGATGCCTGTTGCAGCGCAAGCGCCGCCGCGTCGAAGACTCTTTGCACAATGGCCTGCGGCGTGACAGCAGGCAAGAAGAACCCATACCAGAACTCGATGGAGAACTCCTCCAAGCCGGCCTCGGCCATGCCGGGCAGGTCGGGAACGAGCGCGCTGCGCTCGCGCGTGCTCACGGCGAGGCCCTTGAGCCGGCCCGCCTGAATCATCGGCAGCACCGAGGGCGGCGTACCGAAGGTCACTTGCGTGTCGCCCGCAACCACCGACTGGATTGCCGGCGCGCCGCCTTTGAACGGTATGTGCACCATCTGCACACCCGCCACCTGGCTGAACAGCGCGGCGCCCAGGTGCGGCGCGGACCCGTTGCCCGAGCTCGCATAGTTCAACCCACCCGGAGCCTGCTTCGCCTTGGCGATTAGATCGGCAACCGAATTGATGCCACTGCCGGGATGCGTGGCGATCACGAGCGGCGAGCGCGTCAGCTTGGTCACCGGCGTGAGGTCACGCGCCGAATAACCGAGCTTGGGGTTGAGCGCCGGATTCACCGAGATACTGCTCGGGCTGGCGATCAACAGCGTGTAGCCGTCGGGCGCGGCTTTCGCCGCGGCATCGGCAGCCAGGCTGGAACCCGCGCCGGGGCGGTTCTCGATCACGATCGTCGCCCCGAGCGATCGCCCCAGCGATTCGCCGAGCGTGCGCGCCACGAAGTCAGCCGCGCCGCCGGGGGCGAAACCGACGAGGAGCCTGATCGGTTTGCTCGGGTAGGCGGCAGCTTGGGTAAAGGCGGGAGTGCACCAACTCGCAGAGGCGAGCGCGGCAGCGATCAATGCGATGCGCATGGTTCGATCCTCATGATGGAAGGGACGTGTTTCTCGGTACGATCGCGCCTATCGCGCGCTACCGGCGAGCACGATTCCCCGACATGTGCATTGTTTTCCATGTGCGCCTTGGCCTGTGCCAATCTTGCGAACGCAAGTACCCGGTCGATCACCGGCTTGCTGTGGCCGGAGGCGATCAGTGGCAACAGGCCGGCCGTGAATCCGGGCACGGGCCGGAGGAGCACAGCGACTGGTATTGCCGCGAAATGATCCTGGTGCGGATCCGCCGTGACTCGATAGCGCGGCTGCGCGACGCACTGTACGACCGCTCGGGGCCGCGCCGCGCCTATGACTCGTCGAACTCGGCGTTGCGAGCACCGACAGGGGCTTGTCGGCGATCGGCGGCTGAGAGCACAGACACTGAGCGACACGCACCAATACCCCGACGGCTTCGTGCTGTTCCGCGGCACGCTGTTCGCTCCGACCGACGACCGCGGCGAGCCGGGCGCCGGATTCACGTATCACGTCGGCGACATCGTGGCGCTTCGCAGTGCGCAGCTGGGCGCCCTGCGCAACCGCGTGAACACCTCCGACAAGGTCAAACCGTGGCGCTTTGGGCTGCGGGCGCTGATGGCCAGCCTCGCGGCGCGGGGGCTGCAGGTCGAAGGCAAGGTGTGAACGCTGGAGTGCAAATTGAAGGACTCAGAACGGCAGACGCGATTAACTCGACCAGGTCGAGTTCACGCACAATCGCCTAGGCCGGAGATTGATGCGAATCGCAGGACAGCTGTGGTCGCATGCCCGGCAGCCGGGTACAAGCGAGGCGAACGATGGCCAAGGCGAATTTGCTGAATACCAGCACTACAAATTTCCTCGAGTTGATAGGCAATGGCCGGGTCTATCGGGTACCCGCCTATCAACGAGACTATTCCTGGACCGAAGAGCAATGGGAGGATATGTGGAATGACGTCATTGCAGTTGCGGAAAGGCAGGACGATGTTCATTACATGGGCGCCCTCGTCGTCGAGGGTCGATCAGATCGGGAATTCGCAATCATTGACGGTCAACAGCGCATCGCAACGCTGAGTGTGATGGCACTTGCAGTGATCGACCGGCTGCAATCGATCGCCGACGCTGGAACGGACGCCAACCCGAATCGGCAGCGCGCCGCCGCGCTGCGCAGCCGATTCATCGGGGAAAAGGACCCGGCATCGCTGGTTGAAGCCAGCAAGCTCAGTCTCAACGCCACGGACGATGCGTTCTATCAAGACTACCTTGTTCAATTGCGCCCGCCACTCAATCCACGTGGGCTTCCAAAATCGAACCGACTCCTTTGGCATTGTTTCGAGTACTTTCGGCGACGCTTGGGAGACCTTCCCTATGCCGACGACGGTCATCGTCTCGCCACCTTGTTATCCGAGAGTGTTGGGCGCCAGCTGATGTTCATCCGCATTGCGGTGGACGACGAATTGAACGCCTACACCGTGTTCGAGACACTCAACGCTCGCGGCCTCGAGCTTTCGGTGACCGATTTGCTGAAGAATTACCTCTTCTCGCTCCTTCGCGTTGGAGCCGATCTTCAGGCGCTTCAGCGTCGCTGGCAGGCGCTGATTGCTACGGTCCAACAAGAACGATTTCCCGAGTTCCTGCGCTATCACCTGCAGTGCGAATTGCCGCGCGTGCGCAGCCAGCGCCTGTTCAAGGTGGTGCGGGACCGTGTGCGCAGTTCAGTGGATGTCTTTGCACTGATGGAACACTTGGAGCGTCGCGCCGAGTTGTATGCCGCTTTGTTCGACCCGAATCATGGGTACTGGATTGATCGGCCCGAGTGCCGGCCTTACGTGCGCGAGTTGTACTTCTTTCGCGTCCGACAAATGACACCGCTGGTTTTTGCCGCGTGGGAACGCCTTGATCCGGCCGACTTCGCGCGCGTACTGAAACTCGTCAGCATCTTGCTTTTCCGCTACAGCGTAGTCAGCGGTCTCAACACGAACGCACTCGAGCCCCTCTTCCACGAGGCGGCGAAGGGGCTGCTTGATGGCAACATCAGCTCGCCGGCCGGAGTCTTCAATACAGTTCGCCGTGTCTATGTCGACGATGCTCGATTCGAACAAGACTTCGGGCGCCTCTCCCTCGACCCATCGGGCCAGAGCAGGAAGGTCGTGCGCTACGTGCTCGCGCGTTTAGAGTCGGACGCTTCTCAACGCGATTGCGATCCGGAAACTGATCCAGGTACGGTCGAGCATGTGCTTCCCGAGAATCCGAGCGCGGCCTGGGAGGCAGCAATTCCGCGCGACCATTGGGAAGCCGCTGCCTATCGCTTGGGCAATCTCGCCCTCCTGGAAGCGGCTGCCAATCGCGGGATCGGAAATTCGTCGTACGCCGACAAGCGTGACGCCTACCGGCTAAGCGCCTATGCGCTGGCGCAGGACGTGGCAACTCGCGCGCCGCATGATTGGACGCTGGAGCACCTGGAGGAGCGACAAGCTGCGATGGCACGCCGTGCTGTCGCGATTTGGCGGTCGGATTTTCCGTGACCGAACGACGAGAGCCTCGCCACCGGTCCTGACCCCGCTTGACGAGCGTTTCGCCCAAGAAGTCGCTATCGTGACCCGGTTCCATCGTACGAGCCTTCCTCCCAGTTAGCATGCCGGCCCCGGTTCTCGATCTCTTCCACCCCGCCGTGCGCGCCTGGTTCGAGCGCGCCTTCGCCGCGCCGACGCCGGCGCAGGTCCAAGCCTGGCCCGCGATCCAGGCCGGGCGCCACACGCTGGTGGCCGCGCCCACCGGATCGGGCAAGACCCTGGCGGCGTTCCTGGCCGCGATCGACTCGCTGGTGCGCGAAGCCATCGAAGGCGACGGCCTTGCCGACGAAACCCGCGTCGTCTACGTCTCGCCGCTGAAAGCGCTGTCGAACGACATCCAGCGCAATCTCGAACTGCCGCTCGCCGGCATCGGCGCCGAACTCGAGCGCCTGGGCCTGCCCGACGCAGGCATCCGCAGCGCGGTGCGCACCGGCGATACGCCGCAGCTCGAGCGCACGCAGATGCGCAGGCGCGCGCCGCACATCGTGGTCACCACGCCCGAGACGCTTTACATCCTGCTCACGAGCAAGGGCGGGCGCAAGATGCTGGCGACGACACGCAGCGTGATCGTCGACGAGATCCACGCGCTCGCGCCGAACAAGCGCGGCGCGCATCTGGCGCTGTCGCTCGAGCGGCTCGAAAAACTCTGCGGCCGCGAGTTGACCCGCATCGGCCTGTCGGCGACGCAAAAGCCGATTCGGGCAATCGCGCGCTTTCTGGTCGGAGACCGCTGCACCGCTGCGGGTGAGCCCGACTGCAGCGTGGTCGATACCGGCCATGTGCGCGAGCGCGACCTCGGCATCGAGCTGCCGCCGGCGCCGCTCGAAGCCGTGATGTCGGGCGAGGTCTGGCAACTGGTCTACGACAGGCTTGCCGCGTTGGTGAACGAACACCGCACGACGCTGATCTTCGTCAACACGCGACGCATGGCCGAACGCGCCGCGCGCTTCCTGTCGGAGCGCATCGGCGCCGAGAACGTGGCGGCGCACCACGGCAGCCTGGCGCGCGAACACCGCCTGCAGGCCGAACAGCGCCTGAAACGCGGCGAGCTGCGGGCGCTGGTCGCGACCGCGTCGCTCGAACTCGGCATCGACATCGGCGACGTCGACCTCGTGTGCCAGATCGGCGTGACGCGTTCCATCGCTGCGTTCCTGCAGCGTGTCGGCCGCTCCGGCCACGCAGTGGGAGGCACGCCCAAAGGCAGGCTCTTTCCGCTGACGCGCGACGAGCTGTGCGACTGCGCGGCACTGCTCGATTGCGTGGCGCGCGGCGAGCTCGACCGCATCACGCTGCCCGAAAAACCGCTCGACGTGCTGGCGCAACAGATCGTCGCCGAAGTCGGAATGCAGGAGTGGCGCGAAGACGAACTGCGCGCGACCTTCGTGCGCGCGGCGCCGTACCAGACGCTGACGAACGAAGAGTACGTCGAAGTCGTGCGCATGCTGTGCGAAGGCTACGACACGCGGCGCGGCCGGCGCGCCGCCTACCTGCACCGCGACGCCGTGAACGGCGTGCTGCGCGGGCAACGCGGCGCCGCGCTCACCGCCGTCACCTGCGGCGGCACGATTCCCGACAACGCCGACTACAGCGTGCTGCTCGAGCCGCAGTCGCAGGTGGTGGGCACGCTGAACGAAGACTTCGCGATCGAGAGCCTGGCGGGTGACGTGTTCCAGCTCGGCAACACTTCCTACCGGATCCTGCGCGTCGAACGCGGCACGGTGCGCGTGGAAGACGCGAAGGGCATGCCGCCGAGCATGCCCTTCTGGCTCGGCGAGGCACCGGGGCGCACGACCGAACTGTCGGCCTCGGTCTCGCGCCTGCGCGAAGATATTTCGGCCCGGCTCGATGCCGGTGGGCGCGACGCCGCAGTCGCCTGGCTCACCGCAAGCAGCGGCACGCTGGCACTTTCGCGCTCGGCAGCGGAGCAGATCGCCGACTACCTCGCCGCGGCGAAGGCCGCGCTCGGCCGCTTGCCGACGCAGCGCGCGATCGTGTTCGAACGCTTCTTCGACGAATCGGGCGGCATGCAGTTCGTGATTCACGCGCCGCTGGGCAGCCGTATCAATCGCGCCTGGGGCCTGGCGCTGCGCAAGCGTTTTTGCCGCAAGTTCGATTTCGAGCTGCAAGCCGCGGCGACGGAAGACGCGATCATTCTCTCGCTCTCGGCGTCGCACAGCTTCGCGCTCGCGGAAGTGGCGGCTTACCTGTCGGCGCAGACGGTGCGGCCGCTGCTGGTGCAGGCTTTGCTCGCGGCGCCGATGTTCGGCGCGCGCTGGCGCTGGAACGGCAGCGTCGCGCTCGCGCTGCCGCGCATGCGTGGCGGGCGCAAGGTGGCGCCGCAGTTGCAGCGCATGGCGGCCGAAGACCTGCTCGGCGCGATCTTCCCCGACCAGCTGGCGTGTGGCGAAAACATCGTCGGCGAGCGCGAGATTCCCGATCACCCGCTCGTGCGGCAGACGATTCACGACTGCCTGCATGAGGCGATGGACATCGACGCGCTCGAGGCCTTGCTCACCGCTCTGGCCAGCGGCGCGGTCGAAGTCATCGCGCGCGACCTGACCGAGCCGTCGCCGCTCGCGCTCGAAATCCTCGCGGCGCGGCCCTATGCCTTCCTCGACGACGCGCCGCTGGAGGAGCGGCGCACGCAAGCGGTGCTGGCGCGGCGCTGGGTCGACCCGGAAACCGCGTCCGACCTGGGCAAGCTCGACGCGGAGGCGATCTCCAGGGTGCGCGACGAGATCTGGCCCGACGCGCGCAACGCCGACGAGCTGCACGCTGCATTGTTGGGTTTTGGTTTCCTGAGCGAACCCGAGGTCGCCGCATCGCCCGCTTCGCCCGCGTGGCAAGGATTCATCGAAGAGCTCGCGCGCGCCTCGCGCGCGACCTGCCTGGCCCTGGGCCGCACGCGCGTGTTTGTCGCCGCCGAACGTCTGCCCGAGTTCGAAGCCGTGTTCCCGGCGGCGCAGCGCAGACCGATGCTCGAGGCGCCAGCGGAGTACCGAAAAGACTGGTCGCGCGAAGCGGCGATCGTCGAAATCCTGCGCGATCGGCTGCAAGGCGTCGGGCCCGTCACGGCACAGGCGCTCGTGGCGCCGCTCGGCCTTGGCGTGGCCGACGCCGACGCAGCGCTCGTGATGTTGGAGGCCGAAGGCAGCGTCATGCGCGGGCATTTCAACCCCGACGCCACGCAGACCGAATGGTGTGAGCGGCGCCTGCTGGCGCGCATCCACCGCTACACGGTGAACCGGCTGCGGCGCGAGATCGAACCCGTCGAGCCGCGCGAATTCATGCGCTTCCTGTTCGAGTGGCAGCGCGTCGCGCCGCAGGCGCGTGTCGAAGGCGCGGATGCGGTGGCGGGAATCGTCTCGCAGCTCGAAGGCTTCGAGGCCTCGGCGGCGGCGTGGGAGACCGAAATCCTGCCGGCGCGCGTGAACGAATACGACCCGGCATGGCTCGACGCATTGAGCCGCGCCGGGCGCGTCGCGTGGACGCGCATCGCGCCGCTCTCGAGCCGAAGTGGCTCCGCCACGTTCCCTGACTCGCGCGCCGCGAGCCCGGTGCGCACGACGCCGATCACACTCGTCGCGCGGCGCCATCTCGCGCTTTGGGCCAGTCTCGCGCCAGACTGCGGCAACGCCGCACCGAGCTCGGGTGGGCGCCGCGTTCTCGAGCACATCGCGACGCACGGCGCGTCGTTCTTCGACGATATCGCGCACGCCAGCGGCCTGCTGCGCGCGCAGGTGGAAGATGCGCTGGGCGAGTTGGTGGCATTGGGCCTGGTCAACTGCGACAGCTTTGCCGGCTTGCGCGCCTTGCTCGTCCCTTCCGAGAAACGGCGTGTGGCCGACGGCCGCAAACGCCCACGCCGCACCGCGTTGTTCGGGATCGAAGATGCGGGCCGCTGGGCCCTCGCCAGGTCGGCACCGCCGGCGCGGCGCGAAGCGCACGCAGCGGATGAGCCGAACACCCGCTCCGGCGCGCCTATGGACGAGAGCCAGATCGCCGAGCATGTGGCGCGCACCCTGCTGCGGCGCTATGGTGTCGTGTTCTGGCGCCTGATTTCGCGCGAAGCCGATTGGCTGCCGCCGTGGCGCGACCTGTTGCGGTGCCTGCGCCGGCTCGAAGCCCGAGGTGAAATCCGCGGCGGGCGTTTCGTCGCTGGCGTCTCGGGCGAACAGTTCGCTCTGCCCGAGGCAATCGGCCTCATGCGCGATGTGCGGCGCCGCACAGCCGATGGCGCCTGGATCAGCCTGAGCGGCACCGACCCGCTGAACCTGGTGGGCGTGCTGAGCCCGGGCCCGCGCCTGCCCGCGCTCACCGGCAACCGCGTGCTGTACCGCGACGGTATCGCGATTGCGCTGCTCGTCGCCGGCGAGGTGCGCTTCGTCGAAGACCTGCCGCCGCAGGAACGCTGGGCCGCGCAAAACGCCTTGCAGCGGCGCCAGGTACCGCCGCTGTTGCGGGTGCTGGGTTGAGCCGGTGCTGAGTTGACGAGCGGTGGAGTGTCGATGCGCGAGCTCAGCGCCGCAGGCATGACGCTGGAGCCGCAGTGCGCGGCGCACGCCGATGAGATGTTCGGCGTGCTCAACGACAACGCCGTCTACACCTTCCTCGACAGCGCGCCGCCGCAGTCTGCCGCAGCGCTGCGCGAATACTTCTTGCGTCTCGAATCGCGCGTGTCGAGCGATGGCCGCGAATTGTGGCTGAACTGGGCGATCCGGCTGCACACGGGCGAGGTGGCCGGCTTCGTGCAATCCACCGTGTGCGAAGGCGGCCTGGCGTGGATCGCCTTCGTCATCGGCCGCGATTTCTGGGGTCGAGGCGTCGCCCACCGCGCCGCGCGCGCGATGCTCGACGAGTTGACGGCAAACGAGGGCGTGACGCATTGGCTTGCCAGCGCCGATTGCCGCAATCAGCGCTCGATTGCCCTGCTGTCGCGCCTGGGTTTCGTGCTCGCGCCGCAGGCGCTGTGCAGCGAACACGGTCTGGCGCAGACCGACGTGCTGATGACTTTGCACACGCCGCCCGCGGTGCAGCGGGCCGACTGACCGCTTCCGCGGCGAATCATTTCAGCGCAGGTGATATCGCGCCTTGCGGCGATCGACGCACGAGCTCAGCCGTGCCGCTTGTATCGGGTCCCGTCTTGCAGACCGCGCCGGGCCTGAGGCCCTGCCCTTCGCCAGGAGCCTGTGGGTCATACGACTTTGCGTTCAATCATCGGAAAGCCGGTTGCTGGTCGCCTACTGCCGAGGTTTGCAGCGGGCCGCGCGCAAACGTGGAGCAGGGGCAGGTGGCCCGGGGCACGTTCTCCGGCCCACGCTCGCGGGGCACCGTTTTCGGTTCGCAGGCGTCGCGCCATCAACAGCGTCTGTTCGTGCGACGGTCGCAGCCACCGCGAATGGTGCCTGCGCCCGTGCCCCAAGCCACCTGCCCCGGCACCCGGGTGGCATGCAAAGGCGTGGCACGCCACCCCGGATGCACAGGGCGGTGGTGGTGCCACCGGGCGCAGGCACCATTCGCGGTCGCCCCCCAAGGTTGCAGGGCACAGCGGTGTTGACGCGGCTGCGGATTGCAGTCTGCGCCGGCCGCCCGCGAGCGTGGGCCGGAGAACGGGGGCACCGCCGCCGCCCTGCCGCCACGACGTCGGCATGCTGACCGGGTGCGCAGGGACGACTGTGGGTCAAATGCATCCGCCGAATCGCATTCAATGGAATGCGAGTTCGCGTCAATCGCCTTCCGGCGATCGACGCGCGAGCTCAGCCTCGAGTTCGGCGATCAGGTCGCGTGCCTCGTCGCCCTCGGGAATCGCGCGCCCACTGTCGCGCCATTGCACTGCTGACTTGAAGCCGTGCACCTGCGCATGGCGGCGGAACCACAGGCCTTCCGGGTTGTGGCGCGTCACGCCGTCGAACAAGGTGGCGAACATCTGGGTCTGCTCAAGACCCATGCTGAGCATGGCCTGGTTCACGACCATCTTGTGCATCGCCAGGTGCGAGTTCGGGACGCCGGCGATGCGCAAGGCGAGCTTCAGGGTCGCCGCTTCCAGGTCCGGCGCCGGAACCGCCAAATTCGCCAGGCCCCATTGCGCAGCGGTGGTGCCGTCGAGCGTATCGCCGGTGAACATCAGCTGCTTGGCGCGCGCCGGGCCGATGCGATAGGTCCACATCGCCGTCGTCGGGCAGCCCCAGACGCGAGTCGGCATGTAGCCGATGCGCGCGTCCTGGGCCATCACGAGCAGGTCGCAACACAGCGCAATGTCGCTGCCTCCGGCCACTGCATAACCGTGCACCTGGGCAATGCTGGGCTTGCGGCAGCGCCACAGGCTCATGAAGTCTTCGGTGTAGCCCTTCATCGCCGCATAGTCGGTCATGGCGTCGTACGGCAGCGCCTCCTGCTGGCAAGGGTGTTCGGCGCGCCCGGCACCGAATTCGACCAGGTCGTAGCCGGCACAGAATGCGCGGCCGGCACCGTCGAGCACGATCACGTGAACTTCGGTGTCGGCCTCGGCCCAGGCCACGGCTTCACGGATTTCGCGCGGCATGTCGTGCGCGATCGCGTTCAGGCGCTCGGGGCGGTTCAGCGTGATGCGGGCAATGCGCGGATGGGTTGCATCCTTGCGCGCGAGCAGAGTCTTGAATTCGGGCATGGCGGTGCGATCCTGGGGCCGGCTCGGAACCTTGTCAATGCGGGCGGGCAAGGGCGGCGCCCGCACGGCGCACACGATAATCCGAATCTTCATGCAGGATCAACAGCACGCGGCTCCGGCCCCGCAGCAACTTCGCCACGCATTGGGGCGCTTTGCGACAGGCGTGACCATCGTCACCTGCCGCGACGCGCACGGCGCCCCCTCCGGCCTGACCGTGAACTCGTTCGGCGGCGTTTCGCTCGAGCCGCCGCTGGTGCTGTGGTCGCTGCGCAGTGCGAGCCCGAACACAACCGTGTTCGCCACCGCGAAGGTTTTCAACGTCAATGTGTTGACGCAGGCGCAGGTCGCGCTGTCGCGCCACTTCGCCTCGCGCGTGAGCCACAAGTTCGGTGAAGGTTCGTGGAGCGATGGGCGCAACGGCGCGCCGGTGCTCGCCGACTGTGCGGCGGTGTTCGAGTGCGACAGCGTGGCCCAGCATGTCATCGGCGATCACCTGCTGTTCGTCGGCAAAGTCTCGAGCGTGATCGAATCGACGCTGCCGCCGCTGCTGTTTCATGCGTCGCGATATCACCAGCTCGGCAAGGTCGTCTGAGCCGCCGGCAGCGCCATGACAAACACTGCGATCGACGCCCCGAGCCTGGCTGCGATCCGCGCGAACCGGGCACGCATCGCGCAGCACATCGTGACCACACCCGTGCGTTGCATGGTTGACGACGCTCTCGACGCGGCCGTCGGCGGCTCGACCCGGGTCTGGTTGAAGGAAGAGTTGTTCCAGCGCACCGGCAGTTTCAAGCCGCGCGGCGCGCTGTCGGTGATGCAGGATCTGGATGCGCAGCAACTCGCACGTGGCGTGACCGGCGTCTCGGCCGGCAACCACGCGATCTCGCTCGCCTATTGCGCACAAAAACTCGGCACCACGGCGAAGGTGGTGATGCCGCGCAACGCCAATCCGTACCGGATTCAGCTCTGCCGCGAGTTCGGCGCGACGATCGAGCTTGTCACGGATGTGCATCGCGCGTTCGAGCGCGTGAGGGAAATCGAGGCTGACGAAGGCCGGTTCTTCGTGCACCCCTTCGAAGGGCCGAAGACGGCCCTGGGCACGGCGTCGGTCGGCCTGGAATTCATGGAACAGGTGCAAGCCGCGGGCGCGCAGCTCGACGCGGTGATCATCGCCGCGGGCGGCGGCGGTTTGAGCGGCGGCGTCGCCTGCGCGGTGAAACAGATGCACACCCAGACCGCGGTCTATGTCGTCGAACCCGAAGGCGCAGATACGTTGAGCCGCAGCCTGAAAGCCGGCTCGCCGCAGTCGATCGACAGCGTGCGCACGATTGCCGATTCACTCGGCTCACCGCGCTGCGAGCCCTATTCGTTCGAATTGAACCGGCGCTTCGTGGATGAGGTCGTGCTCGTCAGCGACGCGCAAATCCGCGAAGCGATGCGACTCTTGTTCCGCAGCGCCAAGCT
>JAEMQF010000287.1 GCA_022758925.1 Burkholderiales bacterium | reverse complement strand
GTCGACATCGATCTCGCCCAGGCCGAGCGTGCGCAACGGCGGCACCTCGGGCAGCAGCGGATGCGGCGCCTCGCTGCTGATCGCGAGCGCGGTCAGGCTGCCGGCCTTGATGTGCTGCAACGCAACGTGGATGGGCAGGAACATCAGGTCGATCTGGCCCGCGAGCAGGTCGGTCAGCGCGGGCCCGGTGCCACGGTACGGGATGTGCGTCATGAACACATTGGCCTGGTTCTTCACCAGTTCCATCGCAAGATGATGGGGCGTGCCGCTGCCCGGCGAACCGTAGTTCAACGCGCCCGGCTTCGACTTGGCGAGCGCCACCAGCTCCGCAGCGCTGTGCACGCCGAGCTTGGGGTTGGCCACCAACACGAGCTGGCCCCAACTCGTCAGCGCCACCGGGTCGAGGTCTTTCACCGGGTCGAACGACAGGCCGGGAAACAGCGCCCGGTTCATCACCAGCGTGTTGACGGTGACGAGCAAGGTCGACCCATCGGCGGCGGAGCGCACCACCGCCTCGGTGCCGAGATTGCCGGACGCGCCGGTGCGGTTTTCCACGATCACCGCGCGACCCAGGCGCTCGGCCAGCTTCGGCCCGATCTGGCGCGCGATCAGGTCGATGCCGGTGCCCGGAGTGAACGGCACGACGAGCCGGAGGGGGGCCTGGGTGGCCGGCTGCGCGCCCGCCAGCGTGGCCGCGAGCAGCGCGCCGGCGAGCAGCAAGAGGCGCCGTGTGCGGCATGCGGATTCATTCGCGCAGGTCATGGGGCATTGCTCCGTGCAGCCAATGATATTTCTGTAGGGCATGACAACCGCTGACGCCGTCATGCGCTATACCGATACCTGGCAAGTAACGGGTGGATCCAGTGAAGTGCCTGCGGTTTGCTTGGGCGATTGATCTACTGTAAGCATTGCGCTGAACCCCCGCCCCGCGCGGGCGTCGTCACATCAAGCGCTGCCGATGAGCTGCAAGGCCTGGGTGACGCCGACGATGCGCACGCCCTGGTACTCGGCCACCGACAACAGTGGCCGGTCGCCGGTGACGATCCAATCGGCCTTGGCGGCCAGTGCCGTGCCGATGACCACATCGTCATCCGGATCGGGGGCGATGCGCGCTGTCGGCGTGGGCCGCACCATCGCGGCCAATGCTGCATATCGATCCACGAGCTGATCGACGGTCAAGGTTGACGCGATGATCTTCTTGTCGAACTTGCGCCGCGCGAGGATATCGGTGAGTTCGGCCAGCAGCGCCGCGCTGGTGAACAGCTCGACGCGCTTCTCGCGTCCGGCCTGCAGCAGCATGCGAGGCACGCCGCCCCACAGCAAGGCCGAGGCGACCACATTGGTATCGAGCACCAGCCGCACGCCGTGGCCGATCAGGTCGCGTTCTTCGCGCGCCGCTCAGCGCGCATGGTGGCAATCTCCTGGGCCACGTCTTCGGGCGACATCGCGGCCGGCTCATCGACGCCGGCCATGCGGTCCATCGCCGAGAACAGCTCATCGAGACGCTGATCCTTGAGCTGATCACGCAACCACTTCTCCAGCCGCGCCGGCGACAGCAGCCCGGCGCGCTGCGCCTCCTGGGCCAGTTGATCGGGCAAAGTGATTTGCACGGTGGTCATGGCGTTCCTTCCTTCAGCGGCTGGCAGCTTGGGCCAGCACGGTTTGCAGCATCTCGCTCACGAAGCGCTGCCTGGCCTTGGGCAACTGGGCCACCGCTTCCATCTGCTGCTGCCATTGTGGAACCGGCCCGCGCTTGCTGCGCGTGGCCCTGTGCCCGGAGCCGAACAATTTATCGAGCGACACCGACAGGGTGCTGGCCACCACCGGCAGGGCAGACACCGGAATGCGTCGACGGCCTACCTCATAGGACTGCAAGGTCTGCTGCGACACCCCCAGCGCCTCGGCCAGTTGCACTTGGGTGACGTTGTTGGCCTTGCGCAAGGACGCGATGCGTTCGCCCAGGGTGGCAAAGAATTCCCGGTCTTCGGTGCTGATGGTCATGGTGGCTGTTGCCTCGGTCAGGAGCAGCCATGAAGATAAACCTCGGGCTGACGAAACGGGGTTCATGATACTTCACTACGAAGTACACTGAAACGAAGTTGTCCAATTCGAGGCCGCTTTGAGGCAATTCCCTTTCCCCGCAGTCGGAAGAAAGAGCCTTCCCTCCCGCGGAAAGGGGCCGGGCGCGGCCCTCGGCCGCAACCAAGTGACCGGACCAGCTTCCGTGACAAATGCAAGGAAGGCAGGGTGAGGGAATCGATCATAAGACCGGGCATCCCGGCCCCGCGCATGACAAGCGTCAAACCTGTGCGGTTGAGCGCAGCGCAACATCCGCGCGATGACCGCGACGCTACCGAAACCACCGGCCGATGCCGACGTGCTGGTGGCCGGCGCCGGCCCTGCCGGCCTGGCCCTGGCCTGTGCGCTGGCCGATGCCGGCCTGAGCGTGCTGTTGCTCGAACAGCAGGCGCGCGCCGCGCTCGATGCCCCGGCCGATGACGGCCGCGAGATTGCGCTCACGCACCGCTCGCGCCGCGTGATGCAGGCATTGGGTCTGTGGCAACGCCTGCCGCCGCAGGCGATTGCGCCGCTGCGCGAGGCGCGTGTGCTCAACGGCGACAGCACCACGCCACTTTGCATCGGTGCCGCCGACGGCGCTGCCGAGGAATTGGGGTGGCTCGTGCCGAACCACCATATCCGCGCCGCCGCGCTGGGCGCGGCCATGTCCCGAGCCCAGGTGCGATTGCTGTGCGATGCGCGGGTGGTGGCGCTGGAATCCGGGCCCACGGCGGCGCAGGTGACCCTGGCCGACGGCCGGGTCTTCCGCGCTGCACTGGTGGTGGCCGCCGACAGCCGCATGTCGCAAACGCGGCGCATGGCGGGCATCGGTGCGTCGATGCATGACTTCGGGCGCAGCGCGATCCTGGGCCGCGTGGCGCACTCCCGCCCGAGCGACGCCATCGCCTGGGAGTGTTTCCGCCATGGCAACACATTGGCGCTGCTGCCGCTGAACGACCGCCTGGCCTCGGCGGTGGTGACGCTGCCCAGCGACCAGGCGCCGCAATGGATGGCGTTGGACGACGCTGCGTTTGCGGCGCGAGTGCAGGGCCAATCCGCAGAGTGCCTGGGCGCCATGCAGGCCGTCGGCCCGCGCCACTTGTACCCGCTGGTGGGCGTGTATTCACACCGCTTCGCCGCGCCGCGCGTGGCGTTGATCGGCGATGCCGCCGTGGGCATGCACCCTGTCACCGCGCATGGCTGGAACTTCGGCCTGTATGGCGTGGAGGTGCTGGCTCGCGAGCTGAAGGCAGCGCGCCAGGCCGGCCGCGACATCGGTGCCCTGGCTGTGCTGCAGGCCTTCGAGGCCGAGCACCGCCGCACCACGCTGCCGATCTACCTGGGCACCCAGGCGCTGGTCTCGCTGTTTACCGACGAGCGCTCCTGGGCCAGGCTGGCACGCCGCGGTGTGCTTGCAGTGGCCGGGCGTGCGCCGCTGTTGGCCGGCCTCATCAAGGCCGGCATTGCGCGGCAGTTGACGGGCATGAACGGCTCGCTGCTGGCGCGCGCCTGGGAGCGGTGAGTGGCGCGCGCGAAGACCTTCAACCCGAACCACGCCCGCCCTGTACGGCGGGCGCGAGATTCTTGAAAGCGAGTGACCCACGCCATGTTTAAACCACCTGCCCTGTTCAACACCATCGGCCTCGCCGCGTGTCTGGTCTTGTTGCCTGCACAAGCCAAGGACAAACCGAAAGAGATCGGCGTGGCGGTGACCGTGACGCCGGAAATGACCGGTGCCGGCATCGTCTCCAGCGGCGTCGTGCTGCCGCCGATACCGCCGGTCACCGGCACGCGGCGCAACCCGGTGCCGAGCTGGGGCAAGCCGCTGCCCTACCCGATCCTGATTGCCGACCGGCGCAACAACCGGCTCATCGAGGTCACGCCCGACAAGCGCATCGTCTGGGAATTTCCATCGCCCAACCTCAAGCTTTACCGCGGCAACGAAGACGTCAATTTCTCGCACGACGGCAAGCAGCTGGCGGTGAGCGAGGAAGACAACTACGACATCCACATCATCGACTATGAACAGCGCGCCATCACCTGGACCTTCGGCACGCCCGACACGCGCGGCAAGGGCGACTTGCTGAACTACCCCGACGACTCGCACTTGCTGGAAGACGGCCAGTTCCTGACCGCCGACATCCGCAACTGCCGCGTGCTGATCATCGACCCCAAGACCAATCGCATCACCACCGAATGGGGCCAGCCCGGCAAGTGCAACCACAATCCGCCACAGCAGCTGGCCTACCCGAACGGCGCCACGCCCACGGACAACGGCGACATCCTGGTGAGCGAGATTGCCGGCTCCTGGATTACGCGCATCACGCGCGCGGGCGAGGTGCTGTGGAGCAAGCGCGCACCCGGCGTGCGCTACCCGTCGGACGCGTTCCCCACCGTCGACGGCAAACAGGTGATCGTGGCCGACTTCAGCAAGCCCGGCCGCGTCGTCATCTTCGACCCCGCCACCGGCAAGAAGACCTGGGAGTACTTCGTCAAGGAAGGCGAGGGCGCGCTGGACCACCCGTCACTCGCGCGCGAACTGCCCGACACCGGCGACATCGTCGTCGCCGACGACCTGCAGGACCGCGTGGTCGTGATCGACCGCAAGACCAAGGCCATCATCTGGCAGTACGGCGTCAAGAGCGTCAAGGGCTACAAGCCAGGCTACCTGAACTACCCCGATGGCTTCGACCTCGATCTCTATCGCGATTGGCGGGGCGTGGCGAAGTAGCTTCGAGATTGGCGCGGCGTGGCGAAGTAGCTTCGAGATGAATGATCTCTTCCGCGGGGTTCATGCGAATTCGCTTTCAATCATAGGAAAGCCGGTTGGCGGTCGACTCATAGCCGACGTTCGCAGCGCGCTGCCTGCAAGCGTGGAGCGGGGGCAGGTGGCCCGGGGCACGTTCTCCGGCCCACGCTCGCGGGGCACCGTCTTCGGTTCGCAGGCGTCGGGCCATCAACAGCGTCTGTTCGTGCGATGGTCGCGGCCACCGCGAATGGTGCCTGCGCCCGTGCCCCAAGCCACCTGCCCGGGCACCGGGGTGGCATGCGAAGGCGTGGCACGCCACCCCGGATGCATCAGGGCGGTGGTGGTGCCCCCGGGCGCAGGCACCATTCGCGGTCGCCCCCCATGGTTGCAGGGCACGGCGGTGTTGACGCGGCTGCGGATTGCAGTCTGCGACGGCCGCCCGCGAGCGTGGGCCGGAGAACGGGGGCGCCGCCGCCGCCCTGCCGCCACGACGACGGCATGCTGACCGAGCGCGGAGAGACGGCTGAAGGGTCGGTTGCGTGCACTCGAACTGATGCTCGGGTGCCTCGAAAGCAGCCGTAGCGCGCGACGCTGCGCGCGCCGGGTGAAAGCCGGCCTAAAGCGCTGCGATGCGGGCGAGCGCGCTGCGCGCCTGCTGTTCGGTGTTCAGCGACAGCTCGAGCGGTGAGCGGCACAGGCCGGCCTGTTCGTAGCGTTCGTTCTCGTAGAGTTGCGCGGCCGCCGGAAACGATTTCAACACGGCATCGAGCTCGGGGCCGGGTTCGACGTTGGCGAACTCTTCGGCCAGGTGCCGGACGACCGAACGATACTGGTCCGCGCTGAGTGCTGCGCTACTGTTTTCGAGGTGCTCGAGCAACTGCGCGAGCGTCACGACCACGCGAAACCGCTCGGGAAGTTCGATTTGCCTTGGAGCATTCATGATGCGTTCTACTCGGGCAGCTCGGAGGTCCGCCCCTGCAGCCTGACTTGGGTCCGGCCAGCCCGGTTTCAAGGGCAGCCCGGCAGCCTTGCGTGCAAGCCTTCACGCTGCGCCCCTCGGAGCCGTTGCGGCTTTCTGCCGCCCAGGCTCGTGGCGCTGCGCCCGGCGGGCTGCGCCTACACTGAGCGCCTGATCAGCGTCTTCGAAAGCAAGTTCCATGGGCCAGCGCAAGGTTGCGATCGTCACCGGCTCGGCCACCGGCGTCGGCGCCGCCACCGCGCTGGCGCTGGCCGGGCGCGGCTATGACGTGCTGATCAACTATTCGCGCAGCGAGGCCGATGCGAACGCGTCGCTGGCGGCTTGTCAGGCGGCAGGAGCGGCCGCCTTGCTGATGCGCGCCGACGTCGCCGAAGACGCCGACTGCAAGGCCATGGTGCGCTGCGTCATCGAACGCTGGGGGCGCCTCGATGCGCTGGTCAACAACGCCGGCATCACGAGTTTTGCCGGCGCGGGCAACTGGGATGCGATCGACGCGGCGACGTTCCAGCGCATCGTCGGCGTCAATGCGCTCGGCACGTTGCAGATGATCCGCGCCTGCGCCGAGCCGCTGAAGGCCGCCGCCGGCTCGATCGTCAACGTCTCGTCGATCGCCGGGGCCTTGGGCATCGGCTCTTCGGTCGCCTACATCGCGTCAAAGGGCGCGGTGAATTCGATGACGCTGTACTTCGCGCGCGCGCTTGCGCCGCAGGTGCGCGTCAACGCCGTGTGCCCGGGCCTGATCACGACGCGCTGGTTCGTCGATGGCATGGGCCAGGAAGCTTATGAACGGATCAGGGCGAACTACGAGAGCAACGCCCCGCTCGCGCGCCCGTGCACGGCGCAGGACGTGGCCGAGGCCGTGCTTTGGCTGACCGAAGGCGCGCGCACCGTCACCGGCGAGCTGCTGCTGCTCGACAGCGGCATGCACCTGGGCCCGGCGCAGACGGCGCGCATCCCGGCCAAGCCTTGACGCTCCGGGCTCGGCGCCGCGCACACGCATTCGGGCCTCGTAACATCCGCACGCCGGGCGCGAAGGCGCTCCCTTCGGGTTCGCCACCGCCTTCTTACCGAGGATTGCCATGGAATTCAACAGTCGCTACCGCACCGAACAGGGCACTCCCAAAGTCGGTGTCATGGTGCGTGACCTGACCCTTGGCGCGGTTGCGCTGGCGTTGCTGTTCGGATTTTGGCCGATACGTACGGTGCCCACCGGAACGCGCGGTGTCATCACCGTGGGCGGCGCGATCAAGGGCATCGAGAACGAAGGCTTCCTGATCCTGCTGCCGTGGCAGGCGCTGGCGATCTTCAACACCCGCGCCGAAGAAGCGACTGTCGACAAGTCGGAAGGCAGCACCAGCGACACCCAACCCGTCACCGTGAACATGACGGTGCGCTACTCGATCGCCACCGATCGCGTCGCCGAAGTGTTCGAGAAGTACAGCCACGACGGCAATCTGCAAAGCTATATCCAGACCGCGACGCAGGAGGTGTTCAAGGCGGTGACGGCGCGGTTCACGGCGCCCGACCTGATCGCCAAGCGCGCGCAGGTGTCGTCCGAGATCTACAAGGCCTTGAGCGACAAGGTCGCCATCTACGGCGCACGGATCATCAACATCGACATGCGCAACTTCGCGTTCTCGCCGGATTACATGGGCGCGATCAATCAGAAAGTGACGCAGGAGCAATTGAGGCTCGTCGCCGAAAACAAACTCAAGACGGTCGAGGCCGAGCAGAAGCAGAAGGTGGCGGTGGCCGAAGCCGAAGCCACGGCCCTGAGGGCCAAGGCCGACGGCGAAGCCTACGCCAACCTCAAGGTCGCCACCGCGCAGGCCGAGGCGCTGAAGATCCAAAACGCTGCGCTCGCGCAGAACCGTGACGTCCTTGAGCTGCGCCGCATCGAGGTCGAGCGCGTCAAGGCCGAGCGCTGGAACGGCGCACTGCCGACGTCGATCTACGCCGGCGCGCCGATTCCGTTCTTCACGCCGCCGGGTGTTGCGCCCAAGTGATTGCGATCAAGCAGGGTGAATGTGGCTTGCAACGGCCACATGCTGCGGAGCCTGGCCACGGTGAACCGCGAATCACACAGAGAATCGAGGCATGGCCCGTGCACCCCCACCCCGCAGCGGCGTGCCAATGGCCCCGCCCTCCCGCGAAGCGGCGGTGCAAGTCTGGCTCGCGGCGCTGCGGCGGCATGCCGGGGCCGAAGAGTTGCGCGCGCTGCCCACGCTGCCCGACGCGGACGCTGCACGCGTGATCGCGCTGTTGCGCGCCGAGGCGCAGGCGCCACCGCCGGCGCCAAAGCCGGCGCCAAAGCCAAAGACAAAGCCACGACCAACGCCAACGCCAACGCAATTGCCCCTCGAAGCAGGGCCGGCAAGCGCAATCAATGATCCGCAGGCGCCGCCAGCAGTCGAGCCCGACCCGAGCGCAGCATCTTCCACGACCCCTGCCGCAACGCCCATCACGGGCGGCGCGCAGGCCCTCACGCCGGGCCAGTTCCGCGCCCGCCTGAACCTGCAGACGCTGACGCGCGGCGACGGCTTTCTCGGCCTGCGCGCGCGAGACGGCTTCGGCCCGCGCAGCGCGCAACTCACCGTGGCGCGCATCACCTGGACCTACGCCACGGACAAGGGCCTGCACTGGGAAACCCCGGCGCCGACGCGCTTGCTCAACACAAGACCCAAGCCCACTGTGCTGTTGCGCGGCGCCTGGAACGAACGCGTGCTGATGCAACGCAACCTCGCGGCCGAAGCCGACGCTTCCGATGCACTCTGGGCCAGCGGCCTGCGGCCACTTGCGTCACAGGCGCTGCAATGGCGCACGAAGGAGGCGGCGCAGGGCCATGAGGATCTGTGGTCGCTGCCGAACGAAGTGGACTTCGGCGACTTCTGGGCCGAGCAGGTGCCCAAGCTCCAGGCGCAGGCCTGGGCCATCGTCGTGCAGCCGGGCTTTGCGCACCAGAGCCTGGCAGTGGATCGCTGGCGCATCGTCGTCAATCCCGCCAGCGGCGTTGAAGAAGGCCGGGAACTGGTCGAGCCGCTTGGCCCACGCGTCCAGGCCCTGAGCGCGCTGCGCCAGCCGCCGCGCGAAGGCTCGTTCATGCTGAGCCTGGGCGTCGACGTCGACGGCGAAACGCTCGACCTCGCGCCGCTGCTCGCCGACTTGCTGAAGCGCGACGCGCGCTGGCTGAGCGCGCGTGAGCTTGCACAAATCCCCGACGCCGCCGTCATCGTGCTGCGCGCGCCCGGCGGCCGGCGCATCGAGGCGCCGGCTGCGCCGCTGAAGGCCATCGTCAGCGCGATGCTGGACCTTCTCACCGACCCGCGTCGCAAGCCCGACCAGTGGCTCCGCCTGTCGAACTGGGAAGCGCAGCGGCTCGAGGCGATGCGCCTGGCGCTGCTCGATACGCAGCAGCGCCGCGCCGAGCGCGTCGGCGTCGAAGGCGCCTGGCAATTGCAGGGTGAGGCGGGCCTGAGTGCGCTCGCGCAGCGCCTGCGCCTGGCCGGCGCGCCGATGCCCCTGGCGCCGCAGCGCATGCTCGAGATCGGCCTGAACCTGACGCTGCGCACCTACCAACTGCACGGCGTGGCCTGGCTGCAGTACCTGCGCGAACAGCACCTCGCCGGCATCCTTGCCGACGACATGGGCCTGGGCAAGACGGCCCAGGTGCTGGCGCACCTGCTGCTCGAAAAACACGCAGGCCGGCTCGACGCGCCGGCGCTGATCGTGCTGCCTACCTCGCTCATCGCCAACTGGCAGGCCGAAGCGGCGCGCTGCGCACCGTCACTCCGCGTGCTCACGCTGCAGGGCGCCGGCCGCGCGCGCGACTTTGCACGCATCGCCGCACACGACGTCGTGTTCACCACCTACCCGCTGCTGTGGCGCGACGTCGCAGCGCTGCAGGCGCAGGCCTGGCACCTGCTGATCCTGGACGAAGCGCAGATGGTGAAAAACGCCGCGAGCCGGGCCGCGACCGCGTTGCGCCAGCTCAAGGCGCGGCACCGTCTGTGCGTGACCGGCACGCCACTGGAGAACCACCTCGGCGAGCTGTGGGCGCACTTCGACTTCCTGATGCCCGGTTTCCTGGGCGACGCGCGCAGCTTCGCGCGCGTCTGGCGCAAGCCGATCGAGACCAACGGCGAGACGCTGCGCGCGCAACTGCTCGCGCAGCGCGTGCGGCCGTTCATCCTGCGCCGGCGCAAGCTCGAGGTCGCCGCCGAGTTGCCGCCCAAGACCGAGGTCGTGCGCCGCGTGCAGCTCCAGGGCCAGCAGCGCGCGCTGTACGAGAGCGTGCGCGTGGCGGCCGACGAACAGGTGCGCCGTGTGCTGAAGCGCCAGAGTTTTGCGGGTGCGCAGATCAGCATCCTCGACGCCTTGCTGAAACTGCGCCAGGTGTGTTGCGACCCGCGCCTGGTGAAGGGCAGCAAGGCGCCGGCGACGATGGAGCGCGCCAAGATGGAATGGCTGCGCGACAACCTGCCCGAACTGGTGGACGAAGGCCGGCGCCTGCTGGTGTTTTCGCAGTTCACCGAGATGCTGGGTCTGGTGGAAATCGAGCTCGCCGATCTGCAGCTGCCGTTCCTGGTGCTCACCGGCGAAACCCCGGTGCGCGAGCGCGGCGCGGTGGTGCGGCAGTTCCAGGCCAAGGCGGTGCCAATCCTGCTGCTCAGCCTGAAGGCCGGCGGCGTGGGCCTGAACCTCACTGCCGCCGACACCGTGATCCACCTCGACCCGTGGTGGAACCCTGCGGTTGAACAACAGGCGACGGCGCGCGCCCACCGCATCGGCCAGGACCAGCCGGTGTTCGTCTACAAGTTGGTGGTGGCCGGCAGCATCGAAGAACGCATGCTCGCGTTGCAGCAACGCAAGACCGCGCTGACCGAGGGTGTGCTCGGCACCGATGGCGCCGCGGCGCCGAAATTCAGCGCCGAAGATTTGCAGGGCCTGCTGGCGCCTCTGGTGTGAGGCAGCTTCGACAGCGAAGGGAACCCCGAAGAATTCGCCGCCTACCCGCGGCGTGAGCCGAAAGACGCCTACGCGGCGTCGCGAGCCAGCTCGGAATCGGTGGGCTTGTTGCGCCGGTCCGTCCCCACCACGGGAAGTGGGTTGGTTCGGCGGTCGGCGCTGTCGATCAGCGTGAGGTGGTGCTGCGGCGTGGCCCAGCTCGGTTTGCGCGCGACCAGGATGACGGCGTCGACGACCGACGCGAGCAACAGCAGGCCAACACCACTCAGCATCAGAAGGTACACAACACTTAACAAGATGATCCCCCGTTTGGTTGACGTTGGCCGATTTCAGCCCGCGCGCAGGCCTCACACCGAGATCCGCAGGCCTTCATCGGAAGCGCGGCGCGTGACTTGAGGCAAATAGCGCAACCTCGGGGCCTGCTGGTGTGAGATCGTGCTGCTTGCGTTCGTGCGATGCTCGATCTGCACGCGGTTTTGCGCCGCCGCGCCGATGCGGTTCGATTGCGCGGCGGCGAGCGGGGCGCTGCCGCGCCCTGTCGCGCCCTGTCGCGGCCTGTTGCGGGCTATCGCGGAGGCGGCTTCGGCGCGGGCAGGGGCAGCGTCAAGCTGCGCAGCGCCTGCGCCAACTCGGCGCCGGCCCAGATTGCGATGCGATGTTCGGCGGCGAACGGCCGCGCGTTGTCGGTGAGTTCGCCCAGGCCGATGTGCAGCGCATCGGGCACGCCGGCAGCCTCACGCGCGGTCTGCAGCGCGCGCAGCGCCGCGAGGCCGGTGCGAGCCGACTTCCAGCGCCTTGCGCTGACGAACATGCGCCGGCCCTGGCGCTCGATGTCGAAGTCCACGGCATCGTCCTTGCCGCGCTGCACCGAGTAGCCATCGCGCGCAAAGGCCAGCTCGAGAAGCTTTGCGAAGTCCGGCCAACTCATCGCGCTCACCGCTTGCTGCGTTGCCAGCACCTTCGCCGCGCTCGGCAGCCGCGCCTGGCGCCTGGCCGCGATGGCGGCGATCACGGCGAACGGTAGCGCCGAGAGCGCGCCCACCGCGCGATAGGCCTGCGGCAGCAGGGCTGCCGCCACCAGTGCCAGAGCGCCGGCAATGGCCACGCTGACCCACCACGGTGAGCGCAACAGCACCGCGAACAGCGAATTCTTGGCCATCGGGAATTTCAAAATGCACTGCTCCGCTGCGCGTGGGTTTCGCGACACAGCAGTCTACGGCCGGGCGGCCCTGGGTCGACGGCACGTAGCGGCCACTGCAAAACTCGGAAGTCGAGCGCGCACTCGATGTCATTTCGTGAAATAGTATGGTGCTGGAATCGAAGTGGCCAGAGCGGCTTGATTCATCCGCCGCACCCGGGCGCAGGCCTTACCCAACGATGCGCCTCCAAGACATTGCCGAGTTGCTGCTGCTGAGCCTGCTCTGGGGCACGGCCTACATGTTCGTGCGCGCCGCGGTGCCCGATTTCGGCCCCGCACCATTGGTCGCGGTGCGCCTGGCAATGGCGGCGTTGTTGCTGTTTCCCTTGCTGCTGCTGCGCGGTGGCCTGCCCACGCTGCGCGCGCACCCGTTCCAACTGCTGGTCCTGGGTGTGCCGTTCACCGCGCTGCCCTTCCTGTTGCTTGCCTATGCGTCGCTGCACATCACAGCCGGCCTGGTGGCAGTGCTGAACGCCACGGCGCCGCTGTTCGCCGCGTTGCTCGCGCACTTCTTTCTCAAAGAGCGGCTCGGCGCCTGGCGAGGCGCCGGCCTGGTGATCGGCTTTGCCGGCGTGGCGCTGCTGGTGTCGGGCAGCGTTTCGTTCAAGTCGGGCAGCGGTGCGCTCGCCGTGGTCGCCGTGCTCTGCACCTCGGTGCTGTGGGCAGTGGGTGCGCTCTACACCCGCCGCCACTTGGCCAGTGCCGACGCTTTGGTCATCACCGTCGGCAGTCTGATGGCGGCGAGCCTGTGCCTGGCCCCGTTCGCGTGGGCCGACTGGCCGAGCCGCGACCCCGGGGCACGCGCCTGGATCGAATTGGCCCTGCTCGGCGTGGCCAGTTCAGGGCTGGGCTTCCTGCTCTACTTTCGGCTGTTGCGTCGCATCGGTCCGGTGCGAGCCATGGCGGTGACGTTCCTGAACCCGATCGTGGCCCTGGCCTCGGGCCTGTTCTACCTCGGCGAAGTGGTGACGCTGCAGATGCTCGCCGGCGGGGCAGTGGTGTTGCTGGGCACGGCACTCAGCCTGGGGTTGATCGGTGCCCCGGCAAGTCCCGAGGCGTCGACCGGATGAAGCCGGCAGCCTGTGCGGCATAAGCCGGCGGCGCTGAATCGACCCGGCGCCGGCGAGCACCCCGCGCGCGCATTCCAGGCCTTGCGCCGTCGAACGGCGGCGCAAGGCCTGGGCACCAGACGTCAAGGCAGCAGTTGCCTGGCGAAGGTCTCAGCGTCGATGTTCGCGCCGCACACGACGAGGCCGACGCACTGGCCCTCGAGCTGCTTCTGCAGCGGGTGCATCAATGCCGCGAGTGCGGCCGCGCCGGCAGGCTCGACCGCGAGCTTGGCGCTGCGGAACAAGAGTCGCATCGCTTCGCGGATTTGCGCGTCGCTGACGAGCACGACCTCATCCACGAAGCGCCGGTTCAATTCGAACGAATAGGGCTCGCAGCGCGGTGAGCCGAGTGAATCGGCAATCGTG
>JAEMQF010000110.1 GCA_022758925.1 Burkholderiales bacterium | reverse complement strand
GCTGTGGCTGGGTCACGCGCGCGCCCAGCAGTTGCTCACGGTCGCAGCGTTTCCGGCCGTCGACGAAATCGTGCGTGGTGCGATCCCTCGATGGAATCGCCTGCACCCGAATGTCGGCATCAAGGTCGTGAGCCGCCAGTTCAGCGACCACCACACGGCGATGACAACCGCTCTGTCGACGTCGTTCTACCTGCCCGACGTGATGGCGCTGGAGGTCGGCTACGTCGGTCGCTTCGCCCAGGGTGGTGGTCTGGAAGACCTGTCGCGCCCGCCCTACGACATCAGGAAGTTCGAAGCGCGCTACGTGCCATACGCGTTGCAGCAGGCCACCAGCCGCAAGGGTGCGGTCGTCGCCGCGCCGGCCGACATCGGACCCGGCACCTTGCTGTACCGCGCCGACGTCCTTGCCAGGGCCGGCGTCAGCGAAGCCGAGTTGATCCAGTCCTGGGACAGCTACGTCGCCAGCGGCGCGAAGATCAAGGCGGCGACCGGCGCCTACCTGATGGCGCACGCGCGCGACATGAAGGACATCGTGATCCGCACCGGCGTGCAGCCCGGCGAGGGCCTGTACTTCGACAGCCGATCGAATGTGCTGGTGACGACGCCGCGTTTCGTGCGTGCCTTCGAACTCGCGCGAAGGGTTCGACAGCACAAGCTCGACGCTCGCGTCGGTGCCTGGTCGAACGAGTGGTCCGAGGGCTTCAAGCGCGGCACGATCGCGACCCAAATGAGCGGCGCCTGGCTCGCGGGGCATCTGAACAACTGGCTCGCGCCGAACACCAAGGGGCAGTGGCGTGCCGCGCAACTCCCCGATGGCGCGTTCGCGGCCTACGGCGGCACCTTCTTCGCGATCGCGCGCGGCGTGCCGGCGGCGAACAAACCGCTGGCCTGGGAATTCATCCAGATGATGACGCTCGATCGCGAGGTGCAGCTCGGCGCGTTCAAGTTGCAGGACGCTTTTCCCGCGTTGCTCGAAACCTACGACGACCCGTTCTTCGAACTGCCGATCGAGTTCCTCGGTGGCCAGAAGGCACGCATCACCTGGCGCACGGCGGCGAGCCGCATCGCCGCGGTCGCGGTGCACAAGCAGGACGCGTTTGCCGACGAAGTCATCAACACCGAGCTCGACAAGGTGCTCGAGCGCGGCAAGGACATCACGCTCGCGCTGGCCGACGCACAGCGCTTGCTGCAGCAGCGGGCGCACCGCTGACCCCGGTGCGCAATCGCCCGACTGCCGCCCAAGCCCTCAGCGACACCGCAACGCCATGAAGCTGCCACCTGTCCTGCGCCTGTCCCCTGAATGGGCGCCCTACGTCCTGCTCAGCCCGTTTCTGATTCTGTTCCTCGTGTTCGGCGGGTTTCCGCTGGCGTTCTCGCTGTTCCTGGCGTTCCAGACCTGGGAGCCGACCAGCGGCCTGGGTGCGATGGAATATGTCGGCCTGGACAACTACGCGTTTGCGCTGCGCGACGAGTGGTTCTGGAAGTCGCTGAAGAACACCGCCTGGCTGGCGGTGGCGTCGGGCGTTCCGCAGCACCTGGTGGCGATACCCCTGGCGGTGTTCATCCACACGTCGTTCAAGAAACTGCGCAACGGCGTGGTCGGCGCTTATTTCATGCCCTACATCACGTCGACGGTGGCGATCGCGATCCTGTTCAGCTCGCTGTTCTCCACCGACTACGGCCTGATCAACGTCTTCCTGCAGGCCTTGGCCCAGGTGCCGGGGCTGGGCTGGTTCCTGCCAGCCAATCCGGTGGACTGGTTGAACGACCCCGACAACATCAAGCCCGCGATTTCGATGATCGTGTTCTGGCGCTACGTCGGCTTCAACGTCGTGCTCTACCTCGCCGCGCTGCAGACGATTCCCGGCGACATCTACGAAGCCGCGACGATGGACGGCGCCGGCCGCCTGCAGCAGTTCTTCCACATCACGCTGCCGGGGCTCAAACCGATGATCTTCTTCGGCGTCACGCTGTCGGTCATCGGCGGCCTGCAATTGTTCGAGGAGCCCTTCATCCTGACCGGCGGGCGCGGCGGCACCGACCAGTCGGGGATGACGACCGCGATCTACCTCTATCGCATGGCGTTCGACTTCAACGATTTCGGCGCGGCGAGCGCGATGTCGTGGCTGCTGTTCATCCTCGTCGCCGCGCTGACCTGGGTCACCCACGTCGCGTTCCGCCCGCGCGGGGCTTCGGCGTGAGGGCGCGAAAGCGAAGTCCATGACAAGCGTTTCGCACCGCCTCGCGCCGTGGGCCGCGTATGCCGTGGTCGGCGCCGGCGCACTCATCATGCTCGCGCCGTTCTACTTCATGTTCGTGTTTGCCACGCACTCGCGCACCGAAATCTTCAGCCTGCCGCCGCCGGTGTTCTTCGGCGACGACTTCTTCAACAACCTGAAGATCCTCACCGAGCGCATGCCGTTCTGGCGCAACCTCGGCTGGAGCGTGTACGTGGCGATCGCGTCAACCGTGCTGACGCTGTTGTTCTGCTCGATGGGCGGCTACGCCTTCGCCGTGTTCGACTTCCGCTTCAAGAACGCGCTCTTCGGCCTGGTCATGGGAACGATGCTGCTGCCCTCGTTCATGAACATGATCCCGACATTCATGATCATGGACATGCTGGGCTGGATCGACGCGCCTCGCGCGCTCTACATCCCCGGCGCGGCGAGCGCATTCGGCATCTTCCTGATGCGCCAGTTCGTCGCCACGTCGATTCCGAAGGATCTGGTCGAGGCGGCGCGCATGGACGGCTGCAGCGAACTGGGCATCTACGCGCGCATCGTGCTGCCGCTGCTGAAGCCGGCACTCGGCACGCTGGGGTTGATCACGTTCATCGCATCGTGGAACAACTTCATCGGTCCCCTGGTCGTGATGCGTTCGCCCGAGATGTACACCCTGCCGCTCGCACTGCGCAGCCTGCAGAGCCCGGTGAACACCGAATGGGGCGCGCTCATGACCGGCTCGGCAATCGCGACCCTGCCGCTGGTGGTGTTGTTCGTCCTGTCCTCACGCCAGCTCATCGCCGGCCTGACGGCGGGCGCGGTGAAGTGAATCGAATTCAAATGAACCCACCGAAGTACCCACCGCTCTCCGCCAGGACCGCGCTGCAGTTCCCGAAGGACTTCGTGTGGGGCGTGGCCACGAGTTCGTTCCAGATCGAAGGCGGCGCCATCGAAGACGGCAAGGGGCCGTCGATCTGGGACGAGTTCTGCCGTGTCCCGGGCGCCATCGCCGACGCGAGTGACGGCGATATCGCGTGCGACCACTACCACCGCTGGGAAGGCGACCTCGACCTCATCGCCAGCCTGGGAGTCGGTGCATACCGCTTTTCGGTGTCGTGGCCACGCGTGCGCCCAAGCGGTGCCGGCGCGTGGAATTCAAAGGGCCTGGACTTCTACGAACGGCTCGTCGATGGCTTGCTGCTGCGTGGCATCAAGCCGTACCTGACACTGAACCATTGGGATCTTCCGGCTGCGTTGCAAGCAAAGGGCGGCTGGGCGAACCGCGACACGGTGCACCGTTTCGTCGAATACGCGTGTCAAGTCGGGCAGCGCCTCGGCGACCGGGTGGCGACGATCAGCACGCACAACGAACCGTGGGTCATCGCCACGCTCGGCCACGAAGCCGGTGTCTTCGCTCCCGGCTTGAAGAGCCGCGCGCTGGCGACGCAGGTTTCACATCACCTGCTGCTCAGCCATGGCCTGGCGCTGCAGGCGTTACGCGCCCAGCGCTGCGCCAGCCGCCTGGGAATCGTGCTCAACCTCTCGCCGATGCAGCCGGTCACCGACAGCGCGGCGGACCGCGCCAAGACCCTGCTTGAAGACGGCAAGGTGGTGCGCTGGTACATGGACCCGCTGTTCAAGGGCGCCTACCCGCGTGACATGCTCGAGTATCTGGGTGCCGATGCGCCGCAGGTCGAGCCCGACGATCTGCTGCACATCGCCACGCCGATGGACTTCCTGGGGATCAACTACTACACGCGCGGCATGATCAGCGCCGGCGAACCGTGGGACGCGCAGCGCGGCGGGCGCGAGACCACCGACATGGGCTGGGAGGTCTATCCCGAAGGCCTGACCGAGCTGTTGCTGCGCCTGCATCGCGACTATGCGGTGCCGCCGATGTACG